>CALXQW010000026.1 GCA_944390805.1 uncultured Opitutales bacterium | reverse complement strand
CGGATTTGAGTTCTGCGAAACTGCTGTTTGCAAGCAGTTCTTCCATTACGTTACTCATTTATTTTGATGTACCTTATTCGCCCGGGGCTTTTACCCCCCGCGCGGGGTTGAGGATTTTTGTTGATTTGTTTCTCGGCCCGCCGAAAACCCGACAAGCCGACCTGTAAAAAGAACAAAACATACCCTTTTGCCCCCGCCATGCAAGCATTTTTTTATCAGCAAAATTTCATAAAAACACCTTTTCCTATTCAAAGTAAAATGTGCCCCATCTAAAAAAACGCGCTTTCCCCTGCCATATTTCTCTCCAAAGGGAATATATCTGCCGCCCAAATAATTGCCTTTGCAACCCGGCACAGAAATAAAAGGGCGTTTCAAGGCAAATTCCGTACTCGACATTTGAATCCGAAAAGCCACTATTCAAAAACATGAAACTTACATTTGCAAATAGAATAGCCCTGGTAAGCGGCGCAGGGCGCGGCATAGGTAAAGCCATCGCAAAAAAACTCGCCGAACAGGGTTGCACCGTAATATGCGTTAGCAAAAACCCTTCCTCCTGCGGCGCAGTGGCCGACGAAATAAACGCCGGCGGCGGCAAGGCAAAAGCCTTTGCATTCGACGTATCCGATCCAGCCCAGGTTAAGGAAAACGTAGCAAATATCCTGAAGGAATTTGGCAAGGTTGACATTCTTGTAAACAACGCCGGCATCACGCGCGACAACCTCCTTATGCGCATGACAGACGAAGACTGGCAGAGTGTAATAAACACCAACCTTTCATCTTGTTTTTATCTCATAAGAGATCTCTCCCGCGCAATCCTTCAGAACCGCTGGGGCAGAATTGTAAATATCAGCTCGGTTTCAGGTGTGATGGGCAACGCCGGGCAGGCAAATTACTCAAGCGCAAAGGCGGGTATAATTGGACTAACAAAAACCCTTGCAAGAGAGTTCGCATCGCGCTCAATAACCGTAAATGCAATAGCTCCGGGGTTCATAAAGACAGATATGACCGCTGCGCTTTCTCCGGCCATAATGCAAAAAGCCATAGATACAATTCCGTTAAAGCGCATGGGCTTGCCTGAAGAAATTGCAAATCTTTGCGTTTTCCTCTGCTCCGAGGAAGCCGGCTATATAACGGGGCAAACCATCTCCGTCGACGGCGGGCTTGCCATGTAAAACAGCCAGGCTTTACTGCTTAAAAAATTCTTCTAAAGACCGATTCCGCGTATTAGAGACTTGTGGAATCGGCCTTTTTTATTGCAAGAATTTCTCAGAAAAAATATCTCTGCCTGAAAAAGAAAACCCAACTTTTAATATAAAAAAATATGCTGAAAAGATAGCCTTTCCACTAAAATAAAAATTAGTCTACAAGCTCAAATAAGGCGGTGTCGGGAGAGGAAAATTTATACACAAACTTATCGGTATTTTCCGCAACAGTCCTTCCGGAGAATAGCTCCACAACTTTGGAGCACTTCCTGGGTAGGTTCACTGTTTTTTCACCTCCGTCGGCAGTATGAACCGCAACAAGGCGGCTATTCGCATAAACGGGGTTGCCCAAATCTGCGTAGAGCCTTACGCCTGATTTTTCAGCCAACGAACGTATAACTCCGGCGGTCGCTTCGGAATAATCTCCTATGTAGGCTATCTTATATGAGCCAAAATCTTTTTCGTTAACGCCTTTGGCGCCGTATTCAAATCCGGTAAGATCCTTCACCCTCGATACGTCAAGACTCTTGCCGTCGGATATGCCTGCTGCATGTATAAAAAGAGACGTCTTGGAGTCTTTAAATACGTATTTTTCAAGCAGCTCTCTGCGTTCCTTTGTAAGATGAAACATTGCGGGAAATATAAAAAGCTTTATCTTGGATAAATCAGCTTTGTCCAAATCGCCGAAGGAATACACCTCGAAGGGAGCTCCCACAGCATTTAACTTGGTGCGCATGCGCAAGAAAGGCTCAGCGCACTTACGGTTGTTGTCGTTTATGTAAACGGCGCTTTGAGGATCTACCACCAAGGCTATCTCCGCAGCGCTATCGGCATTTAATGAGGCGTATTTTTCCCACAATTTGCGCGATTTCTCGATAAGAGCCATGGTGTCTGGAGTGTCGAAAAATCCTCCCCACATATCGAAACACCATAGAGAAGCCCCGTTTATTATACTGAGGGAAAACTCTCGCTTTAAACCAGCACAGACCTCTGATTGTGTCTTCCAGCCCGAATCAAATCCCGGGACTTTTGAATTTGGGACTTTAGTGGAAAATGTCCTGTGGTCTATCTCATGCAGCCAACCTTTACCGCGCAGCATGCGCGAACCGTTCGGACACATGAAACCGCTGCCCTGCCCCATTTTTCTATCATCATAAGTTCCGGGGCTTACATAGAAATCTATATATGGACAATCAAAAACCCTCTCATAACAAAGATGTCCGCATGATACAAGCCGCTTGTGCTCAAGCTGCAATATGTATCCAAAGAATATGCCTATCTGCTTGTCCTTAGATACACTCTGCCTGGTTATCTTGGCAAAGTGCTCTATTGTGGAGGCAATTATATCGCTGGAAAATTCGAGATAATTGAGAATATCTGCCTCAGTTTTTGGATCTCTTAGGAAATTTTCAAATGAAGCGCTGTCTATACGCTTGAAAGAAGGCACATCAACCGGATTTATACCACGCCCTTCTTGCCATTCCTTCCAACGTTCAGTCTTGAATCTGGCGGCAAAATAGTTGCTGTAATCCATCCATTCGTCCGTCTGACCGCATGCGAGCAGATAAGCTTTTATCTTAGAACCGTATTTCTTTTCAGTATGCTCTAAAAACGCCTTTAAGTAATTCTCAACAGCCTCTCGCCAATGGGGATTGGCTACTGCGTTTGAAAGCTGAGTGAAACTGTCGCTCTCCATGGAATATCCATGCAAAGTCATTCTGCGTGAAAGCCAAATTGGGCTGTTAAGATCAACTATGCATACAAAGTTTGCCGAGGGATTTACGGATAATACATCGTCGAACTGCTTGTCGAGAGAGTCAAAATTGTAGATGTCAAACCATTCCCACACATCTGGATATTTAGAGTAGCGTCCACCGATAGAATTATGGGTATTTGCCGGAAAGAGCGCCACGGTATTTACCCCCGCTTTGGCAAAACGCTTCATGGCTTCAAACTCTGGATTAAAAGACCTATATGAAAAAAACTTTTCCGGCGCAGAAAAGCAACTTAGCGCCGATAAAAGTATGCCGAATACTATTGAGATTGTCTTCCTCATGAATGTGATATTTTAAGAGTTAACCCCTCCAGAATAAAATGTATATCATTCCAGTATATTGATAAGCCCCTACACCAATACCAATTGATCCATCTAACAATGGATATATTTATTTTTATAAGTAAGGGTTGGATCTTCAAGAAGAAAAATCCGTAAATTAATAAATAAAGATTTGTAAGGCGTTAAGAAAACAACTCTTACACCTATTTGGAGCATAGAAGCTTCTTGGGATAGAGAGCTTATAAAAATAAAATAATAAAAAATGCTCGAATAAAAAACACGGAAGCATCTATATTTAATATATGGATTTTGCAGCCATAGATTTTGAAACGGCAAACCAAGACCCCGCCAGTATATGCAGTGTTGGGATTGTGATTGTCAAAGGAGGATATGTGAAGGACAGCATATACCGCCTTGTCAGGCCGCAACCCGATTATTACTCTTATATAAATACCCGCATACACGGGCTGGACTCTTTCAGCACGCGAAATTCTCCTATATTTCCAGAAGTCTGGCGCGAGATTTCGAAAGAGATAGAGGGGTTAACTCTTGTGGCGCACAACGCTCAATTTGACGAGCGCTGTTTAAAGGCAGCCCACGCAAGCTACAGCATGGATTACCCTGATTACAAATTTCTCTGTACATGCCGCACCGCAAGAAAGGTATTCACAAAAAAGCCATCATTTGAAAAACCACGGAATTTCAAACTTGATACCCTTGCCGAATATTTTTCCCTCGGGACATTTCGCCACCACAATGCCATAGACGACGCTCTCGTCTGTGCGCGCCTAGCATTATTGCTATTTGAAAACAAAAGGAAAGATTCTGCATTGAGAATAGATATTTAAATATAGGATATTTCTAATTAAAAGATGGAAAAGATTGCCATATCTTTCGGTGAAATACTTTGGGATTGCTTCCCCGACGGCACGAAGACTCTTGGAGGAGCTCCGCTTAATTTTGCGTACTATTGCAAGATGTGCGGACTAACCCCCTATGTTGTAAGCGCGCTTGGAGCAGATGACTACGGGCAAGCCGCCGCAGACAGGATTTCAAAACTCGGGCTCGACCTGCGCTTCATACAGAGAAGGGAGTTTCTCCCCACAGGGAAAACCATTGTATATTCAAACGGTTCGGAGGTTTCATACGATATACAACGCGGGTGTGCATGGGAAAAGATCTCTTACGACAAACTCCTTGGAGAATATGTAGGCAAGGCTGCAATAATAGCATACGGCATCCTGGCGCAGGAGGGGGCGGAATCTGCACATACACTCTATAAGATACTTTCAGACTGTCCCAAAGACACTCTTAGGATATTCGACGCCAATTTACGCGGAGACTTCTATTCTAAAGACAGAATAGTTGAGAGTTTGGAATTTGCCGATATACTCAAACTCAACGAATTTGAGATTGGGGTATTTAAGGAATATTTCGGGCTAAAGACATTAGACGATAATTCCGCAGCGGAAAAGATACTAAAGATATTCCGCCTAAAATATCTTATACTTACATTGGGTGCGAACGGCTCATTGATACTTGGAAAAGATTTCTCCATCAGGCAAGAGGCTGTAAAGACCAATATTGTCAATACCGTTGGGGCTGGAGACTCTTTTACGGCAACATTTGTGTCTAAAATAGCCAATGGAGACTCTCCGCTTCTGGCGGCAAAAGCCGCAGCGGCTATGTCGGCAAAGGTCTGCTCAATAAGAGGCGCCTTTTTTAGCAAATAGTATTCTTAAGAAAGAAAAACTCAAAAGTACAACAAGGGCAAACACATAAGAATTTGAATATCCATATAAAAAGTGTTCTTAATTATATATAGGCCAATAAAGAAAGAGTCTAAATTATTAAAATTGTTGACTTAAGTTAAAAAACTTATATTTGTGTCGGCTTTTACAAAATTCTAACAGGAAGAAAAATGTTAGTACAACTTCTAAAGTCCAAGATTCTGCGCGCCACAGTCACGGACGCTTTGCTCGACTATGAGGGCTCTTTAGCCATAGACGAGAACTTTATGAAAAAGACGGGGCTACTTCGCGGGGAGAAAATACTTGTCGGTAATATAACAAACGGCAAGCGTTTTGAGACCTACGCAATACCCGCGCCGGCGGGAAGCCGCACAATATCGCTGAGGGGAGCGGCAGCCCACATGGGCAAGATAGGAGATTTGCTTGTGCTTATGTCTTTTGCCCAGATGACGCCTGAAGAGGCCGCCGTTTGGAATCCGAGCACTATAACGCTGGCAAAAGAAAACACGGAAATAATCAAGGCGCATAATCCGCTCGCCTAAAGTAAAAATTTTCTAACCCAAAACAAGAACCGAAAATGTCATACAAATTGTTCATTCCCGGACCCGTAGAGGTCTCTGAAAAAACATACAAGGCAATGACAACCCCCATATTCGGGCACAGGAGCAAAGACTTCGTGAAGCTCGTAGAGGAGGTCATGCCGCGCTTAAAACAGTTGTTCTATACGAACGACCCTGTATTTTTAAGTACCAGTTCGTCATGGGGCGTCATGGAGGGCGCAATACGCAACGTGGTAAAGAAGGGAGTATTGAACTGCTGCAACGGAGCGTTCTCAGACAAATGGTTCGACGTATCAAAGCGCTGCGGCAAGAATGCGGGGGCATTGGTTGCCGAATGGGGCAAGCCGGTTGATCCGGAGGCTCTCGAGAAGGAGCTTTCAACCAACAAGTACGATGCCGTAACGATAATACACAATGAGACTTCAACCGGTACAATGAGCGACATTTCCGCTATTTCGGAGGTGCTTAAGAAGTTTCCGGATGTTGTATCGATAATAGACACCGTAAGTTCATTTTCAGCCTTGCCGATAAAGAAAGATGAGCTTGGCATAGACGTTATGGTAACGGGTTGCCAGAAGGCGCTTGCAATACCTCCGGGACTTTCATTCTGCTCAGTATCTGAGAAGGCCATGAAGCGTGCCGAGACAGTTGAAGGCAGGGGATATTATTTTGATTTCTTGGAGTTCAAGAAGTTCTACGACAAGAACCAGACGCCTTCAACTCCGATAATTTCCTTGATATATGCGCTCAAGAGCAAGCTTGACGACATATTTGAAGAGGGAGTTGAGAATCGTTATGCGCGTCATTTGGAGAACAACAAGATAGTTCGCCAGTGGGGATATGCGCATGGGTTTGAGTTATTCCCAGAGGAGAAGTACGGTTCCATAACGCTCAACTGTTTCAAGAACAATTTGGACGTAGATTTGCCCGGATTGCTCGACGAGTTAAAGAAGCGTTTTGCCATGGTATTCAATGGCGGCTACGGCAAGATAAAGGGAAAGACCTTCAGAATTTCCAACATGGGAGACGAGACTCCGGCAACCATGAAGGAGCTTTTGGACAATATAGACCAGATTCTGCCCGCTTACATAGGCAAGGCGAAACAGGCCTAAGAGCGATATTGTATATATCTTTTTTTCCGGACGGTGCAGGCACAGAGTGCGCGCCGTCCGTTTTGGATAATAGAGAGGTGGTATAGGTATATTATAGTTCGAGACATAGTGGATAAGGATCCTAAGATCTTGGGCTAATGAAATATTTTATGCCACATACAGAATATAGACTTTGGACATGAAAAAGCTTATAATTGCGGAGAAACCGAGTGTAGCTGCCGACATAGCACGGGCGCTCGGCAAGGCAAAGAAGACCGACGACTACTACGAGAACGAGGATTACATAATAACCTCGGCTTTGGGGCATTTGGTGGAGCTTTTCATGCCAGACGACATAGACAAGAAATACGCCAGATGGTCTTTTTCAACTTTGCCAATAATACCGAAGAAATTTGAGTTAAAGCCAATAGAGAAGAGCAAGGCAAAGTTGCAGTCGCTAAAGAAGCTCATAAACAGGCCCGATGTTGACTGTCTTATAAATGCGTGCGACGCCGGGCGCGAGGGTGAGCTTATATTTACGTATATTTACGAGATAACCAAGTGCAAGAAACCGCGTTTGCGCTTATGGTTTTCATCGATGACACCCTCTGCGATAAGAGCGGCTTTCGACGATTTGCGTACGGAAGAGCAGATGAGGCCGCTTCAGGATGCGGCAAGATGCAGGAGCGAGTCCGACTGGCTGGTTGGGATAAACGGGACGCGGGCAATTACCAGCCGCATGTTTGGTTCTAGGGGGAAGGCTCTGGCGAGTGTAGGAAGGGTTCAGACGCCTACGCTTGCATTGATAGTCGACAGGGAAAAGGAGATACAAAATTTCAAGCCGCAGGACTATTGGAAACTTGCGGTGCGTTTTTCCGTAAAGAACGGCGAATATGAAGGCTTGCTGCAGAGGGCAGATTATGTAAAGAGCGATAAGAATCCGCTCGACAAGGCCGACAGGATTTGGAGCGAAGATACGGCAAAGAAGATACTTGCCGAAGTTTCCGCCGCAGGAGTTGGTTCGGCGTCGGACAAGAAGACGTTATCCAAGCAGATAGCGCCGCGCCTATATGATTTAACCACGCTTCAAAGAGAAGCTAACAACCGTTTTTCACTTCCGGCGGCGCGCACGCTGAGTATAGCGCAGAGCCTTTACGAAAAGCACAAGATGATAACCTATCCGCGCACAGATTCCCGGGCATTGCCTGAGGACTACCGCGGGGTTTGCCGCAGCACTATGCTGTCTTTGCCCGAGCCTTACGCGCAGTACGCAAAGCGCGCCGTAGACGAAGGATATATTTCCAAGGCGGGCAAGAGAATTTTTGACAATTCGCAGGTTTCAGACCACTTTGCGTTAATGCCTACGGAGATGCAATCTGGTAAGCTCACAGACGACGAGCGCAAGATATATGACATGATAGTCAGGCGTTTTATTGCGGCGTTTTATCCTGAGGCGCAGTTTGACGTTACCACGCGTACCACAGTATGCGCCGGGCACTCGTTTAAGACTGAGGGCAAGGTTTTGAAGTACGGCGGCTGGCGCGATGTTTACGGCAAGGATGCCCCGGCCGACAATGCAGAGGGAAGTTCTTCTGCGGCAAATCTGCCTGCCCTGGATACGGATCCTGAAGACGCTGCGGTAAAAGAGGCCTCGATAAAGGCAGAACGGACAAAGCCTCCGGCCAGATACACTGAAGCCACGTTGCTTTCGGCCATGGAGGGAGCTGGAAAGTTTGTAGATGACGAAGACCTTGCCGAGGCGTTAAAGGACAAGGGTTTAGGAACGCCCGCCACGAGGGCTCAGATAATAGACACACTTATAAACCACAAGTTTGTTGAGCGCCAGCGTCGCGAGCTGGTTCCGACAACCACAGCGGAGAATTTGATAAACTTTCTCCGTGCGCTTGGGGTAGAAGATTTAACCAGTCCTTCCATGACGGGGGAGTGGGAACACAAACTAAAACTGATAGAAAAGAATTCTCTTTCAAGAGAAGTATTTATGAACGGAATCTCCGAGATGACCACAAAGATTGTGGAGAAGGCGAGAAACTTCAAGGAGTCCGAGACGGACTCCAAGGCTACGGACATAATTAGTCCGACGGACGGAAAGCCGCTGCTTGAAAGCTTTAGGGCGTTCCGGTCGCAGGACGGTGCCATAGTAGTATACAAGACTATGGGGAACCGCAAGCTCAGTTCCGACGAGGTGCGCGAGCTTGTCTGCAAGGGGCAGGTAGGTCCGTTGGAGGGTTTCAAGAGCAAGCTTGGCAAGCCCTACACGGCCACGTTAAAGTTGGATGAGACCAACAAGGTAAAATTCATATTCGACAACAACCGCAGCAATTCTTCCACATCGGAATCTGGTGCTGAAATACAGGCGTCTGTTGAAGATTTTGCAAACGCTCCAGAGATTTGCGCATGTCCGAAATACGCGCAGGGCTTTTGCACATGCGCAAGCGCAAAGATAGTGGAAGGCAACAGGGTTTATCAGTGCTACAGCAAGGAAGAGCCCAACAAGAAGTGTTCTTTTAGGATATACAAGACAATGTTATCTCACAAGATAACGCCTGAGGAAATAAAGACTCTTGCTGAGACTGGGAAAACCCCGCTTATAGAAGACTTTGTCTCCAACCGCACAAAGAAGAAATTTTCCGCGTTCTTAGTTTTAAACAACAAGGGCGAAATAGGCTTTGAGTTTGTAAAAAGAACTTTTAAGAAATCGGCAGACAAAGACAAGGCGCCTGCCAAGGCTAAGAAAATTGCAGCCTCCGATGAGGTGGAAACAGGCGATGCGCCATTCTGATAAGTAAAATATATTTTTTATGAAAGGTTCGATTGTTTTTCCAATCGAACCTTTTTTTGTTTAAAAAGCCTATACGAGAATAATAATATATACATATTAACATAATGAGATTTTCTGGGGAAAAGAAAAATATGTTGTTAAAGTGCGTAAGAATATTTTTTGCATTTTATTTAACTGTACAAATTGCCAATACGTATTGCGGGGCAGAAACTATATTTTATCCGGAACTTTCAAAGGTTAACCAGCTTTCTGTGCGGGAGGAAAGTCCGGGAGAGTTTTATATAGAGACGCTCGGGAACGACCCGTATATATATCTAAGTGCAAAGGAGAAATCTAAGACTGACGATTTTATTTTAGAATTCGACTATTTTTGTCCGCAGGGAATTTCCGGAATGGAGTTATACACTCAGCCTATCAGCGCAAAAAGCAGAATACCCATAGGATCCCTTCCAGACACCCAGCGCTGGAGGAAAGCCGCATTCAATATGGCAGAAAAGACCTTTGGAAAATTTCAAGAAGAAGGCAGAGACGGTTTTAGGTTAGATTTCGGGACAAAGAGCGGAGTTAAGATTAGAATAAAAAACATCAAGCTGCGCTCGCCTACCGCCAATGAGATAAAAATGATGAAAGAATCTGAAAACGAACGCAAAAACCTCATTGAGCAAGACAATAAAATAAGAAGATATTTTGAAGACAAATTTCCCTCAAAAATAAGCAGGGTAAAGATCCTGCCAGATAGCATAGAAATACAAATAGAAGCTGAAAGCCTGCCAGAATCCGCAAGGCTTGCGCGTCTTAGTTTTTACGAAGACCCATATTTGGGGCTACCAGTAAATCTTCAGATTTATGCCCTGCCAGAGGGTACATTTAAGAAAATCACCCTACCCCGTTTTACAGAAAACGGGGAGGATCTTATGTTCTCAAAATGGATTATATTAGATACCTCTGCCAACAATAAGATACTTTCCCACTGCGCATACGCATCAGATTTCTCCGCCATACAAAAAGGCATAAAAGAGTTTCCCAAAGCTAAGAGCATAAAAGGCATGGGTGCGGCAGATTTTTCCAGAATGGAAATTTTCGGAGAGCTCTCAGAGCTTGGCGTATGCCATATAACATCAAACATACTTGTAAATAGCCTGTTTGCAAAAAACTCCGACAAGGATTTCATCGAGAGAAAATTTTGCGGACGCACATATAAATTTTCCGCCGCCGCCATAAGGAGGCTCGACAAAGTTTACAGTTATTTTAGCGAAAGAAACATAAAGGTAAGCGCAATACTGCTTGTAAACTTCGACCGCACTTCCGAATGCGGACGCCTAATAATACATCCCCTTGCTAAGCCAGACGGCGCCTACGCCATGCCGAACCTTCAGGGTAAAGATGGTTTTTTTACCTACGCCGCAGCGATTGATCTTCTTGCCGACAGATATTCCGGAGAGAACCCCAAAGCCGGCCGAATAGACAACTACATAATCCACAACGAGGTTGACTACGCCTCCGACTGGACCAATATGGGAGAGGTTCCGCTCAACATATATGCTTCCCAATACGTCAAGAGTATGAGGCTCACTGAGATTTTAGCGAGGTCTCGCAATAGACATGCCCGTGTTTTTGTGAGCCTGACACACGGCTTTATGCGCCCCGAGCCCGATCCTTCATGGCGCACATATTCCCCCAAGGACATATTGGATTTTCTAGCGCTTGCCACCGCCTCCGAGGGCAATTTCGAGTGGGGATTGGCCTACCATCCCTACCCACTCAATCTTTTCAAGGCCGACACATGGAACGATTCCGACAGCCTATGCAGATTCGATTTTTCCACGCCCTACATAACGCCAAAGAATATAGACGTGATATTTGAATACATGAAAAGGCCCGAGTTTCTCAACGGCAAAAAGGCGCGCCGCATAATATTTTCCGAGCAGGGCTTCAACTGCGAATACGATGAACTCTCCCAGAACACGCAAGCTGCCGCAATGGTTTACATGTGGGAAAAGATGAAAAACCGCAATAACCTTGAAGCCTTCCACTACCACAACTGGTGCGACAACGCCATGGAAGGTGGCCTAAAGCTTGGTTTAAGAACTCTGCCAGAAAAAGGCAAACCCTTTGGAAAGCGCAAGAAGGCTTGGTATGTTTACAAGGAGCTCGGAACTCAAACCGAAGGCGTCAAGTGCCGTGAGGCGCGCAATTTCCTTGGCAAAGATGCCTTATCCGACGCGGCAAAAAGACCAAAAATCTGCACCTTGCAAAATTAAAGTACAAGTATCTTAATACATTGCATGAGGCTCATTCGCTCTTTCAATAACCGCACAAGGCCTCTGAAAATCTAAAATGCAAAGAGACTATATAACCATAAAGCCTTGCATACACGTACAAAAAAATCCGCCCGGCATATGTCTATAAAAGACGTACCGCGGCGGATTAAATTTTTTGTAAAGCTCCAATATGCTTATTCCATCTTTTGCATATCCGGATTTGCTTTTAGTGTATCTTTTATCTGAGAACTTATGCGCATAGAGCAGAATTTTGGCCCGCACATAGAACAAAAATGCGCGCAAGATTCTGCATCGGCGCCGCCGGAATGCTCAGACCTAAAGGCCCTTGCCTTTTCTGGATCCAATGAAAGGTTGAATTGGTCTATCCACCTAAACTCAAATCTTGCGCGGCTCATTGCATTGTCCCTAAACTGCGCAGCAGGATGCCCTTTTGCAAGATCTGCCGCATGCGCGGCAAGCTTATAAGTAACAACACCCTCTCGGACATCGTCCTTATTGGGAAGGCCTAAATGTTCCTTTGGAGTTACATAGCAGAGCATGGCTGTGCCGTACCAGGCAATCATGGCGGCACCTATGGCGCTACTTATATGGTCGTAGCCGGCGGCAATGTCTGTTACAACAGGCCCAAGAGTGTAAAACGGAGCCTCGGAACACCAATCGAGCTGGCAGTCCATATTGTGCCTTATCATCTGCATAGGAACATGCCCTGGGCCCTCGCACATGACCTGCACATCGTGAGCCCACGCCCTGCGGCAGAGATCTCCTTGAACCTGCAACTCACCAAGCTGGGGAACATCGTTTGCGTCGGCGCAAGATCCAGGCCGAAGACCGTCTCCTATGGAAAACGCAACATCGTAAGAGGCCATGATGTCGCAAATTTCGTCCCAATGCGCATAGAGAAAATTCTCCTCGCCATGGGAGAGCATCCACTTTGCCATTATGGATCCTCCGCGCGAAACTATACCCGTCATTCTATCGGCTGCTGCCGGCAAAAATTTTCTTAACACGGCTGCATGTATGGTAAAATAGTCAACGCCCTGCTCGGCCTGCTCAATAAGGACATCGCGGAATATCTCCCATGTCAGCTCTTCAGGCGCCCCGCCGACACGCTCGAGAGCCTGATATAACGGAACCGTCCCAACCGGAACAGGACAGTTGCGCAATATCCATTCTCTGGTCGACGATATATCCCTGCCCGTGGACAAATCCATGAGGGTATCAGACCCCCATTTTACCGCCCAGAGCATCTTTTCAACTTCTTCCGGAATGCTCGATGCCAGCGCGCTATTTCCTATATTTGTATTTATCTTTACCAGAAAGTTGCGCCCTATCACCATCGGCTCGAGCTCGGCATGGTTTATGTTTGCGGGAATTATTGCCCTGCCTGCGGCAACCTCGGCACGGACAAATTCAGGAGTTATATTTCTTGGTATGCGCGCTCCAAAAGGCTCTCCCTTATGCTCTATAAACAAACTTGAGCGAGGCGCCTCGGCAGACATTTTATTTTCCACGCAATTCAATGCCGCGATATTTTCCCTGAGTGCAACATATTCCATCTCCGGAGTTATCACGCCCCTCTTTGCATAATACATCTGGGTTGGCCTGCATCCCGCCTTTGCCTTTAAGATTTTTCTTCCACCGAAAGGGTGTTTGTCTGAAGCGGCCGCTACACCCGACTCAATGGTATCTCCCCTTTCCGAGATCCAATCGCAGCGTATTTGCGGCAAACCTTTAGAAGGGTCAAAATGAAAGTTTGCATCAGCCCAGGGCCCGGCGCAGTCGTATATGACAACACTGCCGTTATCGCGCACTTTCCTGCCTTCTTGATAGGTTGGCGAAAGCTTTACCTCGCACGCACCAACAGAAACCCTGCCGCTCTTTACATGAGTATGTACACGCGCAGAATTATCTAAAAACAGTTTCTTAAATTTATTTTCTGACATTTTTAAATATTGAAAAATTTTTACACTAAACTTTTGCCGACCATATTTTCAGGCTCGATAACATAAAATATTCAAATGCCGCCGCATCGGCCATGTTCAGCTCCATAAACGCCGCACACTTCTCAAGAGCCGCTACAGCCCTGGAAAGCCTTCTGCTGGCCGATACGCTCGGATAGCTCTCAAGCGCCGCAGAAACTGTTACGTCTTCTATCTGCATTAGCATTCTCTTGCGCAAAGACCTGCGCTCGCTGGAAAGAAGAGCCTCCACAAGCTCTTCAGACATGTCGTCAAGCTTGTCCTCGGCAAGATCGCTGCTCTCGTCCGACAAGCGCGTCAATAGCGCATTGAAAGAATTCACAAGCGCATATCCCCTCATAAACGCCTCAGCTATTCTTCCGCGATGCGCTCCGGCCGATAAAAACTTTATCCAGCTAACATAGCTGTCGAGCCATGCGCGCCATTCTTCATCGTCCAAAGGACGCGGCTGGCAGTCTACACGCATCTGCACGCATCTGCTCTTTATCGTATCGAGAAGATCGTTTGGCCGCTGCGTAAGAAGAAACATGGTTGTATCGCGCGGGGGTTCCTCCAATGTCTTTAAAAATGCGTTTGCCGTTGGAATGTTCATTCTGTCGGCCTCATAAATTATAGTAACCTTACCCCTGTCGCCGTGCGCCGATTCCCTTAAAACATGCAACAACCAACGCATGGAATTTGGCGGCCACTCCCCGCCTACCCTGTCGGAATCGGTACCTATCCTTATGTTTCTGGCCTTTCCCTCTGGCCTAAGCTCAAAAAAATCGGGATTCTTCGCCAAATTCTCAGACGCGAGAATCTCCCTTGCCACGGTTTTTGCAACATCTTCAAGCTCGCCCAAATCTGCCCCATACAGCAAAATTGCATGATGCAGTCTTCCAGCGCGCCTTGCCGACAGCAACACATCCGCCGCCCTCTTGCCTCCGGCGCTCATAACCCGAACTTCTCCCTGACCGCATCAAGTATGCGCCCAAAAGTCTCCTCCTTCGCCCCTGCAGACGAAATTACCCTAAAGCGCTTTGGCTCATCGGCAGCCAATTTCAAAAAAGCCGCGCGGACAGCCTCGTAAAATTCAATATTCAAAGAACCCATGCGGTCTGCGGAGCTGCCGTCTCTATCGCGCGCACGGGCAAGACCGTCAGATGCGGGCAAATCTAAAACTATGGTAAGATCCGGCGACAGCGACGATGTTGCTATGCGGTTTAATAAGGAAACCGTATCGGCATCTAAAGAGCGGGCAGCCCCCTGATAGGCCGTGGTGGAATCGTAAAATCTGTCTGATATTACAACCTTTCCTTCCGCTAACGCCGGACGTATGAGGGCCTCAACATGCTGCGCGCGGGCAGCCTCAAAGAGAAAAAGTTCCGCAAGAGAGCACATTTCCTCTCCAGAAGAGCGCTCCAGCAGCAACCCCCTTATCTTCTCAGCCAGCGGAGTTCCGCCGGGTTCGCGCGTGACCACGCATGAAAAGCCTTTAGACTCAAACCAATCTTTTAGAGCCTTTATATGAGAGCTTTTCCCGCAGCCTTCGCTACCCTCGAACGTTATAAAAATTCCGCCTGCCATAAACAGGTCTGAATACTTGGGCAGACCTTTCGATAAGGCAAATATTTTTTTGAATTTAATAGTTCAAAAAGCGTCTTGATAGGGCGAAAATTGCTTGACTGAAAAGACCGTAAACATAGTCTGCTTTCCATTATGGCAAACAAAGACAACAAATGGGAGAAGAATGTACCGGGCAAGTTCTACGTTGACGATCAGTGCATAGATTGCGATCTCTGCCGCGAGACTGCGCCCGATTTCTTCGGCAACAGCAACGAAGGCTACAGCTACGTTACAAAGCAGCCCTCCACAGATGAGGAAACTGCCCTCTGCAACGATGCTATGGAAGCCTGCCCAGTTCAGGCCATAGGCGACGACGGCGATCAATAATTTCGCCTGCTTCACTTATACCCTACAAAAAATTTTTACGACGACCGCCCTATCATTTCCGGCGGTCGTTTTTTTATGCTAAAAATAGCCCCCAGAAAGCCAACACCTCTACCGCTACACTCTTGTAAAATCTAAGGCAAGTTTCACCACTGCTTATTTCAACAAGAAATAGACCGGCACATATGATAAAAAAAAAGACCGGTAGCAAATATATATGCGAACCGGTCTTTCTTAGAAGAACAAAATTTCTATTTTCTCTTTCTTATATACGCAAGTACCAAAGCCAAAACGCCAAATGCAGCTGCATACTCGGCAGGCTCGGGAATGACAGTTTTAGATAACGCAAGATTTTCCCAAGATATACTACCGCCCATATCAGTAGACAGAAATGCCCAATTTTGAGCTTTGGAATTTGAAGGATCAAGATTCCACGACATTCCACCAGAGAGATCTCCGCCTATAAGTTCTGGAGAAAAAATAAGATAATCAGTGCCAACATCTATAGTGCTGCTGATATCTCCATCAGACTGCGCCCATGCAATTATTGCGATGCGCTCGTCTCCTGTAAATTCCAATGGAAGATTGTCATTATTTATAACACCCTGCGCAAACGGATACGAATCATCAAACGAACTTACATTCAAGATGTATACTCCGTCGGAGGAGTTATCATTTAGCCAAGAGTCATCTATAAATGTGTAGCCGTCTTCCAATGTTATAAGAGACAAATCCACATCATTTTCGCATACTACAAGCGCCATATAAGCCTTATCCAACACATGACCATCGGAATCGTAAAAATACCCACCGCTCATATCGTAATTATACGACGCATACAGGCTTCCTAAAGCCGACGTTAATGCAAAAACAAAAGCAGTTATCTTTTTCATAAATTTTTAATAATATGTGTTATTTTTTATAAAACGGTGTAAATTTGCCCCTAAATGCAACAGGATCTGCCGTTCCTTTCTTGCGAAGAACTATAGCCGAGCCTGCTTTTATTATATCATCGTTGGCAAGAGTTTTTCCATTGAACCAACCGACATTTCCAACGCTTCTATAAAAATATACATTTGATGCCGCAGGATTAAGCTCTGCCGTAGAGTTATCGTAAACATAAAGTCTATCTTCGGCTATGGGAGCGCTCGACGTTGTAGGAGTAAAGACTCCACTATCTATTAAAGCCGACGTTAAGTCTGATAATTTTATATCTACAGGATTGGAAAATGATATATAGTTATCTTGAGTGGTATTTGATGACAATGTGTAAGAGACAACCGTAGTGGCGCACGAAGGCAAAATTCCAGATATGTCGGCAACAACATCGCTACCTGCCGGCTGTCTAACTCTCAAGAAGCAATTCGGCTCTATAATATCGTCCGGGACAGGAGTTTTCCCATTCATCCAAGAGTCTGTAGTGCCGAACTTCCTATAGTAATATACCGATTTAAACGCATTGTTAACTCCCGGATCAGGCTCTATTATATGACCGTCTTCAAAGCCCGTATACTTATAAATCTTAGTGGCGTTATAGCCAAAAGCACCTATAGTATTCTTCGTAAAATTCCCTCCATTAGGGAATAATGTTGAAAGACTCCAGTGAGGAATTATCTCAAAAGTATCCCCAGCAGAAATTTCAGAAAGCTCCCCTTCACCAAACTCCAAAGATAATGTATATGCGCCATTGGCCCGCACATTGTACCATGCGCCCTCCAAGTTTCCAGACGTAAACTTTAGATAGTAATAATTCCTTTGCGATGACGCATCGTACACAAACTGGTTTTCTGTCCAATGTGGCTCTCCGTCCACAATTACGTCGAGATATTCTCCGTTCATTGCAGCAGACTGTATCTTTCCGCTATATTCTGCCGGCCTTGTAAACGGTATGCTAACAAAAGTATCTGCATTGGCCGGACACTTTACAGAATACGACCCAAACACCGGAGTATATACAGTTCCGCCATAACAAAATATGCCGAAAAACAACGCCGATAAAAATGCAAACAATATTTTCATGTTATTTTCTATAATTAGCATATAATTTTTAATCGGCAAATCAAGGCTAAATAACAACCGAAAATCTCAAAATTACAGCTTCATCTTGATGGCTAAAAGATTTTTCTTGCAACATTTTTCCAGTAAATAGAATCTCGATTTTGTCGGGGAGCGAGCGTCCGCTCTCGGAAGGTTCTTTTGAGAGAGGAAAGTCCGGACACCACAGAGCAGGATTCCGTCTGAAAAGACGGGGGGCGCGCCGCAAGGCTCGTCCATGGACAGTGCCGCAGAAAATAGACCGCCCGCAAGGGTAAGGGTGAAAAGGCGGGGTAAGAGCCCACCGCATGGAGAGTAATCTGCCATGGCAAGGTAAACCCAATCCGGTGCAAGACAGCGTATGAAGCTTGGGCTGCTCGTCCGCAGGGCTTCGGGTGTGTCGCGTCCCGCTTCGCGGGAGGATTTGGGGTATATTCCCCTTCTCCAGATAAATGGGCGCTTTCGCATTTCAATCGGCGATTTGCGAGAACAGAATTCGGCTTACAGCTCCCCGATGCCGGCGCGGAGCGGAATATGCGGCTGCAAAAAATATTTGCCGCAATTTCCGTTCCGCGCCGGTCATTTTATGACAGGAAAATTTGTTTCTAATAAAAAATATTCTTTATATAGAATTTCTTCTGCCTCTTATCTAAACAAGAAATTTTTCTATATAGAAGAAATATCATACGGAATTGTTTTTGGCAAAAGATTAAAAAAATATCCTTGCTATACATCAGGAAACCTACACGCACAAAAAAAACCCGCGCAAAGTTTTTTGCGCGAGTTTTTTTATTCCAATTCCTATTTAAATTATTTCTTAGCTTCTGTCTTTGCCGGAGCTGCAGCTGTCGATGCCGCCGGAGCGGAAGCATTAACCGCAGTTATTACCTCCTGAGTGAGATCCACCGTGGGTTTTGAGAATAAGCATACACTCTTTTCCAAAATAAAATCCGCTTTTTTGGACTCCGCTATCTTTGCAACAGCCTCGCGAATATCCTGCAAATGTATAGCGCGTATGGACTGTATATTCTGCTCGAGCCTCTGGCTGGCCTGTGCGCGAACATTCTGAATATTCTGCTCTATCGCACGAATCTCATTGAACTTTGGAGCGCCCTCCTCCTGAGCAATCTTTTTCTTCGCCTCTTCAGTGAGAGCCGGATTCTTCATCTTCTCTTCAACAGCATTGAGCTCTTTAACAAGAGCCTGACGCTTCTGATCCATCTTCTGGAGCTCCTGATTTGTCTGCTCAACAGAAGACTGTATCTGCGCGTTGGCTTCCTTTGCCTTGTAATAGTTTGAATATACCTGTGCGGTATCCACAACATAAATTGTAGGCGCAGCCTGCGCTACAACCGCAAACAAGAGAGATGAGACCAATATGCTTACTTTTTTCATATTCTTTTTTGGTATTTTATTTTTTTATATTAGTAAAGTTTTATCGTCAAACGTTCAAATTTTTACAAAAATTTTTAGAACACAGATCCGAACGAGAAATTGAATTGTATTCCGTCGTCGTTATCCTTGCCGTGCGTTATAGGCATGCCTATGTCTATGCGCATCGGCGCGCCCATCAGGTTTACGCGGAATCCTATACCGAAGTCGTCGTTGTAATCCGACGGGTCAAAATCCCACGAATCCGCATTTACAAAGCCTATGTCGTAAAACAGAGCTATACGTAGCGGCTCTATAACTTGGAATGAATATTCCACAGATATGAACCCAAAAGAATTTCCACCAACCGGCTCTCCGTTCTCTATTGGACCAACCTTTCTGTATTCAAATCCGCGCATATTATACGCGCCTCCAAGGAAATATCTTTCGAAGAACGGAACCTCCTTGCCGCCATACCCCATTACCGATCCAGTTCTGCCAACTATTGAAAATACCTGATTTGCAAATTTGCAGGCGGGTATGTATTCCCACATTCTAAACCAGGCTCCGGCTCTACCTTCTACCCTGTAAATATTAGTTTGCCCCATAAGAGGTCCACCGGCTACAGCCTGGACTATCTCAAATCTCGTTCCTTTTGTCGGGGTCATTGCGTCGTCGCGATTATCCCTCAAGAAGCTCAGGTTTATCTCAGATATTGAACGGTGTCCAGCCTCCTTCGCTATGGGCCAAGGCGCATATGCAGATACATCATATATCTCAACATCTTCAACCGTGTATCCCAAACGCCCTTCCACTAATTCAAACAAGCGCTTGCGCAAGTAGTACGTCATGCCTGTGCGCAACTCGGAATACTCGTCTGAGTAATATCCGGAATCAGTACGGAAAAGCTCAAATCCAAAAGCAACCTCGCGGTTGAATACCCATGGCTCTTCAAACCCTATTATCACCTGGCTAGACTCGTCGCCTATTGACGCCCTTATCCTAAACTTTTGGCCGGCTCCCTGGAACCAGCTGTCATAATTCTGATAGTCGAAATTGCTCTGGGAAATCTCAGCCGTAGCAACAAAGCTCTCAACCGTGCTAAATCCAGCTCCAAAGGTAAGGTTGCCCGTGCGCGCCTCCTTGACGATTATTCTCATGTTACGCCTGTTCGGAATATTTGTTACCTCCGGAGAAATGGAGACCTCGTCAAAGAAACGCGTGTTCCTAAGCCTATTTTCAGACGCCTTCATTCTTACAGAGTCAAATATATCTCCAGGAGCCAAGGCAAGCTCCCTTATTATAACATCGCTTTTTGTCTTTGTATTGCCCTGTATGTTTATGCTCTCAACATAATATTTGTCGCTCTCTATTATGTCTATTATCAAGTCTATCTGCCCGGTTTCCAAGTTCGGACGGCGCAATGCCCTAACAATCGTCTCTATGTATCCGTACTGGCCGTAATAGTCTTTAATGTCCTCCACAAGCGTGTCTACACGCTTTGGAGAAAATACACTGCCCTCAGACAACTTATTGTACGACACGAAATCTTCCAAGATCTCCGTCTTAAACAGCTTATTGTTGCGGAATGTAGTTTTGCCTATCTTGTATTGCCTGCCCTCAACTATGGGAATTGTTATGTCCATCTCGCCGGGCTCGTCAGGATCGGGGAAATCCAACTTCACTTTGCTTTCGTCTATCTCTACGTCAAGATAGCCCTCGTTGCGGTAATACTGGCGCAGCTTCTCAAGGTCGGCATGGAAATCGTCCTCATTAAAACGACCTATATCTGTTATGTGCGAAATCAAAAACCACCACGTTCCTGTCTTCATCTCGTCCAAGAGAAGATCTGCATCTATGTGGTCGTTACCGGTAAAGTAAATATTCTCTATTGTTACATCCTGCCCCTCGTCCACTTCAAAACGCACAACGCCTGTTCCGTTTGTGTCGTTCTTCTCTATCGCGTAGGAGACCTTCGCCAAAGAATAACCTTTGTCCTTGTAGTACTTTACTATCTTGTCCACATCGCGCTTAACCTCCCTGTCGTCGAGCGGCCCGCCAGAATAAGAACTTATCTGGCGCTGCAAACGCGATGCGCTAAATTCAGAATTTCCGCTGAATATTATCTGGCTTATCCTATATTTTGGTATCAGGAAAAATTCTATGTCCATCTTGCCGGGCGACGGCAACGTTTTGTGCGCCTCGACAAAATCATACAAACCCGTCTCGTAGAGAGAACGTATAGACGCGTCAAGATTGTGCTGGTCGAAATTCATATTCTTTCTAACCTTCACATGCGCCATAACTGCGTCTTCCGAAACATGCTGAGGCCCTTCAAAGCGGACAGTAATCCTATCGACAATCATCTTGCTCTGGTCGTCAAGGGCATTATGGTCAGCAGCCGTTGCCGACGCCGCGGCGCCGAGCGCCCCAATGCCAGCCGCCGGCATTAGCGAACCGCCCCCTACTCCCTGCGCGCAAAGCGCACACGCATGCGCAAAAAACGCTATTGCCGCTACAAATATTCTCGCGTTTGTTTTAAAGGTTATCACGATTCAAATAATTCTCGTATCGGGTGTAATTGCGGTTGAATATCAGATTTACGTATCCCGTAGGACCGTTCCTCTGCTTGGCAACTTCAAGACGCACCAATCGGGCGTTCCCGTCCGTCTGTGCATCTTCAGGTGTCGCAGATTTCTTCTGCCAACTCAAGAGAAAAATTACGTCGGCATCCTGCTCTATTGAGCCCGATTCCCTCAAATCGCTAGCCCGCGGATCCCTGTTATCCTTCTCGCTATCTCTATTTAACTGCGCCAAAACTATAACCGGAACATCAAGCTCCTTTGACATTGCCTTAAGGCCTCTGGACATCTCAGCAACCTGCTGCTCTCTTGGTATGCGTGCGTCTATCGGCTTTAAAAGCTGTATATAGTCCAACACTATCAAGCCAAGTTTCTCGCCATCTCTGGACAATTGCTGCGCCAGGCGCCTCGCCTTTGCGCGCATCTCCAGTATGTTCATATCCATAGTGTCGTCTATCCAAAGCGGAGAATCTTTCAGCTCTTTGGCCACCTTCAGTATGTCTCCCATCACGGCCTTCTGTATCCTTCCGGATCTCATCGCCTGCTGGTCAACCTTCGCCCTCGACGAAATCATTCTCACATAGAGCTGGTCGGCACCCATCTCAAGCGAGAATATCAGCGTTGGGAAACGCTTCTTCCCAAATATTGCGCTCTCCACCATATTCAGGGCTATAGATGTCTTTCCCGTACCGGGGCGCCCCGCTATTACAACCATCTCCTTGCCGTGCAGTCCGCGTGTAAGATTGTCCAAATCGTGAAAGCCTGTTGGTATTCCGGTAAGTTCGCCCTTATTTACAACCATCTGCTCGATGATCTTAAGAGCACCTTCTACCTGGTCTTCTGCCTTCTGTATCGTATCTGAGACCCTGTCGTTGCTTATGGCAAGAACATGCTGCTCCATGGACTCTATAAAATTGTCCAAGTCGCCCTGCTCGGTATACGCGCCCTCCATCGTGCGCGCACAAACACTTATTATGCTTCTTAAAAAATATTTCTCCCTGACTATTTCCAGCCAGTGGCGATAATGGGCAAATGTCTCTATGCGCCCAGCTATGCGAACTACTGTCGACGCCCCACCTATTAAATCTAACTCGTTCTTGGTGGACAAATACTCCGTAAGAACTATCTCGTCAACAGCTTTGCCCTTGGAATACAAATCCAAAATGGCAGAAAATATGCGCCTGTTTACCGGACTGTAAAAATAGTCCTCGCGCACCTTCATCGCAATGCAATTTGTTATGACCTCGCCCGTACCGTCGAGTATCATACTTGCGATTACGCCTTCTTCGGCGTCTACATTATTGGGAAGCTCACGGGAGAGCATAGCCTCTCCCAGCTTCTCCTGATGATTAAAAACCGGCGCAACAGCGCCGCTTGAGCCGCGCGTCGCGCGCCTGACGGGCTTGGAATCTGATGATTCGCCTTTTGGCGGCATGGCGGACGGCTCTCTTTCCTATTGTTCCACAAAATGCGGCAGACAGACTTACGCCTGCTTCTTCTCCGCCGCCTTTTCGGACTTCTCAGCCTCGGGCTGCTCCTCTATCGGATTCTCCGAAACCACCTCAAACTCGAGGTCGAACTTTACGTTCGAGTGCAACCTTACCGACGCAGTATGCTTGCCAAGCTCCTTTACCGGAGCAACAAGCCTAAGCTGCTTTTTCTTCAGCTCTATGCCCTCCGCCGCAAGCCTGTCTATAATGTTCTGCGCAGTAACTGAACCAAACAGCTTGCCGCCCTCGCCTGTCTTGACAGCTATGGCCACGGAAACAGCCTTTATCTTCTCCGCAAGAGCCTCCGCCGCGGAAAGCTCCGCCGCCAAGCGCGCATCGCGAGCCTTCAGCAGCGCCTCCACCATCTTCTTGTTTGCGCGGTTTACCGGAAGCGCAAGCTTCTTGGGAAGCAGATAATTGCGGGCGTATCCGGCCTTTACCGTAACCTGTTCGCCCTCGTTGCCGAGATCCTCGACTGGTTTTACCAATAATATTTTGCTTGTAGCCATGATTATTCTTAAAAATGTAAATGTTATTCTTTTGGTTTTTTATCAGAAAGGAACGTCGTCGTCCTCCATATCGTCCGCCTGCACGCGCTGCTGCGGCTGCCTCTGGCCACGGGACGGCGGCGTTGAACGCTCGTAATCAGATCCGCCCTGGTCGTAAGAATCGGAACCGTTACGCGGTGAACCCACAAATTCAAAGCGCTCTAAAACAACAAGCAACTTGCTGCGCTTTTGCCCCGTGTTCTTGTCGTCCCAGGAATCCTGACGCAGACGCCCCTCAACAAGTATGGGCTTGCCCTTGGAAAAAAACTTGCCGATATTCTCGGCTGCCCTGCCAAAGGCATCTATCTCTATAAAGCAGGTCTCGTCGCGCTGGGAACCGTCGCCCGAAGTGAATGAACGGTTTACCGCAATGGAAAAACGGCAGACCATCGTGCCGCTCTGCGTTTGCCTGACCTCCGGATCTCTCGTGAGATTCCCCATCAAAATCACTCTGTTGTACGATGGCATCTTTATTCCTTTCCGCTCGCGGTTTGCGCCCGAAAATTCCTACTAGGCGTTCTGTATCATCAGACGGTTTACCGTCTTGTCCAAACGAAGCTTCTCCGTTATCTGCGCCGGACTCGACGCGTCTCCCTCGAACTTTATCGACACAAATATCCCGGAAGGAAATTTGCGGTTCGGAACGCGCGCAAAGTTCTTCTGCCCGAGATTCTCGGCCGACTCAACCTTGCCGCCCACAGACTCAACCACTCCTTTGAGCTTCTCAATGAGAGTTTCTACCGGTTCCTCATAGCCCCTGGTGTCGAGGATAAATGTTGCGTTGTATTTTTTGCTGTTCATTGTTGTTTGTCTCTTGAAAAATTTTTCCTGTATCTGTCCAAAACTTTCGTCTCTGTAAAATAAATAAAATAGCCAAAAGAATTGCCCTTCCCTAGCCTTCTGCCTTCGATGCTCCATTGCCCGGTACATCCGCCCTGCGGTTTACAACATTCTGCGCCGCCGAAATGCCCTTGCTAACAAGAAGCTTAACCGCCTCCGCAAATGCACCGTCGAGTGAATGCATCAACTCCATCTGTTCGGGATTCATCACCCCCAGAACATAGTCGGCCAAATCCTGACGCTTGTCTGCCCGACCGCCAACTCCTATCCGAAGCCTGGCAAATCCGTCAGAACAGCGCTCAAGAATGTTTTTTACTCCGTTATGACCACCGGCCGAACCGCCCAAAGACAACTTCATTCGCCCAAGAGCTATGTTGATGTCGTCATAACACACCGCACAGCAACTTATATCCGTCTTCAGAAACCTTAAGACCGCCGCAAGGTTTATGCCGCTTTCATTCATAAAACCGCAAAGCGTGCACAACCATATCGAATCAGAACCTATCGTTGTCCTCGCAAGATTCGCCCCGCAAAATTTCTCATACTTGAAATCCGCACCGGCAAAACGCGCAAAAGCATAAAGCATGTTCGCCCCGGCATTATGCCGCGTGCGCGCATAGCGCTCTCCCGAGTTTCCCAACCCGACTATAAGTTTTATTGGCATATCAAAGAACAATTCTTATTATTTGCCGCATTGCAAGCTTAAGCGGCGTCCCGCATATAAAGAACGGAACTTATCAAAAACCTACTTCTTGGCGTCGGCAGGTTTCGCATCGGCTGCTGGTGCCGCCGACTTCGCAGCATCGCCCTCGGCAGGAGCCGCAGCATCGCCCTCGGCAGGCTCTGCCGGAGCTTCTTCAGCCATGGGCGCATCGCAGGTTACAACTGTGCGATCCCCATCCATATCCAATGTTACTCCCTCAGGAAGCTTCAAATCTGCAAGGGTAAGAATATCTCCCAAATGCATGTCAGAGACATCTACCTCTATAAACTCTGGCAGGTCTCGCGGACGGCACTTTATCTTCATCTCATGCAAATGCTGCTCGAGCACTGCGTTCTCGTTCTTTACGCCGAATGCCTCTCCGGTAACGTGAATCGGCACTTCAGCGGCCATCGGCTTTCCGCGTACAACCTCTATGAAATCAACATGCAATACCGCATCGGTTATCGGGTTGCGCTCAACCGACTTTACCATTGCATAACGAGACTCCGTACCGTCGTCGAAAGAAATATCGAGAAGAGCCGCTATTCCGCTTATCTGGCGCGCGGCTATGGAAAACTCCTTGGCGTCGAGAAGAAGATTCTTCTCACCGCTTTCGCCGTATATAACGGCAGGTATCTTGTTGGCCTTGCGATAACGCTTCGCATTGTTTCCGCCAAGCTTTTCCCTGTTGGATACGCTTAATTTTATCTGTTTCATTTTAATGGTTCTATTGTGGCAATGATACCGCCGCCACACCGCGCCGAACGGGCGTAGCGACGGAAAAAGTTTTATAAGGGGTTGTAAAGTATACCCACTAAGCCAAAAATCAACAAAAAAATTTCCTTTTATCCGTTCTGCCTAAAATCCCAATTCCTTAATAACAAAATAACCCCGCACTTTTTTGCCCTGAAAAGCTCTTTTGCAACTACAAATTCCCATTTGCCTCGGCGGATATCTGCCCCAAGAATTTCTTATGAAAATATTTATTTTCTTCTTATTGATAAAAAATACAAGAAGTTCTTCCGCATATTGCATTATGCATAAAAACTTCCAACTAAAAATGCCCCGCCCCAGATTTTCTAAACCTTTCCTCCGCTATAAAACTCCATTCATTCAAAAAACGCATATATATAAGAAAATATACAAGAAAACCCCTTTACCAAATTTATAGTATAAAGGGGTTTCATCAACGATAGAAGTAAAAGGCTGATCTATCCTATCTGAAAGCTACTTTATGGATTCAAGCCTCTTGCAAACTTCATCTATTAAAAAGTCGGGCGTGGAAGCTCCTGCCGTAACTCCAACTATCGAGAATTTTTTAAGGGCCTCAATATCCAATTCCTTCGCAGTCTCAACATGGAAGCAAGGTAGTCCTGTGCGCTGAGCCATTATGGCAAGCTTTATTGTGTTTGCAGAATGCCTTCCACCTATCACAACTATGGCCTGAGCCCCGTCTTCGGCAAGAGCCCGAACATCCTTTTGCCTCTCTTTTGTAGCCCCACATATTGTGTCTATTACTACAGTCTGCGGAAAGCGCATCTTGAAATACTCGGCTATATCGCGGTAGTCGTCGGTAAACATAGTTGACTGCGACACCATGCATATGTCTCCCTTTATATCGGGCAGATTGTCTATATCTTCCTTGCTCTTTACAACAAATCCCTTGCCCGCCGCATATCCAAGCAAACCTATAACTTCAGGATGCTGCGGATCTCCAACAATTATAACAGTATAGCCTTTCTTTACATGAAACATTATGCGCCCGGCTATCTTGCCTACATCTGGACAGGTCGCATCTTTGCATTTTAGCCCCAAGCTCTTTAGATATTCTCGCCTTTCGGGTGATATCCCATGAGCTCTGAATACAAGTATGTCGGAATCTTTATTGGAACCGGAAAGATCCGAGTCCACTTTCTTTTCGCTCTTATAGTCTCCTATTTCCTTTATGCCCTCGCCTTCAAGCAGCTGCATCATCTGCCTATTATGTATCAGCGGGCCGTCCGTAAATACCCGTCCGCTGCCGCAACGCGCACAGCTACGCGCTATCCCTATTGCCCGTTCAACTCCGAAACAAAATCCGGCGCTCTTAGCTCTTAGAACTTTCATCGCATACAAAAATAAGAAGTACTCAAAGATAAATGCAAGCATTTTAGTCCGCGCAGAATAAAACTTCTACCGCAAAAAATTACCGAAAAACTCCCGATAACTTTTTACTTTCCCATCTAAAAATTAAGCCACCTCTCCAAATAAAAAAAGCCCGAGTCTATCCCTCGGGCTTCCGATAACAAAATACTGAAATTTTGTGATATATATAGATTAGTCTTTTAACGGCTCAATCCACATGTTGCGGAAACGAATTTTATCTCCGTGATCCTGCAAAGATATCTTAAGCCCGCCCGGCTTATAAACGTAAGATTCCGCCGTCAGCTGAGAATGGTCTGTACCCTGGGTAAGCTCAACGGAGTCGTACATCTTCATACCGTTATGCCAGGCAGTTATACGCGGATATTTTACAATCTCGCCGTTTTCATCGAACTGCGCAGCGCTAAATTCCACATCGTAAGTCTGCCATCTCTCGGGCGGAAGACAGAAATTAGCGCGGGGCGGAACAAATTTGTAAAGAGCTCCGCAATCTCCCCACTGAGCATCGCTATGAAAAGTGTCGAGTATCTGAATCTCCACCGGCCCTATGTACAATCCGGAATTGCACCTTGGCACACCCATTCCCTTGTAGTCTTCAGGAAGCCTAAACTCAAGATGCAGCCTGAAAGATTCGTAAGCCTTCTTTGTAAAAACGGTATTGTCCCTGCGTGGTTTACCGTCTTTAGCCGGATGTATAACGCTCTCAACTTGGCCTCCGTCCAGAATTTTCCAATCGCAAGCGCCACCGGCCTTTAAGGACCATGCGTCCATATTTCCACCACCTATCAATACGTCTGCACCCGATGGAGCCGCTTTACCCATTGTTGGAGAGACCCTCTCAAATTTACCAAGCACTGCCGATACTTCATCTTTGCCAGCCTTGCCGGAAACCTTCATCTTGCCGAACTTGTCCACAGAAATTTTAAAGCCCCATGCTGCTTTATCTGAGCCAAACTTAAGCTCGTCCGAGCCTTCGTCTTTGATTGTCTCGCAGACATATGGCGTTGCCCTAACATACAACTGCGGCGTGAGTATAAGCTTGTAGGTGTCTTTGCTGGGCTTTGAGATCTGCGCAAAAACACGCGGATTTACCTTGAAGTAATGCGCGTTGGTCTCAAACGAGCCGGAATACTCCCCAACAAATGGATCCTCCGCATAAGCGCTCAAAGCTATAAATGTGGAAACTAAAACTGCCGTTAATCTTTTCATATTAAAAATATTTTAGAGGTTTTTATCGTCGTCGGCCGAAAGCGGGCATACCCACATATTGCGGAACTGCACATTGTGGTCGTGATCCTGCAAAGATATTGAGATGGGCCCTTCTGCAAACTTGTAATTGTCTACCAGATCTTGCCTGTGGGAAGTACATGATGGAACCTCAATATCTCCCTGAACCTTAACCCCGTTATGCCATACAGTAAGACGCGGATAAGAAACTATCTTACCGTCTTTAAACTTTGCGGCAATGTATTCCACATCGTAAGTCTGCCAAGTCTCAGCAGGAAGGGCCGCGTTTACCTGCGGCGGAGAAAAGCGGTACAGAGCTCCGGCTTCGTCCCAAAGGCCGTCTGAGTGGAAACTGTCGAGTATCTGAAGCTCTATATCGCCAAAGAATAAACCTGAATTGCCTCTGCCTTGCCCGATTTTGTCGTACTCTTCAGGAAGCTTGTACTCAAGATGCAAACGCAAGTCTCCGGAGAATTTCTCCTTTGTGTAAATAGTACGATTCTTGCGCTTCTTGCCTTCCTCTTTAGGATCTGGTTTTATCTCTACAACCTCTCCCAATATCTCCCATACGGGAGCAGCACCGTCGGCCTCGCGCCATTTGTCGAGATTTCCTTCTCCTATTAGAAGGTTTGCTCCCTCCGGAGGTTTCAATCCCATTGTAGGAGATACCCTGTCGAACTTCTCCAACTTCATCTTTATTGGAGTCTTTCCATAATATCCGACCAACTCAGCGGAACCGTCGGCTTTAACAACTCCGGATATCTTCGAGAAATTGTATTCGGTTGTAAACGGAGCTCCGTCCAACACGATATCTGCCTTGCCGTCGGACTTCACCTCGCAGGTTGCATATATGTAGGGTCTGCGGCATATAAACGGCAACACCTTTATGCGGTACATATCCTCCGATATCCTCGAAATTTGCATATGCACCGTGGGATTCATCTGGAAATAAGAACCTTTAGGGGCTTCGCATTCGCCCTTGTATTCCCCCACAAAAACATCTTCGGCAAAGGCCGACACCCCTCCAGCAAGCAAAATTGCCAATATAAGTTTTTTCATATCCTTTTATTTGCCTTCGCGCATTCTTAAGAACAGACACGCGGATAACGGCGCTTATTATTGTTGTTTTACGTTCAGCAGAATTGGAAAGTATCCGGAGCAATATCATACGACGTTGTTGCCGCTTTGCCGCCCCCAAAAAATTCCCTTCTGCTCGTATTTGTTTTAGGCAAATCCCACCCCTTGTGTCAATAGCAGTTAAAAGCTTTTTAGCGGATATTTCTAAGCTTTTGATTAACTCCTATTTTATTTTGAATTCCTTTGACCAAAAACAAAATGTCAAGATACCGATGATCTCAAAATACAGAAATGATCAAAACTATAAACCGCGCTGTATTAGCCTAGATTTATTCGCAAAATATAATATCTTACAAAAGACATCATTAATCTAATTCCAATAACGAGCAACAAACTTACCGTGAAAAATAAAAAAGCGCGGCGGTAAAACACCGCCGCGCAAGCTGCATCTATCTATGCCTTAGAGACAAATCTACCGCGAAATTAAGAGAACTATATGGCTTTAGTTTCCCAACCGGCGCGTTCTGGCTCTTTGACAAAAGCATTTAACTCCGGACGATTCTTGACGGACATATTCTTTGCGTCCCACTCTATCTTTCCGCCGAAACGCTGCACCAAGCAACCAAGAAGAGCCACCTCTGTAAGCTGTGCGGCATAACCAAAGTTTGAACCGCACTCCGGGCCGTCTCCCTTTATAGCGTCTATCCATTCGCGGTAGAGGCTTCCCTTGGGGATTCTCGGAATGGATTTAGGCGGCATGTTGCGCTTGAACTCCTTGAAGAACGCCGTATTTGTCATACACGGATTGAAATTGGGACGCACGCCGGTTTCTATCGTATGCTTGGAGCCTATCATAAACATGCCCGCAGTCGGCAATTTTCTGCCCTCGTCGAAATCGTGCGGGCGAGTAAGAGGTTCAAGGCCACCGTCGTACCAATACATGACGCACTCAGGATGCTTCTCGGTCTTCGGGAAAGTCCACTTTACTATGGAAGAATCTGGTATGAATACCTTCGGGTCAAAATTGGTCTTAGCCTGCACTAGCTCAACAGAAACCGGATCTTTAAGATCCAATATCCAAACAGGAGCATCTCCTGTATGGCAGAACCAGTCTCCAAGCATGCCTGTGCCGTAGTCCCAGAAAGATCTCCATGTAAGCGGGTGGTATATGCTGTTGTAGTCTGCAAATTTGCCCTGGTTTATCCACAAGTCCCAAGACAGATTTGAAGGAACGTCCTCCTTGCCGAAAGGATATGTTGCGGGCTTCTTAAAGTATATACTTTTCCAGTTCGGTCCACCGCACATTACATGCACTTCCGAGAAATCTCCGCATATGCCCGAGTCCGCCCATTCCTTCAGCAGCCTTATCTGGTCTGTCGCATGACCTTGGTTCATCATCACGGTCTGCTGCTTTCCGTAATACTTGCGCGCCTTTGCAAGCTGGCGAACCTGCCATACATTATGCGCCAAAGGTTTCTGCACGGCTACATGCTTGCCGCATTCCATGGAGTCCATCGCAATCTTAAAGTGGGAATGGTCCGGCGTTGACACGCATACGGCGTCTATATCCTTGCCCATCTTTTCAAGCATCTGACGGTAGTCTGTAAAAAACGGAGCATCGGGCGCATATTTTTTAGCATTGCCGGCAGAATATTTTGTGTCGACATCGCAAAGCGCCGCAAAGTTTACGGAATCTTCGCATGCGTTTTTCAGCCCGCCCAAAGACATAGCTCCTATGCCACCTACGCCTACAAATGCCACATTTATCTTTTCATTAGCATTCCTGCTTTTTGCTATGGAAAAACACGGCACCGACATCGCCGCCGCGGACGCCGCAACGCTCTTTATAAATTTTCTTCTATCCATCTTTATTTATCCCTTCTATTGTTCAAAACAAAAACCGACACGAACTGCATAAAAATGTTCGTAATCTCTTTGTTAGTTCATAAAATTTCTAAATGAATAAGCCCATTCCTGTCAAGAATAGTCGAAAAATTTTTCTGACGATATTTTCAATCTATATTCCTCCGCAAAAAAATCTCTGCAACAATTATTAATACGATAGAAAATAATAAATGCATTTACGCCATTACATTCTCACAACTAATTAATTATAAGTATAATTATCTGCTATAAAAAATAGCGTGTCATTAATTCCAACAAGACAAAGAAAATTTATTATTTTTTTGAAAACAGAAATTTTCCATGCCAAAAAACATAACTTTTAGGCATATAAAATATCCGAGATTTTACAATTTTATCTCTCCTAGGTTGTAGAATCCATCCCCGTCTCTAAGGTTTTCCTTAAAGCCCAATTCAACAATTCTCGGAGGCTTTCCACCAACCTCACGCCTTAGGCAGACGGATAATTCGTATCTGCCTTGCGGAATACCGGAAAGGTCGGGCTTATAAGTTTTACTTACAATTCCGGGATTAAGCTGACGGACATCTGCATCTTTTACATGCACAATTTTCTCTAAGTTCCCCTCTATTTGCCTAAATTTAAAATAGAGCTTGTATGGCTTGTACGGACGGGCAACTCCGCGGTTATTCCAAACTACATCAAAAGTGCCTTTTGATTTATCGAAACTTATTCTGTCTATAAACAACCAATAACCAAGCTTGTTTGCCATCTCGCGGGCGTAGTCGGGGTTGTCGTCAATAAATTCATTCGCACGGCCGTGAAAACCCAAAAATGTGCACTGCGCCCGGCGGATTACCTCGCGAACAACGTCTGCGCCAAATTCTGAACCGTTTTTGCCGACCCATTCGCCGCGTTTTTTCATAGTGCCGTAATGCTCCATTTCAAGCGTTGTGGGAGCGTAAGCGGCGGCATCTGAAAAGAACTCAGGATGCAAAAAGCTGAGTTTTGACGGATCGTGGCGGTATGTCCAATTAACCAAGATGGAATCGTCCCTGTAGCTTATCCCTTTGCTCTTAACATAGCGGCGCAACTCCTCTATTTCCTCATTTGAATGCCATGCGGCAAGATAATCGTCGCCTATAACTATAAGGCTCTTTTTAAAATATTTAACGTATATATCTATGTGCTTTTTTATCACTTCCACCGGCACTTTCTTGCGGCTTGTAAAGCCGTTGTGCCCCTCGCCCCAGTTGCCTATGCTGGCAATTGTTATGCTTGCAATATCGTCGCTGCCGTCGTAGCGCGCAGCTATTGCTTTTTGCAAGTTCTCAAGCTTTTCCAAAAAGACCGGATCCGCATAATCGGGCTCCCAAACTCCGTGCCCCTCACCCTTGTAAAGCTCTCCTTTGGTACCAACCTTGTATAAAGCCCCTTTTGCGCCGGAGGCTATCACCCATTTCGGAGTGGCATATGGCTCTCCTGTTTCCTGGCATGTTATAGACAGGCTTATTTGAACACCCCGCGGAGCCCATTTTTTTATTTGGTCGTCTATAAGGGCCCAATTAAATTTGCCCTCTTCTGGCTCAAGATAACACCAGGCGAATCTCAAAAATAGATGACTGAGGTTGGGAATGCGCAAGATATCGGCGTCGCTGCCCAAATACCCGGTAAGACAGTTGTCGTAATAATGGTGGTACCAGCCTTTGTCGGGATTATTCAAAACGCGCGCATAGTCATGCAAAGCACGCAGATCAATATTCTGCACGGCTGCGCCAGCCGCAAAAGACACAAGCAAAATTAACCCGGAAATAAGAGGCTTACCAAACATAAATGCCTACAATAAACCGGCGAGCCCCAGTTTACAAGAAAAAGAAAAACTCTTCACAAAAACTGTGCCCGCCGGATACAGAAGGCTTAAGATTTCTTCAAGTCGAAACCGTCTTTCTTGTCGAGGACCGTCCAGCCCTTCTGAAGAATTTCAGCCCGCAGAGAATCGGCCTTGGCAAAGTCTTTAGACTTCTTGGCTTCCCACCTTGCCTTGGCAAGCTCTACTATCTCGGCAGGAGCCTCAACGCCGCCAGAAGCTCCGTCTGCCCCGCCAGCCTGCGCGGCAAAAAGATCTATTCCTAGTGCGTACATCAGAGAGCCAAACGCCTTTATGTCTTCAAGTGTCTTGACAGATTTTCCGGAGAAAGCCGTAAAGATCTCTCCCTCGGCCTTTGGAACGTTCAAGTCGTCGCAAAGGGCGCGCCACGCAGGCTCAAAGGCTGTGCCTTCAAATACCGCCCCTGGACGTACAAAACCTTTAAATTCACCCTCGGATATCCCCAAAGCAGCAAGGCAGGCTTTTAAAGACTTCAACATCTTTGCAAGCGCGCTTTTTGCATCGTCAAGACCCTTAAATGTAAAGTTGAGCTGCTGGCGGTAGTGGCCGGATATAAGGGCGTAGCGCACCTGCATTGGAGTATAGCCGCGCTTTTCAAGGTCATCGAGCGTGTACAGGTTGCCCAAGCTCTTTGACATCTTGGCGCCCTCAACCATAAGATGCGCGCTGTGGAACCACGTTCTTACAGACTCCTTAGCCCCGCTTGCACAGCGGCTCTGGGCTATCTCGTTCTCATGGTGAGGAAAGCACAAATCAACCCCGCCTCCGTGAAGATCGAAGGTGTCTCCCAAATACTTTTTTGACATGGCGGAACATTCTATGTGCCAGCCGGGCCGACCCTCGCCCCAGGGAGATTTCCAGAAATTTTCGCCGTCCTCAGGTTTTCTGCCCTTCCATAGGGCGAAGTCTGAAACGCTGTCGCGCTCGTATTCGTCGGCAACGTTGGCGTCGCCGGCTGAATTTACATTCTGCGTGCGAAGGCTCTCCGGATCCAACCCGGAAAGTTTGCCGTAGTCGGGGAAAGTGGATATCTTAAAATACACGCTGCCGTCGTCCGAAACATAGGCATGTCCGTTCTCGACAAGCTTTTCAACAAGCTCCAACTGTTCTTTTATATGCTCCGTTGCGCGCGGCTCCACGCTGGGCGGAAGCATATTCAAAGCGGCGCAGTCGGCATGGAATTTGTCCTCCCAGCGCTTTGTGAAATCCTTTAGGCTTACGCCAAGCTTGCGGCTTTCGCGTATGGTTTTGTCGTCCACATCGGTTATATTGCGAACGTGCTTCACCTTTACACCGGCAGCCTCGAGCGTGCGGCGCAATACGTCCTGTATTAAAAATGTGCGGAAGTTGCCTATGTGGGCTGGACCGTAAACCGTCGGACCGCAGCAGTACATCTTAAAGACGTTGTCGGCATCGACAGGTTTCAGCTCTGTTTTGAGCCGGGTCATAGTATTGATTATTGACGGATTCATTTTTGTCTGCGATATTTTTAACGAACAATCAATAGACAATGAACGAGAATTTCAAGCTCGATATACCTAAACGTCCAAGACGCCTGAGAAAAAGCCACTCGATACTGTCGCTTTCGCAGGAGAATTTTCTCAATCCGTCGGATTTCATTCTGCCCGTATTTGTAATAGACGGCAGAAACAGAACTCAGAATGTGCCCTCAATGCCTGGAGTGCAAAGGCTCTCTGTGGACAAACTTCTAAAAAAATGCGACTCCCTCCTGAAGAGAGGCATAAGCGCCATAGCGCCCTTCCCCTCTGTGGATATGCGCTTAAAAACGCCCGATGCCGCTGAGGCTCTCAACGAAAACAGCCTCACAAATAGAACCATTCGCGAGGTAAAAAAGCGCTTTCCCGATATGACCGTGATAGCCGACATAGCCTTAGACCCCTACACAACCCATGGGCACGACGGTCTTTTGGATAAATCCGGCAAAGAAATTTTAAATGATGAAACCGTGGAAGTTCTCTGCGGAATGGCGCTGGGCGCGGCGGCAGCTGGGGCTGATTTTGTAGCTCCGAGCGCGGCTATGGACGGCCGCACAAGCGCAATAAGGGAGGCTCTAGACGAGTGCGGCTTTACGAAGACAGCTATAATGGGATATTCGGCAAAATATGCGTCGTGCTTTTATTCGCCCTTCCGCGATGCGGTAGGGTCGAGCAAATCTGCGGGAACTCCCACCCTCGACAAGCGCTCTTACCAGGTAAACTGTGCAAACTCAAGGGAGGCCATCAAGGAGGCCCTAATAGACGAGGACGAAGGCGCCGATGTGCTTATGGTTAAACCCGCCGGCTTTTATCTGGACATAATAGCCTCTCTAAGGCCTCTTACAAATCTGCCAATAGCCGCATACCAGGTGTCGGGAGAATACTCAATGATATGCGCGGCGGCAAAACTCGGCTGGCTCGACTTTGAAAAGGCAAAGTACGAATCTTTAATATCCATAAAACGCGCCGGTGCGGACATGATTTTGTCTTATTTTGCGGATTCCCTTGAACCGAACGACTATTTCCGGCGTCAATAACAAACATATGCAGCATACAAAGAAAAGGACGAGTGCACAGGCGGATGATGACACATTGCCGCTTCCGCCGGAAGTGGCGCGTCCAAATTTGTATCTGCTCGGATTTATGGCCACGGGGAAATCAACCCTCGGTCCGAGACTTGCAAGAAAGCTTGGATACAGGTTTATAGATTCGGACTCCGCAATAGAGAAATCTCAAAACATGAAGGTAAGGGAGATTTTTGAGAAGTTCGGAGAGGCACGCTTTAGGGAGCTCGAGCGGCAGTTTATATCGGAGGGGCATCCTTCGAGCGGCTGTGTTGTATCCTGCGGAGGTGGGCTTTGCTGTTTTGAGGGAATGCCGGAACTTGTGCGCTCTAAAGGGATAAGCGTTGTGCTATTTTCAAAGGAATCGGAAATTTTAAAGCGCGCCTCGGCAAACCCGTCGAGACCGCTTCTTAACTGCCCTAACCCGGCGGAGAAAATCTCTGAATTGCTGAAAAAACGCACACCATTTTACATGAGAAGCGGAATAGCCATAGCAACGTCGCAGAGTATCTCCATGACGCAAGAACACATACTGCGCATTTACGCCGCAGAAAAACGTATTCTGGCGCGCAATTACAAAAACGCCCACAGGAAAAATAGAGCATGAAAAATTCCTGCAGCGGCAGATTGCCCCCCATGCACCCAAAGGTATTAAAAGCCCTAAAAGACATATTTGGGCGCGGCGGACGCATAGGTGCGGCATGTTCGGGAGGGGCTGATTCCGTATTGGCGCTGTTGCTTTTGCTTGAGGCTTTTCCTAATGACAAGGGCTCCATAACAATCTTGCATTTCAACCACAAGACAAGGCCAAATACAGAAATAGACGAGGCTTTTGTCAGGAATCTTGCCGGCAGGCTTGGCGTGAAAATAATTGCGGAATCGATGGGGCAAAAACCGACAAGCCCAACGGAGGACGCCTTGAGGCAAAAGCGAATGGAGTTTTTCTTTTCCGCGGCAAAAGAGCTTGGGTTGTCGGCCATAGTTCAGGGACACCACAAGGGAGACGTTGCCGAAAACATCATTATGCGCCTAATGAGAGGAAGCGGTTCCGGAGGTCTCTGCGCGCCGAGACCTATTTCAAAGAGAGAGGGCATTCTTTTCTTGAGGCCGCTTTTAAATCTTTCAAAGAAAGAGATAGAAGACTCCTTAAGGGCGATTTCGCAAGAGTGGAGGTTCGATGAGACGAACGCCCAAAATATTGCGCTTCGCAACAAGGTAAGAAATATCGTCATGCCGGCCATTGAGAGCCTTGAGGATAGAAGCTTTCAAAATGGAGCCGCACGCAGCAGGGCGCTTTTGGAGGAAGATAATGCGGCCTTGGAGGAAATAACTCTCGGGGAGCTTGCGTCTATGCCGGCGCACGGGAAAAATTCAATATTGCTATCGGACACTTTAAAGAAACATCCGGCGCTTGCAAGGAGGGCGATATACGAACTTTTTAGAAAGTCGGCACAAAAGCCGCCGTCGCGCGCGGCGGACGTGGATATTACGGTAGAAAATATATGCTGCGGGAAAAATTCCAAAGTGTCGTTAGGTAAAAATTTCCTGACATACTGCGCAAGGCTCGGGCAGTTGAGCATATCAGACGGTGCGGCTAAACCGTTCGACATTGCACTTAAGCCCGGAGAGAACTTTCTGCCCGACGGAACCTGTATATGTGTGGAGAAAAAAACTCTTTCCGACACGGAAATATCAGCCATTCTAAGCGGGCAAAATGACGATTCCAAAGGGGTATTTATAAGCTCGCAGGCAATAGACGTAAATTCATTGAGAGCAAGAAACATAGACGGGAAAGACGAATATGTGCCTATTGCCTCCACCTCCAAGAAAAATGTTTTCAAAATGCTATCTAATGCAAAAATAGATATTTTGAAACGAAAGCAGCTGCCGATTGTCATAGATAGAGGGGGAAATCCGATTTGGATACCCTGTCTGCCACCCGCGAAGTCGGCGGCGCTTAAGCCTGACATGCGGGACGCAATAGTATTGACCTACCGCCTCTAATGAGGCTACGTTTTTATTTTTAAATTTTAAATATGGAAGAAAAGCCAAACAAGTTTAAGAAACCAAATTTCACATCTCCGGACAGATCCCAGATGAAGACGCTCTTGGTCTGGACTACGATAATATTGGCAATAATGCTGCTGGTATCCATCTCCGGCGGGAACTCGGCAACAAAGCAGACCTTCGACGTAAAGCAGCTTGTAAATGCCGCAAAGCAGGAGAACATTCTGGAACTTAACATAAAGAACATTCCCGAAGGCGGCAAAGACTGGTATTTAGTTGAAGGCAAGATAGAAAACCCAAAGTTTGCCCTGCCGGACGCTCCGCCAGATACCAAGCGCACGCTGGATTTCACCTATGAAGGGCGCCTTACGGATTCCGTCTACACTATGCTCACCAACGAGAAAGTTCCGTGGACGGTAAAGCAGATGCCCGCAAGTACATTTTGGTCGGGATTTTTCTCTGGGGTATTTCCGTTTTTGCTCCTATTTGGCATAGCGTATTTTCTCATAGCCCGCCAGATGAAGGCCGCTGGCAGAAACGGCATGGCTTTTGGCAAGAGCAAGGCAAAACTTCTTACGCCCGACAAAGACAGGGTAAGTTTCGACGATGTTGCCGGCTGCGACGAATCCAAAGAGGAGGTAGCAGAAATTGTAGAATTCTTGAAAAACCCCAAGCGCTTTAACGATATAGGCGCAAAGATACCAAAGGGCATACTCATGGTGGGGCCTCCTGGAACAGGCAAGACGCTAATGGCCCGTGCGATAGCCGGCGAGGCAAATGTGCCGTTCTTTTCCATTAGCGGATCAGACTTTGTTGAACTGTTTGTCGGTGTTGGAGCCGCGCGCGTAAGGGACATGTTCGACCAGGCTAAGAAGGCAGCGCCATGCCTTATATTTATAGACGAGATAGACGCCGTTGGGCGTCAGCGCGGGGCCGGCATGGGCGGCGGGCACGACGAGAGGGAGCAGACGTTAAACTCGCTGCTTGTCGAGATGGACGGATTTGACGGACACGAGGGTATCATAGTGATAGCCGCAACAAACAGGCCCGACATACTCGACCAAGCCCTGCTGCGTCCAGGAAGATTCGACAGGCGCGTTGTGATAGATCTGCCTGATGTTGTAGGCAGGGAGGAGATACTCAAGGTTCATGCGGCGAAGATAAATCTCTCAAAGGATGTAAATTTAAAGAATATAGCGCGGGTTACGCCGGGTTGTTCGGGTGCCGAGCTTGCAAACCTGCTGAATGAAAGCGCAATAATTGCCGCCAGGCACAACAAGAAGATAGTTGACAACGCCGACATAGATGAAGCGCGCGACAAAATCTTTTTTGGCCGCGAGCGCAAAACTCTTATGGACGCCGACGAGAAGCGCCTGACAGCCTTTCACGAAGCCGGGCACGCTCTGCTTCAGGTTCTGATAGGTGAAAAGGACATGCCCGTGCACAAGGTGACGATAATTCCAAGAGGGCAAAGCATGGGTTCTACAATGTTCATGCCCGTAAAAGATGTGCATATGCAAAAAAAGAGTTCCCTTCTGAACCAGATTTGCATGGCGCTAGGCGGACGCGTAGCCGAGGAGCTTGTATTTAAGGACGTCTCAACAGGGGCTTCCGGAGACATAAAATCTGCCACGAAGATAGCCAGAAAGATGGTTTGCGACTGGGGCATGAGTGCGCTTGGCCCTGTTGCTCTAGGCGAGAATACCGACCATATATTTCTTGGCAGAGACATAGCCCGCGAGGAACATTTCAGCGAGAAGACCGCCCAGGCGATAGATTCTGAAATATCAAAGATTATGGACGGCCAGCTCGACCGCGCGCGCACTTTGCTTTCCGAGAACATGCAAACCCTTGAAAAGATTGCCGATGCCCTGCTAAAGTACGAGACCATAGACGGCAAGCATCTGCATGAAATAATAGAGTTTGGCGAGATAAAAAGCCCAATAGAGAGCAATAACTCTCCTAAAAAAGAGGTTTCTTCAGATGTTTCTCCTGAGAATGCAAAAAGCGCAGACACCCCTAATCCGGATATGCCGCCATCGGCTCCAATAGAGCAGCCCTCATAAGGCAGCATTAATGGTTTCTTTTTAATGCGCGTGCAATAGTTCTATATTGCGCGCGCATTTTTTATGCAATTAAGAGTTTTTTGAATAAATACTAAACGCGCTACGCAAAATACTAGAAAGTAACAAAACCACCTTGCATACGAGAAACCACTCATAAAAAAACGCATGATAACAACCAGTCAGGCACCCTTTTATTTGTAGAGAGTGGAAAAAGACTTGGAGATAAGCATCAATGCGTTGTAGCATCAACGTCCCCGTCAGAAAAGCGTATCTTGATATTTTCCCCGGGCAAGAAATCGCGCGCGGAGCTTTTAAATTTTCCGTTAGCCCCAAGCACTGCGGCAAATCCTCTGCCGAGAGCAGACTCAAAACTAAGAGACTTCAGATTCCTCTCTATCAGATTTAAGCGTTCTGCCATATCGGAAATTCTCTCCGACGGCCGCAACGCTCCAAATCGCGCAGAAAGCGCCGCAAGAACCTCTCTGTTTTTAGAGACAGCACCCTCCCCTATTATGAGCAGGCGCGAGTACAGCTCGTCGAGCCTTATACAGTAATTTTCAACCTTCCCAGCCGGAGAATTCAAACGCAGAAGACGCCCTATATTTTCAAGCCTTTGAGCGTAATCGGCAAGGGAAGTTTCGCAGATGGAAAATATCTCTTCGCCAGTTTCCCGCAGGCGGTCTACAATGTTTAGAAATCCGCTGGATACAAGCTCTGCAGCAGCGCTTGGAGTTTCAGCCCTTAAGTCTGCGGCAAAATCGGAAAGGGAAAAATCTATCTCGTGCCCTACGGCTGAAATTACAGGAATGCTGCAACCTGCCACGGCGCGGGCAACAATTTCTTCGTTAAACGGCCAAAGATCCTCAAGGCTACCGCCGCCACGCATCACCACTACAAGATCTATACCTTCCGTCTCCTGCGCGCTACGCAGAGCGGATACTATCTCTCCGGCGGCCTCAGCCCCCTGCACGCGGCACGGAAATATCAGAATCTCTCCAAACCACATGCGTCTGCGCAATATGCTTACAAAATCTCGTATGGCGGCTCCTGAAGGGCTTGTTATAACCGCTATGCGCTTTGGGAAACGAGGTATGGCGCGCTTGCGCAGAGGATCGAACAAGCCTTCAGACTCAAGCTTCCTCTTCAGGGCCTCAAAGCGCCGCGCAAGTTCTCCGGCGCCGTCGTCGAGAGCGGCCTTGACGATAAACTGGTAAGTTCCGCGAGTCTCGTAAATGCCTACCTCTCCATAGAGCAAAACGCGCGCGCCATCGGAAATCTTAACCGACATTCCGCGTGCGTAGCCTTTGAACAAAACAGCAGACAGCGTTGCGCCCTCGTCCTTGAGGGTGAAATATGTATGCCCGCTCGAGTAAGTCTTTGTACCAGATACCTCGCCGCGTATCCAAAATTCGGGCACGGCGGTTTTTACAAGAGTCTTAAAGCGCCTCGAAAACTCCGACACGCTCAAGATTTCATCGCTTCTTTCAAGAAAATCAGACATTTCCAACCCTGCGCGAACAACGCTTTGAAACTATGCGCGCTATGAGCGCAAGAATTACTATCAGGCTTACAGCCATGGATATTCCGGCAAAATCTCCCTCAAAGACACTCTCGCCAAAATACATGTAGGCGGCAAGCGTTATAAGCTGAAAGGGAACCGATATAAGAACGTACTTTAAATAATTTACGCGGGCAAGCCCAAGTATGTAGTTTTGTATTATAAGAGGGTTTCCTGGTATCATGCGTATAAGAAGGATGACCTCGCACTCGTCGTCCGAACGGACTTTGGGAACAGACACTCCCCTTTTTGCCAAAAGCTTCTCCGCAAAAGAGCCAAAAAATGCCGCTAAAAAATAGGTGAAAAGCACATTTAAAGTAAGCCCCAGCGCACAAAATGCGTAAACCTCCCAAAATGAACATTCCCCGCAGGCGGCCTTGTTGCCGGCTATCATAAAAATAAGGCTCACTGGAAAGAAAAATATGGGCAAAATAAATATGGCTAGCGTATAGGCCCAAACCGGAACAAGATTTAAATATTCGGATATTTCGCCGCAAAACCTGCGCGCGCAGTCGCTTAAAACAGCCATCTCCCCGCCAAAGAGCGCGTAGGATACAACCACCACTAGCGCGGCTATCAACGCCCCGCATAGCATTGCGGCCCTACGGCCTGTCTTTGAGCAGAATGCCACTTTAGAATATCTCCCCATATTCCAAAAGCTTGCATTCAAGCTTTTGTATGTTCTTTTCTATGTTGCAATTTTCGGAGAAGTCGCTGACGTATTTTATGGCGCTGACCTCTATTCCGTTTAACTCGGCAGCCTTGCATATTGCGTAAAATTCCATGTCTACAACATCTGCATAGCCAGATAATCTCTCGCGCTCGCTCTTCAGCACAACGGGGTTTACCGACGTAATGAGAGACGCACCCTTCAACGAGTCTAATTTTCCTCCGCAACTCAATGAAGGCGAATATACCTTGCGCGAATATTTGAAATTGAAAATGCACCTTGTTATCCGCACAAAATCACCAATTTCAAAACCGGACTTCAACGCTCCGCATGCGCCTATATTACATACCGAAGAAACCCCGCAGTCTCTCGCAGCATACCACATACAGTCGGCAGCATTCAATATTCCCACGCGGGAAATAAAAAGCAAATTACCCTTGTCGTCTTCAAATACCTTAAACGGCCTCTCGCGCAATAGCTTAAACCCGAATGCATTTATGGCGCTGCGCGCCTCAAGCTCCGTGGCGAATAAAAATGCCTTTGCCCCCCTGTTATTCATCGGAACATCTCTTAAGATTGCCTATTAAAGAAGCGGATATATCCGATATGTCGAAGGAATATTTGTTCACAAACGCATATATGTGCTTCTTCAATACATCGGGCGCAAGATATTGCGCATATGACGCCACCACAGGCAAAACTTCAGACTCATGGCTGAAGGCATAATCCAGGCCTTTGCGTATAAGTTCCTCTATCTGCGCTTTTCTCTCAATCAGGTCCTTGCGCAGGCATATGCACCCCAGTGGCACCGGCAGGGATGTCTTATCGGTCCAAAAGCCGCCAAGGTCTTCTATCAGGTTAAGCCCCGAATCTTTAAATACAAAGCGCCCCTCGTGTATAAGTACCCCGCAGTCGGCCTCATGGGCGGATATCGCGGGAAGTATATCCCTAAAATACATCGGCTTAAGCCTCACTTTTCTTCCGCCAAGCCAGAATTTTAAAAGCAAGGCTGCTGTTGTGTCTAAACCGGGAACAAGTATCTCAAAGTTTTCGTCATCAGAAGCCCGAGATAAAACTTCATCCTTGGCAAGCCTGCCTACAAGCACGGGCCCCGTACCCACACCAAGCGCGGCACCAGCGTCTAACAGTGCGTAATTGCCCGAATTTTTAAGGTATGAGGCAAAAGATAGCTTTGTTATGGGACTAAAAGATTCTTTAGCGCGCAAATTCAGCGTTTCTATGTCGTCGAAGGAAAATTCAAATGCGCTAGGCTCGCCCCGAGAAGCGTCGTTTTCCTGCATCCAATAACAGTAGGAGAAAACATCGTTTGGACACGGCGTTATGGCAAAGGGAATTTTAGAGCCAGATGTGTGCGTCATGATATCCTCCTGTAAAAATTATCGCGCCTAAATGGAACTTTACCCGCGCGGCGTATGCAATCCTCCATTCCGGCGGAACCAGTCTTATTGTCTATACCAGCAGCACGAACAACCATCTCGTCCATAAGAACTCCGCCAACGTCGTTTGCGCCCATATTAAGAGCCAGCTGGGCTATATCCAAGCCCTCCGTAAGCCAGCCCGACTGCACATTTCTTATGTTGTCCAAAAATACCCTCGAAAGGGCAAGCGTCATTAGAAATTCCGCCGCCCCAAGGCGAGGAATATCCTTAAGCTCCGTATTCTCAGGCGCAAGCGGCCAGGCTATGAATGCGTCGAACACGCCGCATTCGTCCTGTACAGACCTCACAAACTCCAAATGCTCCATTCTCTGCGCGAGAGTCTCACCCATGCCAAATGTCATAGTGGCGCTAGAGCGCATCCCCAAAGACGCAAGAGATACCATAACCTCTCTCCAGCGGGCTATTGAACATTTTGACGGGCAGTACTTTTTCCTTATATCCTCCACGAGCAAATCTGCCGCTCCCGGCAAAGATGTAAGCCCCGAATCTTTCAGCCTCTTTAAAGCCTCTTTAACAGACACCCCCGCACCGTCGGCAAAGCACACAACTTCCGACGGCGAAAACGCATGTAGGGCAAGTTTAGGATATGCAGAAGATATCTTCCTTAATATAGAACATGCCCATTCCAAGTTAAAATCAGGGTGGAGCCCACCTTGCAACATTATCTGAACGGCGCCGCAGGAAACACTGTCTTCAACTATCTTGAGTATCTCGTCGTCCGACAGCCTGAAGGCGTCTATCACTCCGGCCTTAGCGTGATATGCGCAAAATTTGCATCTGGCGCGGCATATGTTGGAATAGTTTATCATGCGGTTTACTATGTAGCCTACGCCGTCTCCCAAGCCCAAGCTCTCAGACCGCGCCCGCGCGCACCGGGCAAGCTCGTAAAAGCCCCCGCTCCATATCTCTAGCGCCTCGGAAACCGATATCCTGCCACCGTTTTTTATCTTTTCAAAAAGCTCCATGTTTCCTCGCTAAAAGAAGATTTTTTTTGAAGTCGGCGTCTCCAAGCCTGTACACAAGCACATTATAGTAATCCAAAAGCTCCTCAGCAGAAAGACATCTCAGTTTTCCTCCGGAAGAGGCGGCAAACTCCGCAGCGCAATTCCGGCTGTAAAGAGCAGGATCTTTTGCAAAAATCTCAAGCGAACGGCAAAAACCTTCGCAAAGGCCGTCTTTCAAAACGTCGAACAATTCATTCTTAACAACAACCACAGCGTAAACCATGGGAAAGGTCATAACCTTTTTCCATAGTGCGCCAAAGTCGTACCTGTAATTAAAATCGCTTGAATCAAAACAAAGCGCGGCGTCTCCTATAAGAAATACGGCATCGACGCCCTCGGGAGAATCTGAGCGGTTTGAGTATGGATCAAACCCGTACTTCTCCAGACACATGGCCCTGAAGGCGCTAACTGACGATTTGGACTCGGGCGTAAGAAAGATCTTCTTGCCTCCCAATGAGTCTATGGGATACTTTGAGGATAGTATAACGCTCTTTACGTCGCCATCGCCGGCTATGCAAAAATTAGGCAGTATTTTGTATGTGTCTTTTATGCGCCCGTAACTCCAAAGCGATATTAAGGAGACGTCAAGCTCTCCGCGGGCGCAGGCCTCGTTGAGCGCGGCGGGATAGTTGCGCACTATGTTGCAGTCGAACGGAAAGTCCGACAAAAACAGCGGATAGCTGTTCACATATGAAACCCTGCCTATATTATAAGTCATAATTTGAATTTGTCCTAACCGGCTCAAATCCGGCGCGAGTTATTGTTTGACGCAGATTGTCCTCCGTGCGCAACACCTTCTTTGCGCCCGCACTCACGGCGACTTCCTCGCTCCAATAAGTTCCGCCCAAATCGTCGGATCCAAAATATAGCATAAGCTCCTCAAACCTGTCGGCATAATGAGAGGCTGGCGTGCGTATATGCTCAAAATTGTCCAAAATTATCCTAGCCAGAGCACAGATTTTAAGAGCGTACACCCCCGACGAATTTGCATTTATAGAACTTTTGCCCTTGCGGAAAGGAAGTGGTACAAAAGCCTTGAATCCGCCGGTTTCGTCCTGCAGGGCACGCAGGCGCATAAGATGGTCTACAACATGCTCAGGGCTTTCTATATGCCCAAAGAGCATGGTGGCATTTGTCTTTAAACCGCATTTGTGCGCGGTACGCATTGCATCAAGCCATTCCTCGGCGCTAAGCTTGTTGGGGGAAATCTTTTTGCGTACGGAATTGTCGAATATCTCCGCACCGCCTCCCGGAAGAGCGTCTACCCCGGCCTCCATTAAAATCTTTATTACCTCCTCCGGCGGCTTGCCGGAAACCCTCGACATAAGCACGCACTCAGAAACCGTAAACGCAACTATCGTAAGCTTCTGGCCGGCCTTCCGCACATTCTTTATAAAATCTACATAATATTCAAAAGGAAGCTTTGAGTACATTCCACCTATTATGTGGACCTCGTCCGCGCCGGCATCTACAAATCTTTTGGCGCGCTCGTAGGCATCTTGCGGAGTCAGCACATACGCCTCCGGATCTTTCTCCCGGCGCGCAAACGAACATATAGGGCAGAGAGCCTCGCATGTGTTTGAATATGTCAGCGCCGCATTTACAGCGTAGTGGGTCTTTGTACCGTGCAAGGCCCTGCGCATTTTGTCGGCCTTGGCTCCAAGGCCTATAATATCCGTCGAACGGGCTAAATCCTCCGCCTCCTGGAAGGACACCCTTTCAAAACCCGATTCTTTCAGCTTACTTAGCATCGCCAATTAGATGGCACTATGCCCCCCGCTTGTCAACATTTCCGATAAAATTAGATTGCGCCCGCTCGCCGAACGAAAAAAACTATCAGCATCTGAAAAAATAAAAATATGACAAGTTTACTCAAAAAGGCCGCCGACTACGCGGATATGGTCAAGATTGCCCATACGCTCTTTGCGCTACCTTTTGCAATGTCGGCGCTCTGCCTGGCATACGGCAGAGGCGCGCAATTTGACATATACGACATATTGTGGGTGGTTTTGGCTTTTACTGCGGCGCGCTCGGCAGCTATGGGTTTTAACCGCATTGCAGACGAAAAATTCGACGCAAAAAACCCTCGCACAAAAAACCGCCCCATATGCGCAGGAAAAATATCTAGAAAAGATGCGGCGCTCTTTGTTGGAATATCCTGCGCGGTATTTGTGCTTGCGGCAGCCATGCTTAACTTTCTCTGTTTTTTGCTCTCTTTTCCGGCGCTAGCGTGGTTGTTCTTCTACTCATACACAAAGCGGTTTACATCGGCGGCGCATCTGGTGCTTGGAGCGGCTATTGCTATGTCTCCGCTGGGCGCGTGGATAGCCGTATGCGGAAATTTGTCTTGGGGGATAATATTTCTATCGGCGGCGGCCCTGTTCCAAATCTGCGGTTTCGATTTGCTCTACGCTATTCAGGACGAACAGTTCGACAGGGAAAATTCCTTGCACTCCGTGCCGGCAAGATTCGGCAAAAAGAAAACAAGGCTCTTTGCAGCCGCGTCTTTTGCGGCGTCCACGCTGTGCCTATTTGCATGTGCGGCATACTTCGGCGGAGCAAGCCTCTACGCGGCCGCGTTCATTGCGGCTTTCATCTATATAACGGGGCTTTGCGTGTACGCAAAGGGCGGAGTCGCCAAGACGGAACTTGTGTTCTTTAAAATGAATGTACTTGTGTCTTTCGAGGTTCTTGCTTTGAATATAATAAATATTACATTCTGAGATGCAAAAGATAAAACGTTATGTGTTGGGCGTAAGCGGGGCGTCGGGCGCGGTATATGCGTTTGAGACGGCAAGACATATATTGGCAACGGGCGCGGAACTTTATTGTTCGGCAAGCGCGGCGGCAAAAAGCGTTATGGAATCAGAGCTTGGTTGCGCAAGCCTTGAGGAACTCCTAAAGGCTCGCGCGGGCCTTCCAGAGGAGAATCTTGCAAACTTCAAGCATTTCGACAATTCCAACTTCTCCGCCCCGCAGGCAAGCGGATCTTTCAGTTTTGACGCGGCAATAATTGCGCCATGCTCCGTAAGTTCCGTCGGCAAACTTGCAAACGGAATTGCAGACAATGTGTTTCTGCGAGCCGCAGAAACGGCTCTGCGCATGAAGAGGCGTTTGGTTTTGGTTCCGAGAGAAACTCCGCTTGCGCCGTCGCACCTGAGGAATATGGCGTATCTTGCCCAGTGCGGGGCGGTCATATTGCCTCCGTCCCCGGCGTTTTACCATACGAAAAACCCGACTGCGCAGGATCTTATAGACTTTGTTGTAGCAAGAATATTGTCGGCCGCGGGCATAGAGCAGAATTTAGTCAAGGAATGGGGATTATGAGCAAAGAGAAAATATGCGGCATTCAAAAGTTCATTAAAGTTCTTGAGGAATCCGGAGAACTTATTCGCATTAGAGATACGGTGGACCCAGAGCTTGAAATAAGCCGCATAACCGACGAACAATCAAAGAGCGCCGGCGGCGGGAAGGCTCTGTTCTTCGAAAATGTAAAGGGGTCTCCATTCCCCGTGGCTACAAATCTCTTCGGGAGTTTTTCGAGAATTTCAAAGGCGCTCGGTGTGGGGAGTCTTGCGGAGGCGGAAGAGAGCATCAGGGCCCTTACAAAGCTGTCGGCGCCAAAGTCGTTTTCGGAATTTTTCCACCTGGCAAGAAAGCTTGCTCCGCTTGCAAAGATAGGTCCAAGAAAATTCTCCGGCAAAACCGCGCCTTGCCAAGAGGTTGTAGAAACTGGAGACGACATCGACCTTACAAATCTTCCCGTTTTAAAATGCTGGCCTAAGGACGCCGGCAGATTTGTCACATTGCCTCTTGTATTCACAAAACCGCTAAATGGCGGCCCCCAGAATCTGGGTATGTACAGGCTGCAAATCTACGACAAAAACACTACGGGTATGCACTGGCATATACATAAGGACGGCGCGCATTACTTTCACGAGTACAAATCGGCAAAGAAGCGCATGCCTGTGGCGGTCGCGATAGGGGCGTCGGCCCCGGTAATATACGCGGCAACGGCTCCGCTGCCGCGCGGAATAGACGAGCTTCTCCTTGCGGGGTTTTTTGCAAAGGAGGGCGTAAGAACGGTAAAGTGCAAAACTGTAGATTTGGAAGTTCCAGCAGACGCAGAATTTGTCTTGGAGGGCTATGTAGACCCAGATGAACTGCGCATGGAAGGTCCTTTTGGCGACCATACGGGCTATTACTCCCTTGCGGATTACTACCCCGTATTCCATCTAACTGCTATAACTCGGAAGTTTGCTCCAGTTTATTGCGCCACTCTTGTCGGGCCTCCGCCGATGGAAGACTGCTATCTTGCAAAGGCGACAGAGCGCATATTTCTTCCCCTTTTGCAAAGTGTATTTCCAGAGATAAAAGACTACTTTATGCCCTGGGAAGGCGTGTTCCACAATTCGGCGATAGTATCCATAAAGAAGGAGTACCCCGAGCATGCCCGCAAACTGATTAGCGGCCTATGGGGACAAGGGCAGATGAGCTTTTGCAAGAGCATAGCCGTTGTTGACGACGATGTTGACCCGTCGGACTTAAGCGCCGTAGCCGGGCTCCTTGCAAAGAATTTCGATTTTGAAAGAGATACTCTTATAACGAGGGGTATACTCGACGTGCTCGACCATTCCGCCCCCACTCCCCTTGCAGGGGCCAAGATAGGCGTAGATTTAACGCGCCCAATAGCCGGAGAGGCTCCACGCAAAAACGCCGATACTTTAAAACTTGGCCCTCTGGAGGAAAAGGAGATGGACTCTTTGAAATCCGCACTTGGAGGAATTGTAAATATGCGCGCTGAAGGAGCGTTTTTGCTCCTGAGCATAGAAAGGCGTTCACGTGCGGGCAAAGATATAATACGAGCCATATCCGAAGCGGAATTTTCACCGCGTAAATTTACCGTACTGTTCGACGATAATATAGATATAACAGACTCTTCAAAAATGCTCTGGAAGGTCTTTAACAATGTGGATCCTTCAAGGGACATTGTAAAAATTGGCAATAGTATATTCATAGACGCATGCAGGAAAACTCCTGCCGATGGGCACACCCGTCCCTGGCCCGATGAGCTTTCTCACGAACATTAATCTTGAAAAACAATTTAACGAAAATTTTAATAGCAGCACACAAGCAAAGATACCCATGAACGGCGAAGAGCAAAACACTTCTCAAGAAATTGCGCAGGCGGCAAATAGCGCTGCTCAAACAGCGCAGAACGCTCAAACTTTAGATAGCACAGCAGCTGCGGCCAATGTAGGCCAGTCGGCGGCAGCCGCGGCACAGCCGCAGGCAGAATCCGCAGTTCAGACTGGAGCAGATTCACTTAAAGAGGCGGCAAAAGAGCTCTCGCAAAGCGTAGATGCCGCCGTAAGTCAAAATAGCGCAAATATTGCAGAATCTACCGCAAAAAGCGCAGATATAGCCAGTACGACAGGCGCTGCGCAAGCAGCGCAAACAGCAGCAGCCGACGAAGCCGCAAAAAACACTGTTCAAGAAGCTGCAGAAACGGCGCGTCAGGCTGCCGAGCAGCTTTCTAATATCCAAACCGGCGGGGCTGGGGCCGATGCTGCAGCACAAGGCACGGCACAGGCGGCGCAAGCTGTACAGGCTGCCGAACCCGCAGCAAGCCAGAATATAGCAGAAACAATCTCCACAACAGCACAGCCTATGGCAGATGCAAGCTTGAATGCTCCGGATGCGGCAGCAGCGGTGGATCCTTCTACTCTAAGCGGAGCGGAACGCGCAGCACACATGGTCTCAGATTTTCTCAACGCCTGTTATGACTTTTCCGTAGAGACTATAAAGTTCTTCAAAATTCTGCTTTCTCAGCCGCACGCCTTTGAGATATTTGCGGGAATAGTAGTAATAATACTTCTACTATGGCTGGCAAGAAGGCTATACTTGCGCTTTGCGCCTGTAAGGCTCTTCAAGAGCGGAATAGGAAAAGTTGAAGTTACAAGAGCGGCGATGAACTCCCTTGCGGAAAGTGTCTGTTATGGGATAGGCGCAATGAATAAGCCGGATGTAAAAATTTACTCTCGCAGAGGGCGGCTGTGCGTTGACGTATCTCTTGTGCTTGAAGCTGGCCAGAGCCTTGCCGAAATTTCATACAAGCTGCAAAACTCTCTTACGATTGCCTTCAGGGAACATCTGGGGGTTGAGAAGCTCGGCGGGGTGAATGTTAAGATTCTTGAATTTAGGGGGCTTATACATAAGCCGATGTACAGAAGAATAGAATCGGGCGCAGGCAACGCGGCCTCCATGCGCCAGGAACCTGCGGTGAATATAGACGAATACCAGGTTGAGGACAAAAAGTAATATGGAGAAATTTCCAAGGTTTTCGGAAAAATTTAGGCAAGCTCCATTTTACGCAATTCTGGATACAGGATATGTGCCGCGGGAAAGGCTCGCCGATAAATGCAGGCAGCTGATAGAAGGCGGCGCAAAGATTGTGCAGTTGCGCGCAAAGAAGGAAACCTCCTGCCAGAGACGCCAGATTGCCCTTTCACTACTGCCTATGTTTAGGGCGAAAAATGCCCCGATATTTGTGATAAATGACGACCTTGAGCTTGCCGCATCGCTCGACGGCCCAAATATAGGCCTGCACATAGGCCAAGACGATATCCCCCCCTACAAGGCGCGCATGCAGCTTGGATACGACAAAGCATTGGGACTTTCCACCCACTCCCTTATTGAAGCGCAAAGCGCCGACGCCATGGCAGATGTTCTCGACTATTTTGCCGTAGGCCCGGTATTTGCCACGCAGACAAAACCCGGACGCAAGCCCGTGGGTCTTAGCCTCGTTGAGAAAGTTTCCTTAATGAAGCCAAAACTGCCATGGTTTGCAATAGGGGGAATAAATTCAAATACGCTTGAAAGCGTGGCAAAGGCCGGCGCGGAGCGCATAGTTGTTGTATCCGACGTACTTGTAAAGCCCGACAGCGCCGAAACAGTTCGGAGTCTAACTCGGGATTTCTTGAATCTAAAAGGCGCCAGCGCTTGAATATACTTTGCCGCATGGGAAAATACGTAAGGCGATTTTATGAAGATAGTCATTGCGCCGGATTCTTTTAAAGGTTCGCTTTCGTCTACAGAAATTTCATGCGCGCTTGAAGCTTGCATAGCTGAAAACCTAAAAGATACAGCTTTGCAATTCGAGAAAATATCCGTTACCGACGGCGGAGAAGGAGCTCTTGAAGCCCTAAAAGACATTCTTTGCATGGAGGAGAAATTTTCTTCTGCGCGCAACTCCATGGGAAATAGCATACGCGCCCCATACGCATCTGCTCCGGGCCGCGCATTAATAGAACTTGCAAAGACATCTGGGCTTACCCTCATAGACAGGGACAAGCGCAATATAATGAAGGCGAGCACATATGGCACCGGCATGCAGATGAAGGCGGCTATAGAGGCAGGGGCACGAAAGGTAAGCATATGTGTCGGAGGATCTGCAACAAATGACGGAGCGATGGGAGCTCTTGCGGCTCTCGGATTTACCTTTCTCGATAAGGACAATAAAAAGATAACATCGTTCGGCGCTGAGAACTTAGGAAAGGTATGTGCGGTATGCCGAGATAAAGTTAGTGAAAATATACTCTCTGCCGACTTTGAGCTTCTCTGCGATGTAAGATGTCCGCTTCTTGGCCCAAACGGCGCGGCTATGCTCTTTTCAGGCCAAAAGGGCGCATCAGAAAGCGATAAGAAAAAGTTGGAATCTGGAATGGAAGTCTATGCCGATACAATGCGCAAATTCTTCCTTTCAAAACGCCCCGGACATTACGCTAAGTATCTGAATATGTACGGAAAAACCTGCGCGTTGAATCCTGCAAATTTTGAAGGCGCAGGAGCCGCTGGAGGATTTGCATTTGGGCTTGTATGCGCGCTTGGGGCAGACATTAAAAGCGGAGCGACAGCTGTTTTGGAAGCCCAAAATTTTGCAAGAAAATGCTCTGACGCGGATATAATGATAACCGCAGAGGGCAAGGCAGACTATCAAAGCCTCCAGGGCAAACTGCCTGTTGAAGCGGCAAAACTTGCAAGGGCGTCTAATTCGGGAATACGCACTATTTTATTTTGCGGCAGACTAGACGAGTCCGCAAAGAAAGAACTTTCTGGATATTTCAACTTCATATTTGAGACAGCACCCAAATCTATGCCCGATAAATCCGCCATGGAAAGGCATCAGGCGCTGGCAAATCTAAAGTTCGCCACAGAGAGCGCGCGCCTTGCAGGAGCCTTTAATTGTACAAGCAAAACTTGACTTTGGAACAACGCCAAACAATCTTGAAAGAAATATGACACAAAGGACTCTAATAATACTAAAGCCCGACTGCATGGAAAAGAAGCTTGTCGGCACGGTGATACAAAGGTTTCAAAACGCCGGACTTGACATAGTTGCCTGCAAGATGGCCAAGCTGGATGAATCCATACTGGAGGAACACTACGCGCACATAGTGGGCAAGCCCTACTATCCGCCGCTTTTGGACTTTATGCGCCGCAGGAGTGTTATACTTATGGTTCTGGAGGGAGACGAAGCAGTATTGAGAGTCCGCAACATAATAGGTCCCACAAACAGCGCCCAGGCGCCTGCTGGAACCGTTAGGGGAGATTTTGGGCTGAATCAGCGCGAAAATATAGTGCATGCCTCCGACAGCGAGGAAAACGCCAAAATAGAAATTGCCCGCTTCTTTAAGCCTGACGAGCTATTCTAATATTTCCCATGCCCGAACAAGACCCCTTTGCAAGGCTGCCAAGCATAGACGGACAAAAGCGCCAAAAGCTGCTTGAGTTTGCCGAACTTTTGCGCGAGCAAAACGCAAAGGTAAACCTAATATCGCGCAAGGATATGGAGGATGTTGAATACAGGCATGTTGCATTTTGTGCCGCTCTTGGGGAGTTCTTTAGCCCCGCAAGCGGCGCGCGCATAGCGGATGTAGGAACAGGAGGAGGGCTTCCGGGCATAGTTGCGGCTATACTTTGGCCGCAGGCTCAGATTTTCATGTTTGACGGCGTGGGCAGAAAAATTGCCGCAGTAGCTGAGATGGTAAAATCTCTTGGGCTGAAAAATGCAAGCGCCTTGCATGCAAGGCTTGAGGAGCAGAAAGACTATTTCGACTACGCACTCGGGCGCTCCGTATGCGCGCTTCCGCAGTTTTTTTCCTTTGCGGCAAGAAAACTCGTACGCGGCAAAAAAGGTTCGCTTGAAAACGGAGTAATCTATTTTAAGGGCGGGGAACTTGAACCTGAGTTCTCTCAAAAGAATGTCCGCCCGACAAAAATTATGGACTTGGAAAAGCTCTTTGCAGACGAGCGTTTCTCTGGCAAAAACCTTATGCATTTTGCACTCTCGGACGTATTGAAAATTGCAAGGTAAGAAACTATCTTATTTTTAGAAGTTTTGATGTTCTCTACTCAGATATTTCCCCTACCCTTTGCGTTAAAAATTTTCTTTATAAATTCCGCCCTCATTGCGCACCGATATTTTCTCATACCAGAACAGGCGAAAAAACTTGGCCACATTATGGCATAAATTAGATGGCTCCATAAATATTTGACGTAGTTATATCGTTTTATATCTACGCCTAATTACAGCTCTGTTAGACAATATCCCAAAAATATATGGATAAATTCCAAGAGCCATTTTTAGCCTTTGTGCTCAGAGAATTAACACAAAAGAAGCCCCCTTTGAATGGGGGCTTCTTTGTTTTGCTTTTGCCCGGCAAAAGGCCGAATCCAAAAAATTTAAGCCTTCTTTTTCTGGGGTTCTTCCATCCAGTCGCGCTTGATTTCCTCGCGGCTTTCCGCCTTCTCTCTGGCGCCTTTGTGCCACCAGAAGAATATTGGAGTTGCGATAAATATAGAGGAATAAGTGCCAACTACAATACCTACAAGGAACACCAAAGAGAAGTCTATAATCACACCTGTGCCAAGCAGGAAGAGCGCCACCG
>CALXQW010000025.1 GCA_944390805.1 uncultured Opitutales bacterium | reverse complement strand
TCGAGCACGTTGGCGGCGATCACGCATGCCTGACGCATGAACACCAATTCTCTATCTGATTTTATCGGTATCATGGCCGGTCGCGCCGTTTTTTAAGTTTGGATTTTTAAAGAACATTTTTTCTTTGAACGCTGTCTAAGGCGCGCCCGACCTTTCGGAACTCAATTTACGGAAGAATTCCTTTTCCCGCCACGCGGAAACCTTCCCGCGCGGAAATTTCTTTGCTCTTTTCAAGTTTCGGGCACAAATTCCTTCAATTGCGCCCGAAACCTTAAAAGATTCTTACATCAGGCCCCACTTGCGGACAACCCAAGCCGACAAACCAACAACAAGTATGATTATCAGCGGAGTCCACAAAGCCCAAAGATTCTTAAGCTGCTTTGTATCGAGTACCTGGCGGGCCTCGCCAACGCTACGGCCGCGTATTCTACCCTTCTTGAGGAAGCCGTCGTAATGGCGCTGCAAAAGATAGGTCTCAACCTGCCTCATGGTATCGAGGGCAACACCCACCGCGATGAGCGCTCCTGTGCCTCCAAAGAAATGCGCAATCTTCGGGGGTATGTTGTACTGCCCCATAAGTATGCTCGGCAACAGGGCTATTACTACGAGGAATATTGATCCTGCCAAAGTTAACCTCGTCATAACATAGTCGAGGAACTTCGCAGTGGCCTCTCCAGGACGAACACCTGGAATATATCCGCCGTTGCGCTTCAAGTCGTCTGCAATCTGCAAGGGCTTGAACATTATCGATACCCAGAAATAGCTGAACACAAATATAAGCACCGCATATGTTATATTGTGCCATGTATTTCCGAAATATCCGAAAATCTGCTCAGGAAACAATATTATTGCGCTTGCAAATATTATAGGCATAACGCCCGCATAATTGACCTTCAAAGGCAAATACGAGCTCTGACCGCCCATGATCTTTCTGCCCACAACCCTGCGAGCATACTGAACCGGAATCTTGCGGACAGCCTGAATTACCGCAATTATTGCGCCAGTCACCAAGATGAGCAAACCGAACATCAGAAGAGCCTGAGTTGTTCCCATCTCGGCGCCTTCAGTGCCGATAGAATGGTTGAAGAATATAGTGTAAGCCTGAGAACATGCACCGGGAAGGTCGGCAATGATACCAACGGCTATGAGAATAGATATACCGTTGCCTATGCCTCTTTGGGTGATTTGTTCGCCCAGCCACATGAGTATCACAGAACCACTGACGAGTAAAATTACACTCGTAATAAAGAAAAACGGAATATTAGACGCCAGAACTATACTACCATATTCAGCCTGGTTAAAGCCCGTAAACAGAGTCTCCGGCTTTGCCACGAGAGCATAGACCATAAGCGAACCCTGAATGGCGGATATGAGTATAGTTAGATAGCGTGTATACTGCGCTATTTTCTGCCTGCCTATTTCCCCTTCCTGCATTAGCCTTGCCAGACTGGGAACAACCGCTCCCATCAGCTGCAATATGATTGACGCACTGATGTATGGCATAATTCCCAAAGCAAAGAGAGCTCCCTGCATCATGGCGCCGCCTGTAAACATGTTGTACAAGCCTATAAGACCGCCGCCTGAAGTGCTCGCAGAGGCGTAATACGCCTGGAGCGGAGCCGGGTCTACGCCCGGAAGGGGAATGCCCGCGCCCACGCGAGCGATAAAAATCAACCCGAGCGTCAGCATTATGCGCTGACGCAATTCCGGGATTTTAAAGCAATTTGTAAACGCGGAAAACATTACCTGTCCTTATGGATTATTTGGCGCTTGTCAAAACGGCCTTGCCGCCCGCAGCTTCAATCTTCTTGATTGCGCTTTCTGAGAACTTGTCTGCCTTTACGGTTATCTTCTTGGTAAGCTTGCCCTGACCGAGAATCTTAACCAAAGCGTCGGAAGCGCGCACAAGACCCGCCTCCACAAGCTCCTTACGGGAGACCTCATCCACATTGAGAGCGTCGAGACAGCCGACATTTACCACCGCAAACTCCACGCGCAGCTTGTTGTTGAAGCCGCGATGCGGAAGTTTACGATACAAGGGCATCTGACCACCTTCAAAGCCGGGGCGATTTCCGCCGCCGCTTCTGGCCTTCATACCCTTGTGGCCGCGCCCGGAAGTCTTGCCGTGGCCGCTGCCTACTCCGCAACCCAAACGCTTGTGCGAGTGTTTCGCGCCTGCAGGATTTGAAAGATTATGCAATTTCATTTTTATAATTCCTCTATTGGGCAGATTTGCCTCTGAGTTTGCTTATGGTCTCCAATGTGCGCAGCTGATAGAGAGCCGCCAATGTGGCGTTAACCATCGCCATGTCGTTATTGGAGCCGAGAGATTTGCTGAGAACGTCCTTTACGCCCACAGCCTCAAGCACCGCGCGAACTCCGCCACCGGCTATAACACCGGTACCGGGAGTTGCCGGACGAAGCATCACAACGCCGCCACCGGACTCGCCGACAACCTCGTGGGGTATGGTGTTGTCCTTCAAGCTTACGGACTTCATCTTGCCGCGAGCCCTATCTGTCGCCTTCTTGATTGCGTCCGGAACCTCCTTGGCCTTGCCATAGCCCAAACCTACGTTGCCGTTGCCGTCTCCGACTACCACCAACGCCGCAAAGGAAAAACGCCTTCCGCCCTTTACAACCTTGGCGCAACGATTGATGTGAACTACTTTCTCTATGAGTTCGGGCCCGGAATTTTCCTCCACCCTCTGTTTTTTGAATTCTCTGCTCATTTTATAAAGATGTTAGAAGTTGATGCCGTTCTCACGTACAGCGTCAGCGAAGCTCTGAACGCAACCGTGATACTTGCGGCTACCGCGGTCAAACACGACTGCCAATATGTTTGCGGCTTTCATCTTTGCGCCCAATGCCTTGCCGAGCAAAACCGCTCCGGCCTTGTTGGCCAAAACCTTCTGCCCGTTGAGCTCCTTGCTTGTTGAGCAAAGGCTGCAAAGAGTAATCCCCTTCTTGTCGTCTATAACTTGTGCGTATATGTGCTTGTTCGTGAAGCAAACGCTCAGGCGAGGCCTCTCGGCCGTGCCGAATACCTTGCCGCGAACGCGCCAATGGCGCTTCTGCTGCAAATCCAGTTTCTTTTCGAGTTTCATCGTACTACTCTTTCATTAAATGTTAAGCCGCAAGACTAAGCGGTCTTCTTGCCCTCCTTGCGACGTACAAACTCGCCGTGGATACGCACACCCTTGCCCTTGTAGGGCTCCACAGGATAGAACGCCTTGATGTCGGCGGCTACCTGACCTACCATATGCTTGCTAGCACCGGTAACTGTAACTATAGGATTCTTGTCGGGAGTCTCGCCTATGGTCACTGTTATGCCCTCTGGTATCTCGTAAATGCAAGGATGCGCATACCCTAAGGCCAGTGTCAAAACTTTGCCTTTAAGCTCAGCCTTGAAACCTACACCCTTTATCTCGAGAACCTTCTGATAAGCGTTCTGCACGCCTATTACCATAGAGTTGATTATGCTGCGCGCCGTACCGAACATAGCGTCGGCAAAACGGGAGTTGTTCGCGGGAGAAACGGTTATCACTCCGTCATTAAGACTTATGGAAACCGCATTGTTGAATGTTTCAGACAATTTTCCCTTAGGGCCTTCAACCGTAACCGTCGATCCGTCGACAGCAACCTTGACGCCTGCAGGGACATGTATTGGAAGTTTGCCTATTCTGCTCATTGTCCTATTTTCCTGTTAAATTACCAGACCTTGCAAAGAAGCTCTCCGCCGGCCTTCTGGGAACGGCAGTCTGCATCTTTCAAAACGCCCTTGCTCGTTGTGAGTATGGATATACCCATGCCGCCTATTACGCGCGGTATGCTGCGGTACTCGTAGTAGAGCCTCCTGCCGGGCTTGCTGACCCTCTCTATCTGAGTGATGGCGGGAACGCCGTCAACATATCTGAGTGTAAGCTCTATAATCTTCTCGGCAGGCTTGTCGCCCTTAACCTCAACCGCGTCAACATAACCCTCGTCCTTGAGTATCTTGGCTATGCCTTCGCGTATGTTTGAATGGGAAGCCGAGCAGCTCTCCTTGCCCGCCTTGTAGGCGTTACGTATGATTGTCAAAAAGTCGCCGATGTTATCGTGTGATGCCATGATAAACGTCCTTTCCTACCAAGATGCTTTTGTTATTCCGGGAAGCTTGCCGTCGCTGGCCAACTCGCGGAAGGTTATGCGGCTCAAACCGAACTTGCGTATGTACGCACGCGGCCTGCCAGTTATGGAGCAACGGTTGCGTATGCGCACCTTGGAAGAGTTGCGGGGAAGCTTTGCCAAAGTCCTGGAAGCCTTGAAGAAGTCCTCGTCGGAGGATTTCGGATCGGAGATGATCTTCTTGCACTCGGCACGCTTTGCCGCGTACTTCTCCGCCAGTCTCTGGCGCTTGAGATTGCGCTGTATCGATGATTTTTTTGCCATGTTGAAATCCTACTTGTTTGCCGTTTTGGCGGGTTTGCGGAAAGGCATGCCAAGCAGCCTGAGCAGCTCCCTGCCGGCGTCGTCCGTCTTGGCGGTGGTAACTATCGTTATGTCCATGCCCAAATTCTTGCGGTTCGGATCAACCGTTATCTCCGGAAATATTGTGTGGTCGGCTATGCCGTAGTTGTAGTTGCCGTTGCCGTCCAGCTTGCCGGGAACCCCGCGGAAGTCGCGGATTGAGGGCAAAACTATCGCTATCAGCTTATAGAGAAAATCCCACATGCGTTCGCCGCGCAAAGTCACCTTTACTCCGTTGGGCTGTCCCTCCCTGAGCTTGAAGTTGGCTATGCTCTTCTTGGCCTTGGTTATTACAGGCTTCTGGCCAGAAATCTTTGCGATTTCATTGGCAACCTCCTGTATCCAGTCCTTGCTGCATTCGCTGCGTATCCCCGAGCTGATTACTATCTTCTCGAGATTCGGCACCTGATGCGGATTTTCTACGCCGAGATTCTTTTTCAACTCGGCGACTACCTTATCTTGATATATCTTTTTAAGTGCAGGTATGCTCATTTTTGTTTTTTGTTTGGTCTCCGCTTACGTTACTTCGACTTCTTGGAAGCTTTCTTCCTAGAATCGAAACGCCCGGCAGACATTACGTTTGAAATGTGGATTCCGCCCTCGCGCTCAACGATGGCTCCCTCCGGATTCTTGTCGCTCTTGCGCTCATGGTGCGTGAGCATGTTCACGCCCTCAACCAAAACGCGCTGGGTCTTGGGGAATACCGCCAAAACCTTGCCGCGCGAGCCCTTCGACGAACCCGCTATCACGACAACCTCTTCGCCTTTTTTAACAGATGACTTCATATTATATGACCTCCTGTGCGAGGGATACTATTTTCATGTAGTTCTTGCGCAACTCGCGGGCAACCGGTCCAAATATGCGCGTGCCGCGCGGATTGCCTGTGCCGTCGAGTATAACCACCGCGTTGGAGTCGAAACGCAAGTACGACCCATCAGAACGGCGTATAGGAGCCTTCGTGCGAACTATAACCGCCTTGGCTACCGTGCCTTTCTTTACAGTGGCCTCGGGTATTGAAGATTTAACCGCCACAACTATAACGTCGCCTACGGAAGCTATGCGCTTCTTCTGGCCCAACCTGCGGACCATCATTACTTCCTTCGCGCCCGTGTTGTCGGCGACAACCAAATTTGTCTGCATCTGAATCATGGAATATACTCCTTATTCTCCGGCCACTACCGGTGCCTTTTCAATTATGCGTACGATACGGAAGCGTTTCAGCTTGCTTATCGGACGGGTTTCCATCACCTCTACCTTGTCGCCAAGCTTGCACTCGTTCTTCTCGTCGTGAACATGCAAAACCGTCTTGCGGCGTATCTCCTTGTGGTACTGCGGATGCGGAACCTTGTAGAAATAGGTGACCTTTATGCTCTTGTCCCCGGATATGGACGTTACCACACCCGTCAGACTCTTGCGGCTCTTTCTTTCTTCTGACATCTCTCTTAGGCCTTTCTATTAGCTGTTGCGCTTCTGGGTTTTCACGGTCTCCAACCGCGCAATGTCGCGACGCAACGTCCTTATCCTGCCGGTGTTCTCCACCTGCCCGGTAACCTTGCGAATATTCAATCCGTCGAGCTCGGCGCGGCATTCGCGCAGCTTCTGCTCTATTTCATCGAGGGAAAGCTCCCTTACTTCCTTTGCTTTCATCTGTGTAAGACCTTTCCTTTTTTAGAGTACCTCTACGCCCTCGCGAACCACGAAACGGCACTGGAAGGGAAGTTTGCCATCGGCAAGCCTCATCGCTTCGCGCGCTACGCTCATCGGAACGCCAGCTATCTCAAAAAGAACCGTGCCGGGCTTGATGACCGCTACCCAATACTCAACCGCACCTTTTCCTTTTCCCTGACGGGTCTCAGCGGGTTTCTTGGTAACGCTCTTCTGAGGAAATACCCTCATCCACATTTTTCCCTTACGCTTCAAAAACCTGTTTATCGCAACACGGGCCGCCTCAAGCTGCTGCGACGACGCCTTGCCGCGCTCCAACGCCTGTATGGCGAAATCGCCAAAAGCAATTGTGTCGCCTCCCTTGGCATTGCCGCGGTTGCGCCCCTTATGCATCTTGCGATACTTCGTTCTTGCCGGTATAATATTAGCCATTGTTAAAATCTCCTATGCGTTTGTGATTATTGGGCGTCGTCCTTCTTAAGGCACAACCAGCACTTCACGCCTATCTTGCCGTATACGGTGTGAGCCTCCGTGAAACCGTAATCGATGTTCTCGCGGAGTGTGTGAAGCGGTATCCTGCCCTTTCTCTGCCACTCAACTCGAGCTATCTCAGCTCCGCCAAGTCTGCCGGATATCTGTATCTTTATGCCGTCGGCACCCATCGCCATCGAAGACTGTATCGCCTTCTTTATCGCGCGACGGAACGATATGCGCCTCTCAAGCTGCAACGCAACGCTCTCTGCAACCAAAAATGCAACCAAATCGGGCTTCTTGACCTCCTGCACGTCAACTATGACGTCCTTCTTGACAAACTTGGAAAGCTCCGCCTTCAAAGCCTCAAGCGCCGCTCCTTTGGGTCCTATCAAAACGCCAGGGCGCGCTGTGAATATCTTTATGCGGATGCGCTGTCCAGCACGCTCTATGAAGATTCTCGGCACCGAAGCGTTCTTGAGCTTCTCGCGGAGAAACTCGCGAATTCGGTAGTCTTCATTCACTGCGGCGGCGTAGTCGCCCTTGGTCGCGTACCAACGCGAATCCCAGTCGCGGCGAACTGCAAGACGGAAACCTCTCGGATTTACTTTTTGTCCCATAATGTTTTCTCCAAATTATTTTTCGTCGGATAGGACGATTGTGATGTTGCTGGTCCTCTTCTTGTAGGGATGCGCACTGCCCCTGGCTACCGCGCGGAAACGACGAAACGCCACTCCCTGGTCAACCGTGGCTACGGCTATCTTCAAATTTGCGGCAGACAATCCGTTGTTGTTCTCCGCATTGGCTATCGCGCTGGCCAATGTCTTGGCAACAAGCTTCGCACTCTTGCGGGGAACCAGCTTGAGCGTCTCAAGCGCCACAGCCGCGTTCATACCCCTGAGGTTTCTTGTAATCTGGCGCACTTTTTTATCGGACATGCGCGCAAACTTTGTTAAAGCTTTAACTTCCATAGTTATTCCTGTTAAATTAGTTTCTTGTGAGGCTCGGATACACCGCATCGCCCTCGCGCGCAGAAAACCCGCCCATGGGGAAAGCCGCCCCGACATTCCTTATACTGTCGGCAACAACGCCCTTCCCCACTACTTCGTTCCCGCGCACAAAAACGCACACCGTCCCGATTCTCATCGAACCGGTGTCCGAAGCAAAAATTATAACGTCCGTACCGCCGTCTGCCGGCCTGTCCACGCGAACAACCTTCGCGCTTGTTGCCCCTTCCAGCCCTGAACGAACCGCCCACTTCGGCGCAGCGACAACACGGCTAAGCCCCGCAGCAAGAATAATTCCCGCTGCGAATGCAACCGCCGTTTTGCCATACCTCGTCATGATTTATTACTGAACGGCCTTCTTGGTATGCGGATTATGCCCCTTGAAGTAGCGCGTAGGCGCAAACTCTCCAAGCTTATGGCCAACCATGTTCTCCGTCACATAAACAGGAAGAAACTTCCTGCCGTTGTGTACGTTGAAGTTCAAGCCGATAAAATCGGGGGTTATGACCGAACGACGCGACCAAGTCTGTATGGGCTTGTGCGAGTTTGTCTTCTGAGCTTCGTCAACCTTGTCCTGAAGGCTCGGGTCAACAAAAGGTCCTTTTTTAATTGAACGTGCCATGTGGATTATTTCCTTTTAATTTTTTTGCCGTCGCGTCTCAAAAGAATAGCAGAGTTTGAAACCTTGGTCTTCTTGCGTGTCGGATAGCCCTTGGCAAGCTGACCCCACGGAGATACGGGCTGACCGCCACCGCTGGTTCTGCCTTCACCACCACCCATAGGATGGTCTACCGGATTCATCACCACGCCACGAACGCGCGGACGACGCCCAAGCCATCTGTTCCTACCGGCCTTGCCGAGACTCTGATTGGCGTGGTCGCTGTTGCCAACAACCCCTATCACCGCGCGGCAGGAGGAATCTATCAAACGCAACTCGCCGCTGGGAAGCTTTACCGTTGCCCTGTTGCCCTCTACGCCAACCAGCTGCGCACCAGCTCCGGCTCCGCGCGCTATCTGCGCACCCTTGCCGGGCAAAAGCTCTACTGCATGAATCTTCATCGCCGGAGGTATGAGCTTCAACGGAAGCGCCAACCCGGCAGTGTATTCGGCCTGAGGCTTGTTGCTGGAAACTATCTTGTCGCCCTTCTTGAGCCCGTTTGGCGCAAGTATGTAGCGCTTCTCGCCGTTGTCGTACTGCAACAACGCTATGTTGGCTGTGCGGAACGGATCGTACTCTATTGCTACTATGGTAGCCGGAACGTCTATTATGTCGCGCTTGAAGTCTATGCGGCGATAAAGCTTCTTGTGGCCGCCACCGCGCCTGCGTGAAGTTATCCTGCCGTAGCAGTTGCGCCCCTTCGCGCGCTGTATCCTCTCTGTGAGAGAACGCTCCGGACGCTTCTTGTCTACCTCGCCCGAAACTAATTCAGTGTACCTCTGTGAAGGGGTCAAGGGTCTTTTCTTGATTATAGGCATCTTAAATATCTCCTAATTTACGCAAGTTGAATGCTGTCGCCCTTCTTGAGGGAAACTACAGCCTTTTTCATTTTGCCCTTAACGCCGGGACGAGCCTTGCTCATGCGGGAAATCTTTACCTTGCCCGCCGCGTTGAGGATATTAACACGCGCAACCTTAACATTGAAAGCCTTCTCTACAGCCTCGGCAACCTCTGTTGCATTGGCCTTTGCATCGACCTCAAATGTGTACTGGTTTACAGTTGACTGAAGGTTCGTCGCCTTCTCGGTAACCCTGACTGATTTTAAAATGTTCTTAGCCATGTCGCTGCGCCCTTACTTCGAAATGCGTGCAAGCAGCGTGTTCAAAGCCTGCTCGCTCATTATTACAGTTGAGAACTTGACCAAATCAAGAGCGTTCAGCGAAGCCGTCTCGCAGAAGAACATGCGCTCTATGTTGCGTCCAGAAAGAACTACATTGTCCGCAAAGACGTCGTCAACTATCAGTACCTTGCCCTTGGGCTGTATCTTGGAAAGAAGAGCCTCCATAAGCTTGGTCTTGGGCTGAGCCATCTCAAACTTCTCTATCAGATTCAAGGCAGCCTCTGAGCACTTGTCGAAAAGCGCCCTCTGAAGAGCCAAAACGCGCACCTTGCGGTTCATCTTCTGAGACCAGTCTCTCGGCCTGGGGCCAAATACAACAGCGCCTCCGCGATGTATCACACTCTTTGTTGTGCCGTGACGTGAACGACCGCCGCCCTTCTGCTTGAAAGGCTTCGCGCAAGAACCGCTAACCTCGCCGTAGTCGAGAGTTGACGCGTTGCCCTGCCTGGCGTTGGCCTGATATGCTACGATGGTCTCCTTGAGTGCAAAAAGACCCTTGTCGCCTTCAAATGAAGGTATGTCGAAATCTTTCTCAGAGAAGCTCGACCCGTCCGTATTGTAAACTTTAAGTTTCATTAGTGTCGATCTCCTTTATTACTTGGTTGCCTTTTTTGCGGTGCGCACTATTACGATGTCGCCCTTAGCGCCCGGCAGACTGCCCTTGATGAGCATTATGTTTTTGTCTGCAATAATCTTTACAATCTCAAGATTCTGAGTTGTACGGCGAACCTGACCCTCATGTCCAGGCATCTTTCTGCCCTTGTATACATGTCCGGGAGTCTGGCGGCAGCCGACAGAACCAGGCCTGCGGTGCATCATGTGACCGTGCGTTGCGGGCTGGCCCTGGAAGTTGTAGCGGTGCATAACACCCTGGAAGCCTTTGCCCTTTGTAGTGCCAATGATGTCTATCTTCTGGCCTTCAGCGAACTTCTCAACCGTAAGAACGTCTCCGGGCTTAAACTCCGAAGCATTGGCTGTACGAAATTCCACAAGTTCCGTAAGGGGCTTTTCTATGCCGGCCTTCTTTAAGTGCCCGAGCTCAGCCTTGCTCATGCGAGACTCTTTCTGCTCGCCGAAACCGATTTGCACGGCATCGTAACCATCTTTGCCCTGGGCGGTTTTTACTTGGGTAACGGGGCACGGCCCTGCCTGTACAACAGTGACCGCAACGAGTGAATTATCCCCGTTGAAAACTTGGGTCATGCCCAACTTTTTTCCGATTAGTATCATATTGCTAAGCGGCAGGTGGCTTTAAATTGCCTGAAATCAGGCTCTTCTCTGCGCATTTAGACCTGCTTTAGTCGTTTAAGTTGTTTGTTTATAGTTCTTCTTTTTTAAAAGAAAGTAGGTGATAGTGGCTTTTTTTACATCACTGTCAACGCATTTTTTTCAAAAATTTTTGTTTTTTCATTTTTTACGTTATTGCCACAGCAAACTTCAGCATTCTCTATAAAATATTCAAAAAATATATTCTCCATAAAAAAATGCAATTATTAGCCTAAAAATAGGCCCTCCTCTTAAAAGACAATCTTTTGGCAGAAATCTAAATAAACATGCCTATAATATATAGAAAACATACCAAATGTATATTGCGCCAATATAAAAAGTATGATTGCCCATAACACAACGAGAATTGCGCATTTTATCTGTAAAAATGCAACATCGCCATATTATGGGGCATATTATAATAAAACCTTAAAATTTTTAAAAAGTCTGCTTGACAAAGGAAAAGTCCTCCATTGAATGGGCTGCTTTACCAATGGTGGTAGTAGCTCAGTTGGTTAGAGCACTGGATTGTGGTTCCGGGGGTCGCGCGTTCAAGTCGCGTCTACCACCCCACCTTTTAAAGGCGCGGAGTGAGTCTTTCTTTTAAGGCATCATTTCCGCGCTTTTTTGTGTCATTACGGTACAAGAAAAGATGTATCTTCTCAAACAGGGAATAGAAAAAGAATCTCTACAAAATTTATATACAATCTTTATTCGGGTTAATATACGATCGGAATAAAAAATATACAAATTGCCCTTGTGCATATGTCCGCCAAAATATATCTATAAGATTAATTACCATAATATAATTCCATAGAAGAAATTCTTCTTGGAAAAAATAATATTTACCTATGAAAACAATCTTATTTGCCGGCATGGTTTTGATGGCAGCATCAGCATGGGGTGCAGTATGCCAGATGCCAGATTCCACATTTTTAAATCTCGGGGATTTCGTAGGCGCTAATGCATTCTACGAGCGAGGAATCTACGGACAAAATGTAAATGTGGCAAACCTTGAGTTGCATATTCCAGATACAGGCCAAGAAATTTACACTCTATTTCTAAAAGACGTTGATTACTCAACATACTATCCAAGCGAATACACCTTTGAGAGAATCGGTATACATCAAAATCAAACACTATCGATAATGGCCGGATACAACGCCTCCTATTCAGACCAGGAGGTCTCAACAGGATTGGCATACAAGGCAAAATACACTGCTGCACAAGTTGGCGAAAGTAGCATATTGTTCTCGTCCGATAATGTAATAATCTCTTCTTACGAGAAATTCTTCTCAAATGGAACTGAGGTTATATCGTCATCTTGGAAAGATTCCGGCACAAATTCTCACATAGCGGGAGTTGTGTTGGATTCAATGGCAAGCAAGAATGCGTCTGTTATTTTCGTTGCGGCTGCAGCAAACGATGGAGACGAAGGCGCAGGAACTGTTTGTTCTCCATATAAAAATATGAATGTAATAAGTGTGGGAGCTCTAGACGATACCACATATTTTCAGACTATAAATCCTTCAAGCTCTTACGGGCCAAACGACTTTTACAACCCCATAACAAAAGAAATAATAAAGGACGTTGTAAGCGCCGTTGACATATCGGCTCCCGGAACCGTTTACACTGTAAAAGCCGATGAAACCTTGGGGAATGTCAGCGGAACAAGTTTTGCCGCGCCGATAGTTTCTTCTGTTGCAACTCTTATGGTGTCGTATTCAAAAGAAACTAACATGGCTGCATCAAGCCGTGATGCCCGTTTAGTGAAGGCTATACTTCTAAACTCGGCCTCTAAGCAAAAGTCTTGGAACAATGGCAGTAATGTTGTAAATTCAGTGGAAGTTGACGGCAAAGTCTTCGACGGAGTCATTAGCACCCAGCAGTCTTTGGACTATTATTATGGCGCAGGAGCTCTCGATGCCGAACAAGCTCTAGCCGAGTACGATAACTTTGGCATAACATCGTTTCTTGACGATGTATCTAAAGATTCCTCCACCTACTATCATTTTTATACCGATTCCGAAAATTTAACTTTAACTGCAACCCTATGCTGGTTTGTGGAATCAGACGTGGAAAACATAAATTACGACTATTCTGGAAATATATCTTCAATAGACGCGAGCCTGTCATATTTTTCCAACCTTGATTTGCGGCTCTGGTATGAAGATGCCGGTGGAGAGGATATCTTAATTGCGCAGTCCATATCCGACTACAACAATGTTGAGCACTTGTTTTTAACTTTAGATAAATCCGGCAACTACACCCTTGAAGTGTATTTTAAAGACATGGTTTACGGAGATACCGATAGCGAAACTTACGCTCTGGCATGGAATGTGTCTACGCAGATTCCAGAGCCTGCGCATGCTGCGCTAATTCTTGGACTTATCTTTATTGTATTTGCGTCTTATTCCGTCAAAAGAAGATAAGCAGCAAGAAAACGCGCGGCATTTAATGCCGCGCATGGATTACAACAATGCTAGAGATAAAGAGTGGCATATTGCCTCTTATTGCAAATAGTCCGCATAAGAACGCACCAGAATTTATACTGATATATTGCGGAATCTAAGCCTATATGAGCGCTATTAAATTTTGCCGGACAAGTTAGATGCCATAATTTTCTTGTGGCAATATATGTAAACTACAACAAACAAAACAAGTCCTGCTAAAATCCATATGTAATGCCTATTTATGGCTTCAGAACATCTTTTTATAAGATCCGCATAGCCTATATCTCCACTGATTCTTCCGAAATAGTATCCAACTCCGGCAAGTATAGCCACCCATATTCCCGCGCCGAGCCCCGTAAAGAGCGAGAATCTAAAAAAGTTCATCTTAGACAAGCCTGCAGGAATAGATATAAGCTGCCGTATGGCGGGCAGTAGGCGACATACAAAAGTGGCAACTTCACCGTACAAATTGAATATCTCCTCCGACCTTGCAATCACAGCGGGCTTGAGGAAAAAATATTTGCCGTACTTATAGAGGAATGGCCTGCCAAATCTTGCCGAAAGCCAATAATTCAAGTACGCTCCCAGCATAGATCCCATAAGCCCAACAACAATAATTATGAGCAAATCTGCCGCATGAGACGAAGTTATCATCTCATGCCTGGCCACGAGAAACCCCGCAGGTATCATGACAACCTCGCTCGGAAACGGAATGAAAGAACTTTCAACCGCCATAAAGAACAATACCAGGAATAGAAATATCAAAGGGTAAGTCTGCGAGTAAACAGCCAATATTTCTATGTAGCTTGCAATGGAATCTGCATTCATATTATTTTAAAGCAAAGGTGATATAAGAGTATATATTAGGGCTGCAAGAAGAGCGCTTACGGGTATTGTAAGAATCCAAGCCCAAAGCAGGCTTATGGTAACGCCCCAACGTACGGCGGATATTCTCTTCACTGCGCCAACACCCATAATAGCTCCTGTGAGAGTATGCGTTGTGCTTACCGGAATCTTGAGAATCTCTGTAAGGAAAAGTGTAAGCGCGCCCGCCGTCTCGGCCGATACACCCTCCAATACCGATATTTTGGAAATCTTTCCGCCCATAGTTTTAACAATTCTCCAGCCGCCCATCATGGTACCCAAACCTATAGCTGTAAAGCAAGATAATGGAACCCAATTTGGCATCTCGTCAACAGAGCCTATCTCTCCAGCGGCTATCATGGCCGTCGCAATTATTCCCATCACTTTCTGGGAATCGTTCAGGCCATGCCCAAGGCTGAAAAGTCCGGAAGATAGAAGCTGAAGCCTTTTCATTATGCCCTCCGCCTTCCTGAGCCGCATATTTCTAAACGACCACAGCACGATGAGAGTTATAACTATAGAGCACGCCATACCTATGAGCGGGGCAAAAATTATGAAAGACGCAATTTTTATTATAACTCCCGCATGGATAGATTCAAACCCTGCCGCGCATATGGCAGCCCCCGCAAAACCGCCTATCAGCGTGTGTGAAGAAGAAGATGGAATTCCGAACCACCAAGTAGCCAAATTCCACATTATTGCCGCAATAACCCCTGAAAGTATCACAGGCATTGTCGCAAAAGATTCCACCACAACTTTTGATACGGTATTGGCAATACCGAACTCCCCTATCACATATTTTGCAACAAAGAACGCCAGAAAATTGAATGCTCCCGCCCACAACACCGCCTGAAACGGAGTTAACACCTTGGTGGTTACTATGGTTGCTATGGAATTTGCCGCGTCGTGAAAACCATTTATAAAGTCGAACACAAGGGACAAGACTATTATAAGTATCAACAGGCTCATATCAGGCGTATTTTATGAATATACTTTTGAATACCTTGCCAACTCCGTCTATGCGGTTTACGGTCTTTTCAAGCTCGTGGAGAATTTCCTTTTGCTTGATAAGCTCAACTGTGTCTTTCTCCTCGGCAAATATTGCGGCAATGGTGGTCTCATATACGGCGTCGGCGGCTTCCTCGAGGCGCTTTATCTCCTTGTAATGCTTGCGAACATCCGCACCGGAACGTTTCATTGATTTCAAGGCGGCTATGCCTAATTCAACCTCTGATACCCCATCGGCAATTATTGAATGCATCTTTGAGTAAAAGTCGGCCCGTTTTGAAGGAGAGTATAGCATTATCTTCTGGCCTACCCTGTTTATTGCATCTATACAGCCGTCCATCTTGTCGGCAAGGGCGTCTATGTCCTCGCGGTCGAACGGAGTGATGAAGGTCTCGCAGAGAGCCTTGTGTATCTGCGATGTAAGCTTGTCTCCGTCGAGCTCGGCGCGCTTTATCCTTTTGCAAATTTCAGGTATCTTTGATTTGTCGTCGCAAGAGAGTAGATCTCCCATGGCATCGCAGGCGCGGCGCAAACTTTCCGCCATCTTCTCAAAAAGCGGAAAAAATTTTCTGTCTTTTGGGGTGAATATGCTGAATATAAAATTTATGTTCATTTTGATACTTTGGAAGTAGAGTCAAAAGCAGGGAACGGTTAGGTCAACGTTTATATTGTTAGGATTTCGTTAGGATACGGTTTTAAAATATATGAAAGCATATGATTATAAGCCTCTAATATAGGCATAAGTATATGAAACCCAAATATATTAAACTGCCAATAACGATAAACCAAGTGCTATGGAATTTTTTAACAGATTTTGTATTTTGGAAATTCTCTTGCAAATTATGCGGAGTATTTCTTACTTTCATGTTAATAAAAAATTCGGTGGATAAACTATCGTCAGGATTAATATTGCCGATAATTATCCGCAGTATTGCAACAGATAAAAAGGCCATACATGATAGAGAAAACTCAGATTGGCATAGATCCGCGAACAAACAAGACCGTCTTTGACGACAAAGTGTTCATGGAATACGTAAACCTGCGCCTTGCGGCGCTCGACCAGCCCGTGTACGGCAAGGAGGACGATTATCCCTTCATGGACACGGCAAAGCCGCTTCTTCTCAACTACAAGGAGATGTTCCGCGATATAGGCGCGCACTACTACTGCCCGGCCGACGAGCGCATAATGACATTTTTAAAGAACTACTTCAAGCGTTCCGGAATAGACGTTGACGATGCCGACATAGCCTTGCCGCTAAAGACGCTTGCTGTTGACCGCTACGGAATGGCGCGCACGTTGTCGTTGCCGCCCGACGCGGACAAGTACGAGTCTGACATGGTTTCGTCGTACCGCGTAAAACAGGGCGTACTGCACAATCCAAAGAACGACAGACGCACAACAAAAGGAGTCTTCCATGTGGCTGAGGGTGGGCTTCCCATACCGGACGACAAAAAGGCAGTGCCCATATCAGTATTTTTAAATTTGTATAAGGCCGCAATAAACATTCCGGAGAAATATCTCGAGTTGCCGTTTACATCTACACAGGAAAAACATGCCAAGGTTTGGGTCAGCCTGTACATGAGGCCTGTGGTATGCCCGGAAATACCAAATACCTCGAACGAACGGCGCATGGAGATTAGAATGTTTGCGCCTGGAAATTTGGTGTCGAATGTAGACTTTGCCGAGAGCATATTTGGAAACTTTGGGAATCCGTATTTGAGGGAGAACGACCCAGCGTTGGATTTTGAAAACTGGACGGGGCATACGGGCTGCATAATACTTGCGCCACATCTATCCTCCATAACAAAGAAGAACGCCGGCCTGCCCCGATTTGAAGACGCAACCGAAAGGCAGCGGCGCGACGGCATGTGCTGGAAGGACGAGAACGAGCTTTATAACGACGGCGAGGCCTTCAAGATTACCGCGCGCGACTCAAGCGGCGCGATAGTCACCATAATATCCGACAACTAATTTGGCTACACCAAGAAGGAGGTAAAAACGCAGATAAGTTTTTCCGCCAATTTGTACGGCCAATGCGAGGAAGAGCACAGCGGAGGCGCCATAGCGTTTTCATCGAGAGATTTGGGGGAAGATTTCATAATGTCCCGCTATCTGCCGCAGGACGCCATGACATTTGAGGAGGCTATGGAGCTTTTGGGCGGCAGGGTTGACGTCAATCCCGACGGTTGGGCTGCCGACAAGGTTTTCCCCAATATAATCTATGTAGATTCCCACTCATATTTCTCGTTAAAGACGCAGAGCATAACATGGAACAAGAACGGCGAGGAAAAGAGGCTGCACTTGGTGCCAAACACCACATATGTATCTCCGTGGGGCTACAAAGTAAAGATGATGCGCCCGCACGAGCAGAGGCGCTGGAGGCTTGTAGGCTCGCTTGAAGAAGGGGTATTTTGCCATAAGCCGGCAACCGTTTCAGGCGGCGGCAAGAGCGAGATATCAAAGGACATTTCCGACGCCATAATCCACGGGCCCTCTATAGTTGCAGATTTCAAGAACGACATCGAGGAAGTGGAAAAGATAATAAACAAGAACTACGGCGACCGCTTTAAGGACGAGGCCGAAAACCACCATGAGAAGAGCCGCAAGATTCTGGATCCACGGCGAACCATGGGTTCTGTGGTAAAGCTTCTGACGCCCTCGCCGCTGTACACCGACGAGTACAACGCCTGGCTAAAATCCATACCTTTCTACATAAGGGAGTTTGTTCTTACAGTAAAGCGCCACTACCGCGAAAGCTGGGGAGGTGATTGGAAGAAGATGTTCACGGTAGACTCCATAGACGGCAAGTACGGAAACATATTAAAGTTCCGTTCGGCAACTGTGCTTACGTCTTATCTGAGAGTTGGCTTTATGCCCGACGGTTCATGGAGAACTTTCAGCCTGAGAAAAGACTTCTTCCCGTCGTACAAGATTCAGATGGAGGACGACATCACCTCTTCAGTGGTTTCTCCGAGCGCCAATATAGAATACTTGCCGAAGGGCATGAAGGAATACTACCGCAGCGTAAAGTTTGTCGACAACTGTGAATACAGGTTATTCCAGCGTCCGGACGAGGCCGTCATACGCGGACAGGACAAGCGGGCCGAGCGCGACATGTCTCAAAGCGGCGTATTTCTTTCCAACTATCAGCCGCTGACCCACGACGAAGTTCGCGCGATGGCGCAAGACGTAATACGCTTCTACAACTACACTCCCCCGATGAGGGAGAATCTTGAGGAGTTTCTGAAGAATCCAAAGCCAGACTATGTTGTAAGTTCGGCGCATCCGCGCCTTGTAGACGGTAAACCGTCGAAGAATGTACGCTATCTGCAGGACAGGGAAGACTTGGTCAATCCATGCAAGTACTATGTTGCCGAGGTTGGCATGCGTTTAAAGCGCCGCATACCTTTGGACAAGAAAGTGCCTATGCCTGTAAGCGCAGTGATATCCGGAAGGCGCAACAATCCTGCCTCAGACGGAATACGTCCGCTTGCGGTGCACGGCCCATTGAGCTATCTGGAGCTGCCTGAGCTTTTCATGGAGTACATAGCTTCAATGACAGGCAAGTCTCCATCTACCACGGGAGCCGGGCTTGAGGGCGCAATGACAAAAGCCCCCTTCAATGCGCTTTGCGCAGTTAGCGACTTAAACGCAGCCCTGCTTTCCTTTGCGCTTACCGGGTACGATGGCTGGCTGAGCAGCGCCGGGTATCTTGGCCCAAAATACAGAATAGACCACGATATCAGCCTGTTAATTCCTGAGCTATGGTGCCGGATGAGGCCCGAGGAGAGAAATCCGCAATATCTCATAGAACACAAGATGCTCGAGAGGTGTAAGGATATGGAGTTTGAGGGCAAACCGGTGCTGTCGTCTAGGCTTGGCTGGCGCATAACGGAAGAATTTGTCATAGCGTTCTTCGGAAGGATATTCTCAAATCCGGCAAGCATATTTACTCCCGACATGCTCAGGCCGGAGCTTCAAGACATGGCATGCTTTGCCGAGAGCATGGACAATATAACGGGCGCCCATAAGCGCGCCGCGCAGGCGTACTTCAACGACGGCTCCATAGAGGGTGCCTGCCCGCCACTCAAGGCGCTTTTGTATATAATGAAAGACGGCACTTACCAGGGCAAGACTCTTGCGGACGAATCTATAAGGGACATGTTCAAGTATGAGAACATAGTAAATTCCGACTGGTACGCCGAAAGAATAGTTACCCGCCAACAGGTCAAAATGAACTTCCTGATATCGGAGATAGACTATCTCAAGAAGGCCCTTGAGAAGAACTCCAACGCCGACATAAAAGATGAGCTTCTCGCAAAAATTGCGCGCGCCCAAGCGCGGCTTAAGGAGGGCAGAAGTCTCTCTTATGTAAAGAAAATGGCTGGAACTCTCGGGGTTGATCCGTTCCTGTATTAGGCCGAATATTCACAGGTAGGCCGCAAGGCCCGCCTTATGGTGGATTGCTGCAACGCAGATGCTGCTGTTGTTTGCAATCCACCTTTTTTATTCCGCAAATGCTATATATGCATACGGTGTAAATTAATTGGCGCGCGTAAAGACTATATTATTAAAGCAGATGCAATAAAAATATTCTCAATTATAATATATTAAAAAAAACACATGAGACTGCGCACAAAATCTGCATTGGAAATAATAACTTTATGCTATAATATTTTTCAGCAGACCTGCAATATATTGCAAGAACTTTAGACAGCCCGGCCTTCAAGGGTGGTTACCGTGGCTCTTTCTATATGGACATTGCAAAATCCAACTTTTCCACCCGTAAGAACAACTTTTCTGTGCTCTCTGGTGAAGCCTTTCAGAGCCTCCCCGCGCTTTGCCGCGTCTTCAACAAGCACCTCAACAGTTTTACCTACAAACCTGTCGTTATAAGCCTGCGACTGTTTTGCAAGAAGTTCTAAGAGCGCCTGATTGCGGCTCTCCTTGACTTCCTCGGCAACATCGTCTGCCAGCTGCGCACTCTTTGTCCCCGGACGCGGGCTGTATTTGAAAATATACGCCATGTCGAACCCGGCCCTCTCAAAGAGAGATTTTGTCATTTCAAAATCTTCGTCGGTCTCGCCCGGATAGCCAACTATTATATCTGTAGATATGGACATGTTTGGCTTAACCGCACGCAGGGAATCTGCTATTCTCATGAACTTGTCGGCACGGTAGGGTCTGTTCATCGCCTTTAAAATTCTGTCTGAACCCGACTGCAAAGGCAGATGTACATACTCGCAAAGCTTCTCAAGCTCGCCGTATGCGTTTATTAAATCCTGTCTGAAATATGACGGATGCGGAGATACAAACCTTATGCGCGATATTCCTTCCACATCATTTATTCTGCGCAAAAGTCTCACAAATGGGCTTACGCCGTTTTCATAGGGAATGCTTCCCCTGCCGTAGGCGTTTACAACTTGGCCTAGCAGCGTAACCTCTTTTACGCCGCGCTCCGCCAAAAGCTTAACCTCATCAACAATGTCCTCTATGGGGCGCGATCTCTCCGGCCCGCGAACCTGCGGCACTATGCAATACGAACAGTTCATAGCGCACCCCTGCATTATAGATACATACGCGCAAACGCGCCCGGAGATGTCGAGATGGTGCTTTACAGCGTTGTGGGAAAATTCATCGTCTGAAATATCTATATCTGCATGAGAGGTATCAACCGGATAGCGCTTTGAACGGCGCTTTACCTTTGCCGCACGCTGGCCCTCCGCTCTGCGCTTTGCAACCGCCTCAACATGGGATACTATATCGGCAGACTTCCTCGTGCCCAATATGAAATCTACCTCAGGCACCCTGCGCAAAATTTCCGCGCCAAGATTCTGCGCCATGCAGCCAGTTATGCCTACTATCGGGAACCCGTCGGCCCCCTTGCGCGCACAAAGATGCCCAGCTTTGCCCAAAGCCTTTTGCTCTGCGGCCTCGCGCACGGAACAGGTGTTTAGAACTATCACATCGGCGCTAGCCTCAGTATCGGAAAGGGAATGCCCAGCATTTACAAACAGCGCGGCAATATTCTCGCTGTCGCGCTCATTCATCTGGCAACCGTAGGTCTTTATATAAACTTTTAAGGGCATAAAAAAACTATAAAAGCGCGGCGGAAAAATCCTTCAAGCATATATCTCAGAATTGTAGGGCAACCTGTATAAAATGAACCCCCTTTTAATACAGCAATCTACCCGTAAAAAATATATACGCAAAAAAACTCTTTCCGTACTGAAATAAATTCAAGTCTTAGATAAAAAAAGCCCGCGGAGATTTCTCCGCGGACTCCTGTAAAAAGCAATACTAAAAATTACTTGTTGGTAGCCTCGTCGAGCAAATCGCCAAGGGAGGTGAGATCCTGATCCTTGCGGATTTTGTCGAATGCGGCAACCTCTTCTGCGAGCTTGTCCTCGTCGTACTGGGCGGCCTTGATCGACAATCCTATGCGGCGCTCGTCGCGGTCTATCTTCACTACGCGCGCTTTGACCTCGTCGCCAACCTTGAGAACGTCCTTTACCTTCTCCACTCTGTCCTCGCTTATCTGGCTGATGTGGACAAGACCGTCTATGTCGTTCTGAAGCTCTACAAATGCGCCGTAGTTGGTTATCTTGCTGACCTTGCCGGTGACCAAGTCGCCAATCTTGAAGAGAGTGTTTATCTCCTCCCACGGGTCAACAGTCAGCTGCTTGATGCCCAAAGATATGCGCTGATTCTCCGGATCTACAAGCAGAACAATAGCGTCTACCTCGTCGCCCTTCTTGAGCATCTCGGAAGGATGGTTTATCTTGCGCGTCCAGCTCATGTCTGAAACGTGAACCATTCCGTCTATGCCCTCCTCGAGCTCTATGAACGCTCCGTAGGTTGTCAAATTGCGAACCTTGCCGCGTACATGCGCGCCAACCGGATAGTTATGGACAGCCATCTCCCACGGATTTGCCTCAAGCTGACGCAGGCCGAGAGATATCTTCTGCTCCTCCTTGGCGATGTTCAAAACAACCGCCTCAACCTCGTCGCCAACCTTGAGAACCTCGCTGGGCTTGGTGATGCGCTTTGTCCAGGAGAACTCAGTAATGTGAACCAGACCTTCAACACCCTCTTCGAGCTCTATGAACGCTCCATAATTTACAAGGTTTACAACCTTGCCGCGCACATGTGCGCCAACTGGATACTTGCGCTCTATGTTCTCCCACGGATTCTGAGTGGTCTGCTTAAGGCCCAAGGATACCCTCTCGCGCTCCTTGTCGACCTCTATAATCATAACATTTATCTCCTCGCCAACCTTCACCATCTCGTCCGGACGGGAAATCCTGCCCCAGCTCATGTCGGTGATGTGCAACAGACCGTCGAGGCCGTCGAGATCTATAAATGCGCCGTAATCGGTAATATTCTTTACAACACCCTTGCGGATATCGCCAGGCTTTACCTCCTCGAGGAGATGGCGGCGCTTCTCGGCGCGCTGCTCTTCTATAAGCTCGCGACGCGAAACAACTATGTTCTTGCGCTCGGTGTTGATTTTTACAACTTTAAAGTCGTAAGTCTGACCAACATACTGGTCGAGATTCTTTGGCGGCTGAACGTCTATCTGGGAAGCGGGCAGGAAGGAATCCACGCCTATGCTTACAATCAAGCCGCCCTTAACTTTGCTCTTAACTCTTCCGGGCAGTATTGCGCCCTCTTTGCAGTTCTGGAGGATAAGCTCCCAATTCTTCTTCTGCTGGGCTTTGTCGTAAGATATTACGGGATTACCCTCGCGGTCTTCGAGCTTTTCAAGAAGAACTTCTATCTCCTGACCTATCTGTATGTCGTTTATGTCGGCAAACTCGTGTGCGGGAACAACGCCCTCGCTCTTTCCGCCTATATCGACGACCACTTCATTCTGACGTATTTCTATTACCCTGCCCTTTACTATAGAGCCGGATTTGAGTTCTGCGAAACTGCTGTTTGCAAGCAGTTCTTC
>CALXQW010000024.1 GCA_944390805.1 uncultured Opitutales bacterium | reverse complement strand
GGCGGCCCTCCCTGCCAGGCATTCAGCACAGCAGGAAACAGAAGATCTTTGGACGATGAACGCGGCAATGTATTCTTAAAATATATTGAAATTGTAAAAGAGATACAGCCAACATATATAGTTATAGAAAATGTAAGGGGTCTTTTGTCCGCGCCATATTATTATAAAGATAGCACAAAACCAATCAACGGCGGCGCGCTTTGCATTATTTTAAACCAGCTTAAAGAAGCAGGGTACTCATTTTCGTTTGAGCTCTATAATGCCGCCAATTTTGGGACTCCGCAGATAAGGGAACGTGTTGTGCTGATTGGAAAACTAGGAAACAAGAAAGTCAAATATCTTACCCCTACACATTCAGAAAACAGTTCATTTGGATTAAAACCTTGGAGAACCTTACGCGATGCATTGGACGAACGCAATATCACAGAGCATCATTTTATAGAATTTCCGGAAAAACGGCTAAAATATTACCGCATGCTGAAAGAAGGCCAATACTGGAAGGATTTGCCGCCGGAAACACAAAAAGAGGCGATGGGCGCAAAATTAAATCTTGGCGGCGGCAAAACAGGTTTCTACCGTAGATTAAATTTCAGCAAACCATCGCCGACTTTGGTTACAAATCCTACTATGCCGGCTACCGATTTATGTCATCCGACTGAAAACCGCCCTTTGAGCGTAGAGGAATATGCCGCTATACAGGAATTTCCTCAAGGATGGAAAATTTGCGGGCCGATACTTGAACAATACAAGCAGATCGGAAATGCCGTCCCCATTAAACTCGGGGAAGCCATCGGGAAAACAATAATAGCCGATATGAGAGGAGAATCTTTGCCGCAATATCCGAATTTCCCGTATTCAAGATACAAGAATACAAACGATGTCACATGGCAAAGAGCCATGATGAAGATTTTGCAAAACAGTATTTCGGATAAGCAACTATCTCTTTTTTAACTTTTCTTATTGGTTTGTAATGAGAGAATGATTTTCGGATGCTTTTCTCTGCAAAAATTCCTGGTATTCATCTTCAGTCATGCAACAAGGTGCCAGTTCTATGCCCATTGTTTTATGGTCATTAATAAACTTATTGAGCACTTCCCATTTATATGTAGGCACCTTTTTATTCTTTTCCGAACGCGTACCAAGCCTGTACCATTTTTCTATATGTATATCAGTATGTTCACGAATTTTATTGCTTGAGCTGTTTTCGGAATTTGATTTGTTTTTTATCTGAAGGAAAAACGTGCCGTCTGAATTACAAAAATCAATGGCAGACAGAACATTACCCTCGCACCAAAGAAATCCGTACGGTTTGACCTTTGACGCAATATATTCCTCCAGTAAATTGCCTAAAATATTTTCGGCGGACATAAAGAGATTATGATACGTTTCTCCCGAAACCGCTTCCTCTTCCGATAAGCCGAGCACTGCTTTAACGACTGTTTTAAGCGACGGATCCGTGCACGATGATTTAGGTCTTGCGATTCTTTTGCTGGGAATATTATCCTTAGCTTTTGCATATCCGTTTATCCATCGCTCTATATATTTTTCCAATGTGAAAGCGCCATTAAGATTTATCGCAGGGAATCTGTCCTTATGCATCAATGCAATTTCAAATATCATATCCAAGTCGTCCGAACTAAAATTCAGGCGGCTTTTAACATTGGTATAAACGCCTTTCAGTTCAGCATCTTCAAAATCTTCAGCAGAAATCGAATAACTTGCCATAAATTATTTTCTCCTTTGTTCTCGATTAAAGATTAATTTAATTATATATAATGCTTTACTGTCTGTAAAGCCTAATCCTATAGTTCATTTGCGCCACCAAACATTTCTTTCACTTTTTCGGGCGTAATAAGAACCTTTCGTATTCCTTCTTCGTTATTGGGAGTGATATAGTTCATATCCTCCATCCAGTCTATAATTTTGCAGGCCTTTACATATCCTATCGGGAATTGGCGCTGAATCATGCTTACAGAGGCAACCTTCATTTCGGCCACGTATTTCAACGCCTCGACATAAACAACGTCTATCCCGCCGCGTCCGAAAGAACCTTTTTCTCGCGGCGGAGCTTCTTCCCTGCGCTTCTTTCCCGAGTTCACCTCAATACTTATCCCCGTAACGCCGGCAGGGATGGTCAGCGCAATCTCATTTTTGCCGCTTTCGTCAATGCGTGCGCCGCACCATGGGCAGTATATGTAGTCCTCATTTATTATTTTGCCGCACTTTCCGCATAAATGTATGGTCATAATTATCTCCTTTCAGCACATTATATCCACTTCGAAGCGGTTGACATCGTCTACCTCTTCCATTCCCTCGCCGCGCTCCACCTCATGCTCACACAAAAGCTCCATCGCGTCGTCTATTGTCGCAAAGGGCCGATATTCGAGCAAAACAGGCATATTTTCGGAGAGCTTCTCTAACTTTTTAAGCCATGCAGAAAACTTTTCAAACGTAAGTTGCCCCGCATATATCATCGAATTAAGCTCCTTTGCAAGCGCAT
>CALXQW010000023.1 GCA_944390805.1 uncultured Opitutales bacterium | reverse complement strand
ACGGCAATCTGAGAATTGCCGTAGACCCGTATTTGTCTGACGAGATATTTCTGCGTTCAAAAGATACCGGATTTAGGCGCATGGCGCCCTCTCCCCTATCTGCCGAAGAACTCAACGCCGACTTGGTCTTAATCAGCCACGACCACGCCGACCATTACGACACTCCCACCATTCAGAACATAGCCCTGCACAACCACAATTCCACATTTGCCGGATCTTACTCTGCCCGCGCGCACTTTTTAAAAGACGGATTTGATCCGTCAATATTCCGCGCCCTAAGACCGGAGGACAGTTTCTCCTTTAATGGGGCTTGCATATGCGCCACACACGCAAAACACTCGGACCCAACTGCCATAGGTTTCATAATAAAGCTGTCGGAAAAACGCATTTATTTTAGCGCAGATAGTCTCTTTTATCCAGAACTTGCACCTTCCGTAAGAAGACTTGCTGGCGGAGAAATAGACGCGTGTTTTATATGCATAAACGGCAAGCTCGGCAATATGAATTGCGAGCAAGCCGCAAGCTTGGTTAAGTCATTAGATCCTAAAATTGCCATACCAATGCATTACGGCCTATTTGAGTCAAATACGGCAGATCCATCAGACTTTATAGAGCGAGTTAAGTCTGCGAGCATAAAATGCCGCGAGCCAATCTACGAGTGGTTTGAAATTTAATATCTTATGCCAGCCATAAGGCCTGCTATACCTTGCTAAGTTTTATGAAATATGCAGGCAAAACCGATAAGGAATATCTGCACTCTATAAATATAGGCTCAAAGCCCCAAGAGAGAAAATATATCTACAAGACTAACAACACTAAACTGCTCTTTTATTCCATTTAAATATGGATTGCCTGAATGGACTGACCTCGGCCTATTTATTCTTATTGTAGTTATGGGAATATATGCTCTAAACGCAAAGTCTTTGGCAGGATTATCTCCAATATAGGCAATTTCGTCGGGCCTAACGCAAAAGTGCTGGGCAATATGTAAAAATGCCTTTACAGAGGGCTTAACCCAATCGGAGCCATGTTCCGAAGTTATTACAATCTCATCAAAATCATCAAATGCGCCTACGGCCTTAAGCTTATTGCGCTGCGTTGTGGGGTTTCCATCGGTAATTACTGCGCTTTTTAATCCGCGCGCGCGCAGCCTCTTTAGGAACTCATGAACATCTTTCTCATAGCTGATTGAAGGCTTATGGGTTCTGTAAACATCTATGAGCTCTGCGGCCTTATCCTTTATAAAATCGCTGTTCTCGCCAGCAAATATAACTTCTGTGGCCCTGTCGAATACGCCACGAGTGGACCTTTCAAACTCGCGCAAGAAAAGATTTTTTAAACTCGCCTCGTCCAAGCGTGAAAACCTCTCGGATAAAAACCGCGCACATGCGCTAAAGCCGCTATATATAAATTTGCGCTCCAATACCAAGGTATCGTCAAAATCGCATGCAATAACCTTTATCATAGCGGCGCAATGTTGTACCCAATGAGGGGCTATACCATAACGGAATCGTCAAAACGAGAAAACTCTATCCCGTCGCGCCAATCATCGCTGTACGACAGCTTTTCTCCGCGCTTCAGCCTTATGAGATTTTCTATGGAATTAGCGCCCGCATCTATCGACATAGGCGCACCTCCGCCGAAACGCGGATTTACCTCCACAAAGAAAATGCCGGCATCGTTCTTAAAACATTGAACCGTTATATGGCCAAAAGGTTTCAGCTTTGAAACAAGATTTGCAGTTTCCGATATTATATGGCTGTCCCTAACTATTCTACCCTTTAGAATCTCTCCCGAACGCACGGCAATACGAAGGCGCGGAACTATTGTTATTGGGTTAGAATCAAAACCGCAAAATACATCAACAGTATATTCGTCACCGAATATAAAATTCTGAACTATTGGATCTTTAATATATTCTCTGAAAAAATCGAGCTCCTTCGGAGAGTTTACCCTAAGTGCATTGATACTTGAAGAGCCGTACCGCGGCTTTATGAAAAGAGGATACTTCTGCTTGGAGGAATCTAACTGGTTGTCTATAAGTATGGGAGATGCTATGCCGTTATCCTCAAAAAATTTTTGCGTTAATAATTTGTCCCTGCATATGCGGATAACTTCAACATGCGAAATATTTACCAAAACACCCAACTGTTCAAATTCACGAACAAATTTTGCTATAATTTCAAGCTCGGTATCTATTGTGGGAATAAGAATATCTATTTTTCTTCGGCGGCAGATATCGCAAAGCGCAGGTATGTAATCTGGTGAAAGTACAGAAGGCACCTTCTCAAAGACGTCGCAAAAGCGAGATGTTGGAGCGTCTGATGAAAAGTCGGCCGCAATTATTTTTCCGCCTCCAAATTTCGACACAGCCTTGGCTGCGCGTTTGAGAAGCTCAACGCGCCTGCCGGACGATGTAAAAAGAATATTCATAATTAAAAAATCATTGAATACCGCGGAAAGAAACCTTTGAGGAAAGGGTCGGTAATTTTAAGTTGAAGTCAACATATTTTTATCTCTGTTCATTCTGCTCAATTGCAATAAGAAAGGCTTTTTTTCTTGCAAATCTTGCTATCCAAAAAAAATATGCACGCATGCAAAAACCTGAGCTCAAAAACAAGATTCTATCTGTTGACGACGAATCTTTGTCGGACGAACTCATATCGGCTTTCATAAGAAAAAATTTCGAGCCATCAAAGACAAGTGGCATAGTCTATACCGCCGCAAGAACTTCCACCCAAGACATTTCTAGGCTACGGCGCCTTGGCGCAAAAATAATAAGTGCAAAGGCAGACGGTAAGCTTGTTGGGCTGCATATCATGCTAATTTCCCCCTGTCTATTTGGGAAAAAGCGTATCTTCTGTCCTATAAGATGCGTTGACGATAGCTGCCGCGGGCAGGGAATAGGTGCCGATATGTTTAGAAAGGCTGAATCTATAGCCACCGCAGATTGCCTTTATTCATTTATATCAACAGCGTTTTCATCGCCAGAAAATAAAAAGGCTCTTGAAAAGCTCGGATACAGAAAGTGGCGAATTGCCTCTTGGGACGATTCCAACTATTATTCTGTTGTGTACAGAAAAGACTTGAGCCCCTCAATAAAACTCTGGAGACTTGCGTATCCTTTCTCAAGGCTGCTATGCCCGCTATGCAAGAATGCCGACGGCTCATTTACGTTTTTTGGCAAGATATTCTGGCGGCCAATTTTAGCCATCTTAAAGTGTGCGCATTCAAAAATTAGAAATAAATGTAAGGTGTAGGCTATGTTTTTTAAGATTATAAAGAAATTAAAAACAGTTCCGGCAGTTAGGACCATGACAAAGAAACTCAAGGGTTCAAACAAGCTCATGGGAACCTTGAAGAAAATGTCTAAACCTAAGAAGAGGGTATCGCTAAGATCTGTAGATGAAAAGCTCGATGCCATAAACTTCAAGCTGGATCTGCTTATGGACTATTACTTTGACCCAGCAAAGGCGCGCAAAGCTTTTGGGGAACGGGCAAAGCGCCAGAAAATCATGCTCGATATGGCTCTAGAATTTAAGCGCATATGCGATAAATACGGCATAACCTATTGGCTGGATTACGGCTCGCTGCTTGGCGCAAAGCGCCACGGAGGATTCATTCCGTGGGACGAAGACATAGATGTTTCCATGCTGTTTTCCGATATAAAATCCAACGCCGATAAGATAGAAAGCGAACTTTCACCCGACTACAAGTTCAGGTTAAACGGAGACGAATACGCCCAGATTTTCCACAAGAGCGGCCTGTATCTGGATATCTACGGATACGAACAAAACGGCGACAGGCTCAAGATGAAACTATTTACATTTTTATCTCCAGAAGACATGCGCTCTGTTCCGGCATCAATAATACTGCCAACTTCGGAAATAGAATTTGAGGGCATAAAATTCAAGGCTCCGGCCGATGTAGACACCTATTTGCGCGGACGTTTCGGAGATTATGAAGTTCTTCCCAAATCGAGAAATCCATATTCAAATGAAAACATAGGAAAGCGCATTATATTCTATCCGGACGAAAAGCTCTAACCGCATATATATCCTCTTTGTTAGGAAAGCCCATCTTAGTTAATAGAGGAAAAATATGACCTAACGCAGACTTTTTCAGTAGGAAAGTTTAGATAAAAAAACGGCGACCCCAGAAAAAAGGTCGCCGTTTTTTTATGCCTGCTATTTAGCTTCTGTATAGCCGTGATAGTTGAGCCACCTGCACAATAATTCCGGCCATATCCTTACAAGGTTATCTTTATTGCGGAGTCCATATCCGTGGGGACCCTCGTTGAACAGATGAAAATCTGCCCCAACACCAGCGCTTTTTAGAGCAAGCGCATACGCTACCGATGCGTTCACATAGTACTTATCCTCGATAGTTTGAACAATAAACGCATTTGGAGTATTGGAATCAACCTTAAGGTCCTCCGCTAACGCGTATGATGCGGCATAATCAGATGGATTTGCCTGCTTCTTTGAACCTTTCCAACGCTTTTCATAGCCCGGCTCGTCGCAATAGGCCGGATATATTAGTATGGTACCGTCCGGGCGCGCAGAGATGGAGTCTGCCGTATCGACCGGCTCGTATGACTTATCCATATACAATGTTGAAGCTCTCGCAGCAAGATTTGCCCCCGCAGAGAATCCCATAACCGCTATCTTATCCGGGTTAATATTCCATTTCTTAGCATTTGCCCTCGCAATGCGTATCGCACGCTGAATATCCTGCAATGCGCCTTTTGGATTATTTGGAACCCTGTACTTTAACACCATTGCAGAAACCCCGCATCTGTTTAGCTCTAGCGCAATTTCAGAGCCTTCTTTTGTATACGCAAGCATGGAATATCCGCCACCAGGACACACAATGACAAGCCCTGCCGGAGACTTGGAAGACAGCTTATAGAGCGCATACGAAGGTTCCGGAACACTAAATATGCTCACATTCTTAATTCCGCCGTTTTCAGAAATTTTCTCTGCATATGGTTTGTCGGAATTTGGCGCAGGAACTTTTCCTTTAGGCCACAAGGGAACATCTGAAACTTTCTGAGCCTTATCACACGTAGTATCGGCATAAGGACATACCGACAACCCCGCCCTGCCAGTATTGAGATTTGCTGAAACACCAACAGACGCATCTTGCGCACACCCACACATTATAACAGCCGCAAAAACCGCAGCTGCAAAACTTTTTGTTTGATTTTTCATAAGCCTTTTAAATTGGCTTAAATTAAATAAAACACACATTATCCCCTCAAGAAAAATCGATAGCTACCACGATAAATAATGCCAATGAACATTCTTCTGCTCGGCATAAGAGGCCGCCTGATACATTCCATTTCAAACTTAACGCAAAAAAAGGCGCTGCCGGAACATGGCAACGCCTTTTGAAATAATTTTCTTATGCCTAGTCTATCAGAGCAACCTCTGGCTGATAGCTTATGGTAAGCCTGTACTGCTGCCCCGGGCGCATAACCATAGGATGGTTGCGCGCAAGCACCTGCAAGTAATGGATCTTGCCCCAGCAAGTCTTGTAGGAGGGATCGTCGGAAACAACCTCGGTATCGAGCCACTGGGCTTGGAAGTCGTCCTTTTCAACCTCTATGCCAAGACCTTTTTCCCCTATGGTATACGTTGGAGATGCCCTGTATTGGGAATGCGGAGCGGCTATCGGCACTATCAGGCGCATCTTATCGAGCGTGGTTTGCGACGCCACAGAATATACAAATTCTCCCGTTATTTTACCCGCAGAGAAAGTCCATGAAACCCTGCACATACCCAGGCCTTTTACAATCTCGCAGTCTTTTGTTATGAGATCGGGCTGGTCGAATTTAAACACAAAAGAATTGCGCAGGCCAAGAGATGTTGTGCAACGCTTGCCGTAAAAAGACGGAACCGTAACCTTGTCTCCAAAAGTAAGCTCCGGAATCATAACCGGCAAATAGCGGTCAGCCGGCCAATCGAATACGCCCGCCATGTGCGGGAATGCCAAAGACGCCGAAGTATCCTTCTGGCCCGACGATACCAGCGGCAGGCATACATGTAATCCGCTTTCCAAATGTTTATATATAAACATGCCCTGCTCTTTGCGCATGCAGCTGTCAAAAGAAACATATTTGCCGTAAGAAGTCTCTCTTGGCGCTTTTGGATTCATCTGCCTGCCGACAGTTTTTGCAAGGCGGGACCACTGGCACAAATATCTTGCCGCATCAAAATTTGCCGTGCGCATTGTATTCTTTGAAGACGCGCTTCTCTCGGCATCTTTTATAATAAGATACCCATGTTCCTGGTCAAGATACGTCATGAAGAAGAACTGGAAAAGCCTGCGAAGTATATCCATATACTCCGGCATTTTATCTTCTGATATCCAGTTGTCGCGCATAGACTGCAATATCATAGATATGCAGTGCATCTGCCCGTAGACGCCTATGCCCCTTCCGTAAGACCAACCCAATCCGTCCGCACGGACTATATCCGGCAAGAGCCTAAGATACTTCTCCGCAAAAGTCCTCAACGACGGAATCTTTCTGTCTCTAAGATGTATGTTTGCATGGAGCTGCAATGACTGGCGTATAAATACAAACGCATTTACGCCGAATATGTCGAAAACTCCGTCCAACATTCCCTCAGGCTTGTCGTCGAAATATCTTCCGGACGAAGTCTGCTGTATGCGCTCAAGGAATTTATCTATGAGCTTGCCGGTTTCGTCTTTTTTGCTCAACCCCATGCTGAAACGCGCAACGGCCTTGGCTATGTTGAATACCTGGGAAAAATTGTCGTAGTCAGTGCGGGCAAGAAGACGTTTATCCAGATTCTTGCGGGTATCGTCAAGCAACCTGTCCCAGACCGGATTCCTGTCTTTCGACGGACCGAAAGAAAGCAGCCCCAAAGAGGAATAAGCCAATCCGTCCTCCGAATACTCATCCGCATTTGTCTGCGCGGTTATGCACCGGGCGCAAAGATCAACTATATCGCGGCCCTCAAGCTCCGTCATGCCCGTAGCTCTATGGAACTCTCCCAAGGCCAAGGCGGCATGCCCGGATTCATCGGGCAAGGACAGATCAGACTCCACCGGAGTTATGGAACCGTCCTGATTTATTGAGTCGATATTCGCGGAAAGTATGGCCTTGGCCATATCCATGCATTGTTCTGAAAAATTAAGCATCTACTTTCTAATGGCTCCTGAATGTCGTAATGGTATTTTCAGATAAAATTTGCAACTTATGTCTTTTTGTCAAACATCAAATATCGCACCATGCGCCTTTTATTAGCCTATGGAAAAATATGCAAAACTCTTTGCCGGGCAAAAAAGCCTCAATAAAAGTCAATAGAATGCAAAATTAAAATTCTATTGCCTCTTGAAACCCGCAATTCTTTGTGCTAAGATAATTATCAATATGAAGAAACTTTTTGCAATGCTTCCATTGGTGGCCTTATTTGCCGCCTGTTCTTCCGATTGCGCAACCACGCAAGATACCGCGGCAAAGCCTCAGCGCAAAGTTGCCGTGCAGACATACACCATGTATAAGTACCCGCTCATAGAGGTATTCAAAACCTGCAACGATGCCGGTATAGATGCGGTTGAGCTCTGCCTGGGAATGAAGATAGGCGGGCAATTCCCAAATTCAAGATTAACGGTAAATTCCACTCCGGAAGAAAAAGCCTATGTGCGTTCCCTCATGAAGCAATATAACATAAAGGCAATATCAACCGGTGTAAACGGCGCAAAAACGGAAGCCGATGTTGTAAAGCTCTGCGAATTTGCAAAAGAGTTCAACATACCAATGATATCCACAGAAGCTCCCGCAAGCATGCTTCCAATATGGGAGAAATACTGCGAAAAGTACGGTATAAAGATGGGTATACACAACCATCAAAATTCAAAGGGAGCTACCAATAATTATTACGACTACAACGTTGTTGCGGAACTTATAAAGCCCTATAAGAATATTGGCGCACAGCCCGACAATGGCGGCTGGTCGAGATCTGGCTTGGACTGTGTCAAAGGAATAAAGGTTCTTGAGGGCAAGATTCTATCGGTGCATTTCAAAGACCAAAAGACGTTTGGAGACCTTAATTCTGACGCGGTAATATACGGCACCGGCTGCGTAGATTTAAAGGGAATGCTTGCCGAGCTCGACAGGCAGGGCTTTGACGGATATTTTATCATAGAGCACGGCAATCCCGGAGACAAACCCAAGATTATTGCCGAAGACTTAAAATTCCTCAGAGAGAACTAATTTTCCCACACCATATATAGATACAGGCTCCGCCTCTCCCGAAAGGGTTTGGCGGAGTTCTTTTTTATATAGCGCAGCTGTACCGTAAGCGTTATCGTTGATAGATAAACTATCTTGAACTTAAAGAATTCAAATGTAAAAATTCCATCTGCAAAAATGCGTCTAGAAAAAATATCAAGCAGCCCAAATAAGAGCAACCTTGCCCTGCCACAAAAGATACAAATATAAAAAACCACCCTTTAAGGATGTAAATTTTACCTTGCGCAAGAAAAGTTTCCGCAAAAATACGCATATTTTACCTATGCCGTTAGAGCAAATTTAGACGGGAAAACATTCCCTCATATATTTTTGCCTTTGCCTTAAGCGGCATGGGATAGGCACGCGAACTCGACGGCATCACATAAAAATAAAGATCTCGTTCGCAAAAGGTAAACTTAGAAGAATCTCCAGTTTTAGGCGGCGTTATAGAAAGAGCAGAACCTATATTCTCTGCTGCCTTTCGGCCGGTTGCAGCAACGGCGATACACTCCGGCATAGACTTCAATATGGAAGATATATCGCTAAGTTTCTTAACTGCCAAATTTTCGTCGGCGGCAGTTCCATTTTTGCGGACAATCTCGCAAGCGGAATCGTACAGGGCAATTTTCTTTTCGGAAAGAAAAGCTTCAATTAAAGATTTGTCGAAAGATTTTCCGGAGGTGTCCACAAATGCGTCGGTTCTGCCAAAGAAAACAAGGGAAAATATGCGCCACATGTCATTTTGAAAATTTGGATAATAAAAGTCCATGCTCCACCTTTTGCGGTCTGGCGGAAAGCTTCCAAGCATAAGAAGCTTGGCTCCATCTGGAATAAAAGGCTTTAAAGGATGTTTTTGTATCTCGTTCACGGCGTGCGGTAAATTTAAAAATCTGGCGCAAAATAAAAACAACAAGGCCACATACTGAAAAATAGCAAAGGCATGATAAAATAACTCCGCGCGGTACAGCCCGGCGGAGTTATGCGGCAGTTAGAAGAAAATCTCGCGCGGCCTGCCTGGACCGTTGTCCGGGCCTATATAACCACGTTCCTCCATTATGTCCATTATTCTCGCAGCTTTGTTGTAGCCTATGCCAAGACGCCTCTGGAGATTTGAGGTACTTGCCTTGCCGGAACGCTTTATCACGTCCATAGCCTTTTTTACATAGGCTTCGTCGGAGGAATCGTCGTCCGATATGGTATCGTCGGAATCCTCCTCCAAAGAAGCGTTCATCTGGTCCTCTATTTCCGTTAGGAATTCAGGCTCTCCGTTGTGGGTCTTGAGGAAGTTTACTATATTATGGGTTTCCTCGCTGCTTAAGAATACGCCCTGCGCCCTAACGAGATCTGATGTGCCCGGAGGAACAAAAAGCATGTCTCCCATTCCCAAAAGGCTCTCAGCACCCTTGCTGTCGAGTATAGTTCTGCTGTCTACTTGCGATGAAACCTTAAAACCTATGCGCGTGGGCAAGTTCGCCTTGATAACGCCCGTCACAACGTCGGCACTGGGTCTTTGCGTTGCAACAAGCAGATGTATTCCAGCGGCGCGCGCAAGTGCAGTTATGCGCATTATGGCGGCTTCAACCTCCTTGCCGGCTATTAACATAAGATCTGAGAGCTCATCTATTATGCAGACTATATACGGAATTTTTGTGTGCGGAATCTCAACATCGCTGCGTTGTGCCTGGGTTTCAGCCTCTATCGCTGCGGCGCGCTCCTGCTCAGTCATATCGCCGGACATTTCCTCCGCCTTAGCCTGCTCCTCTTTGTCCTTCAAAATTTTTGCATTGAATTCAGCAATGTTTCTTACATTTGCGGCAGCAAAAACTTTGTACCTTCTATCCATTTCTCCCATCAGCCATTTGAGGGCGGCCGGAACTTTGCGTGGATCTGTCACGACGGGAATAAGCATGTGCGGCAGATCGTTGTAAACCTTCAGCTCTACAACTTTAGGATCAACCATTATCATGCGCAGGTCGTCCGGAGTAAAACGGTACAGGAGTGAAGTTATTATTGCGTTTATGCAAACGCTCTTTCCGCTTCCCGTAGCGCCCGCAACAAGCGCGTGCGGCATCTTTGCCAAATCAAGAACTTTAGGATTTCCAGTGACGTCTTTACCTATGACCACCGGCAAAACCGCCTTTGTCTGCGCCCACGCTTTCGATAGCACAACATCTTTCATATAGACCGTCTGCCTGCGCAGATTAGGCACCTCTATGCCGACAGTTCCCTTGCCGGGAACTGGAGCTATGATTCTTACTTTCATAGCCCGCAGAGCCAGGGCGAGGTCGTCTTCCATATTGGATATTTTGTTAACCTTTACGCCCGGAGCCGGATAGACTTCATAGAGTGTCACGACAGGTCCCGGAGACACACTTGCCCGAGTAACTTTTATTTTGAAGGTGTCGAAAGTCTTGATTATTTCCTCCATTCGGGCCTCGTAGTTTTCCTCCTGGACATTCTCTTCTTTCGGCGGATCAGCAAGGAGCGACAGCGGCGGAAATTCGTAGTTGCCCTTTTTCTTTGGCTCTGCCTCAGACTCGCTGCCGACAACTTCAACCTGCGTGCGTATAATTTTTAGAGCATCGCCGCTCTCGTCTTTATTATCTGCCAGTTTTTCCTTCTTTGGCTCCTTGTCAGATATCTCCACTCCTCCGCCAGACGGAACTCCAGCTCCAAGTATAGCGGCAACCTCCTTTAAACTTCTCTTCGCCGCAGCATCTGACGGACGCATATTACCATCTTTTCCACCCGCAACTTCTTGAAGCTCATCGCCATCTTGGCCTATGCTTTCTTCTTTTGCTTCAGGCCCAGAAATACTATTTTCCGCCTCGTGCGATATTCCATTCTCAGGCTCATTATCAAAAGAACCTGACGCATCCGCGGCAGAAACTGTATCTTCATCAGCATCGGGCATGTCGTCGGGATCGGAAGATATAAAGTCCTGCGGGATTTTATCGCGCTTGCCGCCCTTGGGAACATACACAAAATGGGCACCGTCTTCCATATCGTCGTTGGCTGGCATAAAACCTTCGTCGGACAAATTGTCCTTTTGCTGCAAAGATACATTGCCGCCATTTTCTCCAACGGTGTCGAGATTAACCCTTTCAACTCCGTCTGGAGACAGAATTTTATCCGCCGACGGAACCTCCACAACGCGCGGAGCGCGCCTCTTTGCGGCCAACGCAACAAGCCCAAATAGCTTTCTTGGCAGATAGCTGAAAGCAAACCACATGCGCGACAAGAACTTCGGGAGTACGCTTGGCGCCTTTCTTACCGTAGAGCCCAGCTGCGCCGCAGTATCCGCAGGGTCTTCTATAAAGATTACTATCATGCAAAATAGACACACGCAGACCAGCAAAATGGCACTGCCAAATATGTCTATAGACGGATAGAGAAAATCGTCAAAGACAAGCTCTCCAAGAACTCCTCCCCTGCCGGATAGAAAATATTCCGTAACAGAAGGGGCATCGAGAATACGCTGTGCCATGGCACCAAAAGCCGACAGCGCAACTACGCTCAGCACCATTGCAAATCCAGCAGCCGTGTCTAAAACAGAGGGCCTGCGCTTAAAACAAAGCCACCCTGTCCACAAGAGGTACACCGGTATTATCCAAGTTGCAGCACCTATGAAGTAGAGGCTGAGCACACAGAAAGTTGCGCCAATTTTCCCGCATAAATTAGGTCCCAAAGAGTTTGTCGTGGGGACAAAGTCAGACAATATTCCGTCTCCAAAAAATATTTCCTGCCCTGTTCGAAAATCCGCAACCGCCGTAAGAAAGATTATACCGAGAAACAAAAACAAAGCTCCGAGAGCCGGACGACGCTTCCCGACTATCTCCCCAAGTTTCTCGCTTTTTTGAAGTTTTACTTTTTTTGACATCTTAAAAATTTTCCCATGGAAATGTATCCCCCACGCACACATTTCCGCGCGTGCATGGAAAGACTTTCCGCTTATAGAAATGTTTTTAACCCCGCCTTGTTAAATTGCAATACCTACTCTCTACAATTCGAGCAGTTTTTTTGCGTGTTCCCTTGCCGATGGGCTATTGCGGTCTCCAAGCATTCTTGCAAGCTCCCCTACACGTTCAGCACCGCTAGGCTCAAGTTTGCGGATTGAAACCATAGTATCGGACTCGCTCTGCGTCTTTTCAACAAGCAGATGGTTTTTTGCGCATGCCGCAACCTGGGGCAAATGCGTGACGCACAACACCTGCCTGCCTTTTGAGAGTTTCTTAAGCTCGCGCCCGACAGAGGCACCTATCTCTCCGCCTACATTTGCGTCGACCTCGTCAAATACAAGAATTGGAGTTCCGTCGAGCGAAGCGAGAGTTGCCTTTATAGACAACATCACCCTTGCAAGCTCTCCGCTTGAAGCAATCTTTGCAAGAGGCAGGGGATTCTGTCCTGCATTTGCCGAAAACATAAATTCACAAGAACTTCCACACTGCGTGGAAAACTCCGACAAAGACGGATACACCGCCACAGAAAAGCGGGGTTTTTTAAAGCCAAGCGCACAGAGCATCTTCACAACTGAAGCCTCAAGCTTTGAAGCCGCCGCCTTGCGCCGCGCGCATATATTCTTTGCGAGAGGCAGCATTTTGCTTTCCGCCTCAGATATGCGGGCAGAAATCTGGGCTTTTAGATTTTCCGCATCAGAACGCGCTGCAAGCTTTTCCGATATCTCCTCCCTTGCCTTCGCCACCTCGGCAGGTGTTCTGCCGTATTTGCGGGAGACCTCAAGCCATGCCGACATTCTGCTTTCTATCTGCGCGGCGCGCTCCGGAGTAAAAGACGCGCTTTTTTCCGCCAGACTGGCATATTCTTCCGCAATGTCCGCAAGTTCTATTGCCGCTCCGCGCAAGCGCGATTCAAGAGACTGAAACTCCGCACCGCCCTCCTGAGATACCTCTGATGCCGTCCTAACCGCCCTTGATATATACTCTTCCGCGCTGCCCTCGCCCGACAGCGCCCCAGATATTTGCAAAGACGCCTCCGAAAGCGCAGCCGCGGCCCTGGAAAGCTTAAAATCTGCCTCCAACTCAGAAAGCTCCTCTTCAGAACACAGGCAGGAATCTATCTTTTCAAGCTGCGCCTTGAGAAACTCGGCCTCGTCGGCCGAAAGCGACGCAAGCGCATCTACTTTTTTCAGGCGGGCAATTGAATCTGATCTCAGGCGCAGCAATTCCAGATATTCGTCTTTATCGGCACCTATGGCGGCAAAGGCATCGAGCATATCAAGCTGGCTGGCTGTATCGAAAAGCTTTTGGGGTTCTCCCGGCCCGTGGAAGTCTATCCATAATCCGCCAAGCTTTGCAAGCACGGCCTGGGTTGTGGGAGAGCCGTTTATGAAGCATCTGCCTGCCTTATTTCTATCGACGGTTCTTGCCAGAACCATAACGCCGTCTTCGCACAGAGGAAGCCCAACACTCTCAAGAAATAGATTTATCTTTGCAAAATCCAAGAACCTGAAGGAGGCCTCGACTCTGCAAGAATCCGCCCCCTGGCGTATTATCTCCTTACCCTTTCTGTTTCCCGCAAGCAAACCGAGAGCCCCAAGCATAACGCTCTTTCCAGCGCCCGTTTCTCCCGTAATGGCGGTGAATCCATCGGACATCTCCACGCGGGCGCTCTCCACAAGAGCCAGATTGGATATTTGCAGGTATTCAAGCATAATAGTAAAACCCTTAAGAAATGCTAAAAACTCTATCGACACAACAAAAAATACGGGCACCTTTTGTAAAAATTTTCTTGCATAATGGTAATATAAATGTTTCATAGGCGGCTTTAATTCTCCCGTTGGGGGTGTAGCTCAGTTGGTTAGAGCGTCTGCTTGACATGCAGAAGGTCCGCAGTTCGAGCCTGCGCACTCCCACCATTTCCCCCCTAAAAAAGGGGGTATTTTTTTATATTTTATAAATAAATTGCGCATAATTGTTATGTGTTGCGCAAAAAGATAAATATATTGCGTATAGCTAATATTCCCTCTTTTAGAATTAATGCAAGAAAGCGAGAATGAATAAGTCTCTTGCTTAACTTTATATGGCAACTAACAAAATATATAAATACGATTTCTGAAAGTATTTATATCTTCGTCTCCGCAGGCAAAAAATATTAAATTTTTACATTTCTAACATATTCGAAGGCTTCATCACTTTCCGCCGCCACGCTACACATTGCTTACAAAGAATAATAAGACAAGGGTACGATAAAAATCGCTTGCGCTACAATAAAACACATATAGTATACGAAAGAATGTTCCGCATGAAGAATATATTCATATTGCTAATGTTGTTCTCTTGCCTTTGCGCAGAAGCCATCTGGACGGTATCTTTCAACGAGAAAAACAAGAAGTTTACCTTAAAAAACGGTCCATACTCCATAGAGTTGGAAGCAACTTTTACCCACGAGAACCCAGAATCAGGCCCGTGGTATTTTGCCCAATCAAGAGACGCTGTAAAAGACAGGTACTGCCTTGTAGATCCAAAAGGCGATGTTCAAGGCTACTTGAGATTTGCACAAGACTCTGACGATGTCGAAATTCTATTCATTCACCGCACTGCACAAAACTATGGGGGAACCCTCAAAATGAGCGGGGAGATCTCCGGGGGAGAGCGCGCTGCCATACTATGCCGCGCACGTCCGTCGGACTCGGAGCGGGTTTTAAATCTCAATCTCGGAGGGGCAGACTGCCCTAATCAGGACGCGCTTTTTAGCCCGGAAAGAGACGAGATTCTCAGCATAGATGCAAAGAATATGACGCTTAAGAACCTCGGCGGCGGACGAGCGGAACTATCCGTATGTTCTGACGTAAAAAGTGCCGAGCAATCTTCAGTCTCAATATCTTTAAAGAAAGACTGGTTTAAGAAGAGATACGCTCCATATTTCAAAGCGGCAAAATTCGACGAAGGCAAACCCGCACCCTCTGGTTGGATGTCGTGGAATACATATTTCGACAAAGCCACCGCAGAAGACAATCTCTCAGAAGCAAGGATAGGCAAGAAATATCTTAAACCCTTCGGTTGCGAGTATTGGTCTATAGAATCTTGGCAGGAAAATTCCGACAAGCTTCCTGTAAGCAAGTTTCACAATCTAAATTTGAAGCCAAATCCGTCGCAATTTCCTGAAGGCATGAAGAAACTTGCCGAGGATATACGCTCATTGGGCTTTAAGCCCGGAATATGGATAGCGCCTTTTGCGACGGGCAATGCCGAGTTCTACAATGCGCACAAAGACTGGTTTCTGCACGATGCCGACGGCAATCCCCTATCCTGCTGGAACGGAATCTACACGCTCGACCCCACCAACGACGAGGTAACTGAATACATGGAAAAACTCTTCAAGACTGCCGCCAATGAATGGGGATACGAGTTCTTCAAGATAGACGGAATGTCTGGGCGCAACAAAGGGTACTGCGCCCATATGTTCGAGCGACCGGAGGTGCGTGCGGCGTTCAAGAATCCGGATTGTAAAAATCCGTTTGAGCGCTGCGTTGCCGCCTTTAGAAGGGGCATTGGAAACGACAGCTACTTTCTTGCCTGCCAGGGGCATTTAACAGGGCCCGATGCCGCCTATGCCGATGCAGCCCGTTCCGGAGCAGACATAGTTAGTCCGAACAAGCCAGTCATGTGGAAGAATGTTTTAAATCAGGCGGTATGCACGGCAAATCAGTTATTTGGGCATAACATATCTATGGTTTTGGATCCGGATACCTTGCTTGTGAAAGATCTTGACGCAGAACAAGCGCGTGTTAGCGCAACTGTAATTGCCCTACCCGGCCAGCTAACATTTTTTGGGGATAAACTTGCCGGATTGACTCCCGATAAGATGAAGATTCTCCAGCAGACGCTTCCTCCTGTAAGAGCTCGTCCCTCTGCGCTTTACCCGTATTTCAGACTTCCGGAAGTGTGGGCTCTGTCTATAAAGAGTGAAGTTTTAGGTTCCCTAAAGACAGTTGCTCTGTTTAACTTTTCCGACGCCGATGCAGATATATCGGCAAGCGCAGAAGAACTTGGGCTTAACAAAGAGAAATCTTACGGGGCATTTGAATTCTGGACGCAGACTCCTATAGAGGATATAAGGCTTCCCTTTGCATGGAAGGTCCCTGCGCGTGGAGTAAGGGTTTTTGGGATATTTGAGAAATCTGATATTCCCCGCTGGATTGGGTCCGACAGACATATATCTCTTTCAGGAATGGAAATTGCCGGGCTGAAATGGAATGCCGACTCTCTAAAGCTGACAGGTAAAATTTTATTCCCTGGAGATTTCCCGCTAAGCGAGTTCTTCAGTCTGCCTCAAGGCCTTAAGGTTGTAAGTGCAAGATGCAACAATGCGCAGGCGGAGATTCACAGTCTAAATTCCGCATTTAAGATATCATTTAAGCCGGATTCCAAAAAGGCTCAAGACCACTCTCCGGAAGATTTTGAGATAAGTTTCTCAAGATAATTCCCTTCCCCCCTTGTTGCTCTTTAAGAAAAAAGCTACTCTTATAGCGCGAGGTATGGTATAGAATTTCTTGTGCTTGCCAAACAGTCAGGCACAAGAGATTCTCAAATAAAGGCCATAGTGAAAAAATTAAAGCGGCTCTGTGAAAAGTTCTCTTGCCGCTGCCATTTATATAGAGTGTTTGCGCGGCACGGTATTTGCGCGCTAATTGGATGCTGGCTTAGTTGTAGGCCTGTTTCTCGGCGAATTGAACCATGATGCAAGCTCAGCTAAGAACATTTCTCCTAAGTTTAGCTTGGAATAGTCGTAGTGGGCTATGGCTTCTTCAATCAGGCCGGAATATTTAGGATTCCCGGAAAAGGCACATATGGAAGCCGCAGAAAGAGGCGTTGTCATGCGGTATCTTTCGTAGTTGCGCCTGTCCCATACCTTCTTAATGTTAAACTGCTCGAGGGCAAGTTTCTGAGCGTCGCTCTGGGAATTTTGAGGCCGGCTTTTAAAGTACTTTTTCCAATCGGAAAGCATGAAGTTTGAAGGCAGTAAATTGTCGAAATTGGAATACTCCCGCAAAGTTGACACAACCGCAGAAGCCCCATTCTCTAAGCCTTTGCGGAAGTTATCCTTAACTTCCGGATCAGTCTCCGCATCGTAAAGCTCGCGCAAAACTGCGTAATTTTTTACATATATCCAAAGCATGTTCTTATTTATATTCCTCAACCAGCCCTCGTCTTGCATGTGACCGCCGGCGCATATATCAAGGCGCGTTGGTTGGCGAGCATCAGTGGCTTTGCCCCCAGAAATTTTCTCTCTGAGCGCGGTGCGATATTTCTTCTCCCATTTGGAATCTTTGCTTATTATATAGGCAGCGCGCAGACAAAAAAGATAACATGGAGTCTGAAAAAACTTAAACCCGTATATATCGCCGCGCGTCTGTCCCTTGAATTTCCCGTCGCACGGACAATTCCAGTTGTTTTTATCCAACGCCTCGCAAACCTCTATAAATTTCTTCCGAATGGCCGAACGCGATGGAATCGCTCGCAATGGAGCTGTTGTAGTAGACATATATTCCGTAAAGCCACAGAACGGTCTGGTCTTCCGACCCCAGCGGATAGTGGGATTTCCCGTCTGCGGCAAATCCGCGCGCGATAAATCCGCTTACGTCCGAGCTCGACGCGCATCTCATAAGCCCAGATACGAGCTTTTCAACTTTCTTCTTGTAGGCTAAACTATTGCTGGATTCTGCTCGTTTGCACATAGCGGCAAGATATAATCCAGTAAATTTAGCTCCATTTTCTATGGGAGTCTACCAGGACAAGTAATTGGGGTATCCTTCTGATATTTCTGCGGGGGTGGGAAGTTCTCCAGCATAATCAAGAAGGATTCCGTCTTCGCCTACATATTTCTCCCACAAGACGTAATGGACATCTTCCAAGGCACTTTCAGCGCAGGCACAACATAAAGCCGGCAGAAGAAAATTTAACAGCAAGACAGACAAAAGTATTCTTATATTGAGAAGAAATATTAAAGCATACCCTCAAAGCAAGATTACTTTTCCAACTTGAAAGACCCTATCTGCAAGAGCTTTCCGTCTGGTTTTTTCAAAGACAGGGAAAACTCGTAATCGGCATCTTGTTCCAAGGGATAGACCGATATTTCATATGGATACTGCAAACATTTAAAAATGCCTTTAGTGGGGCTGCTCATAGTTAGAACAAACTCGGCATTTTTATCTTCAAAAGCTCCCATGCTAAGATAGGCGTATATTGCGTCTTTCCCGAAAGGCCCGCGGATTCTGTATATGCCCAAATCTCCGTATTCTTCTGCGGCGGCCTTCTTTATTATACGGGAGATTCCTTTTATTGGTTCTACCTTTTTAAATGGATCTGCAAGCTCCATGGGAACTTTTACCGCCACCAAGCCCCTCGCCGGAATTGTAAGGCTCTTATCCGACATAAAATCAACTGTTCCAATACGGGTTCCATCAGAATCAAAAACTCCGCAAGGCTCGCTTAAGATAGCCCCTTTGAAGAAACGGCTCAATGGGTTGAAAACAGGATTAAACTCTACCTTGTCTGCGGTATCATTTATAAATAAAACCCACATTCCGTCCCGCGCGCGCGCCGATATAGAACTCACCTTAGGAGTGTTGGTGCGCACCATGTTCTTGTCTAATATCAGTCTGCATCCGTCATCGCCGAATACCTTGCCGCCCAAGCCAAATATGCGGTCTACAAACCATACGTAACCGCGCTGCCTTACAAATGGAAATTTTATTTTGTCTTTGCTAGCCAATTCAATCTGGCTGATGAGAAAATCCATATTCTGAGCAAAGTGGGTAGGTATGTGGTGGTAATAGAAACTTGTATAGTCCATGCCCTCATACGGATAACTCTCCGTCATATGAGCGTCTATGTAGTCTGTTATATAATATCCGGGATAATTTGCAAATCTGCCGACTATAGAATGGCGGGCAAATTTGTCTATTATATCTCTACCGGTATTCTTATAGACACCTTCCATCTCTGCGGCCCAAGACGGATGAAGTATATTGAGCCTGTTCGATCCTATCGGGTCTGTCGATGTATAGCTCGACGGCTGCTCTATGCCAAGCCCTATGCGAGAGACCTTTAATCCTTCAACTTTTTTCTCCGGCAGAACATAGCAGTAAGATGGCAATTTGCTGTCTTTGCGCGGCTCCCCAGACTTGCCTTCAGGTAAAGACCCCTCAAATACCTTTCTGAAAGCCTCCCTGAGGGGCCTCCCCTCGCGCTCGTTAACCGTGCCGTTCTGCCACCAAAGATGCTGGACCCCCTGGAACATATTGCCCTTATATATTATGCTCTCCTTCGGAGGATTTGGGTAATTCCATAGGCAAGATAGCGTATGGAAGGCTCCCCTCTGGGCATAATCGAGATATTTTTTGTCTCCGGTGGCTTCGTAGAGGTCGTTAAGATACCACCAATAGTAATAAAATGACACATTCACAAACGATTGTAAATTTGGCATCTGAGACTGGGTCTCAAAAGATTCCAACTCCTTGTCGGCAATATTGCGGGCCATATCGAGATACTCCTTCTTGCCTGTTGCAAGATACATTCCAAAATCCCTAACCCAAGAATTAGACGCAATCTTCTTGTAGGCCTCGGCGGATATATCTTCGCACCACGGATTCCCACCGCCCAAAAGAGCGTTTGCAGAAGCAAAGAAATCTGCGTCGAAAAACGCGTTGGGCGCCCCCGTAAGTACCGACTTTCCCGCAGACTGCGCTGCATATGCATCTGAGAGCATAAAATGCGCTCCCCCCCTGCTTAAGGCAAACTCCAAGGAGCGTAAAGACATCTTTGCAAAGCATTCCTCGTCGTCGGTAAGAAGAGCAAGGGCTATCTCCGCAAGGGGGGAAGATTGCGTAACCCACATGGGCCTTTCTATATTCCACCTGCCTCCCATACGGGCAACCCACCCTCCGTAACGTTCATTTTTGAGCAGATTGGCAATGTTGCAAAGAGCGTCGGAAAACGATACTCCATAAGGCTCTCTAAATATATTTCCGGCAGAGAAAATCTTTGTATTTGCAAATTCAACAGCATCCAGCCAGTCTCCGTTCATGCTGACGCAATAAAACGATACGTTCAACTTGTCCCCTTTTTTCTTAAAAGAGTCTTTGCCGCCAAGAACAGGCTGAAAATAGGCAAGCTGATTTCCCATATAAGGATTCATCAGTGAAAATGCGCATAGAGATTTTCCCCTTGCGCCCCAATCGTCTGATGGAAATAGGTTTGGATCTGCCACAATTCCAAATGAAGTATTTTTCCCTTCAGACTTTGTCTGAAATATTGCGTAGGGCTGGGAGACCATCGCATTACCAACCTGGGCCGGTGCGCTCATCAAAAAGCGGTTCTGAAACAATGGAGGCAACTGTACCGCGCAAATGTCCTTAGATTCCAAAGGAGCAAATGCCAAAAAACCTGCCGTATAATAACCATCTTCAGAAACCGGATAAGACAAACTTAATTTTACAGCGGGACTGTCTTCCATCAATTCCATGCTGGCCTCTACACCATCTCGGAATTCCAAAACGAGCGTCTTACTGTCTTTGCGCGATACCCCAGAAGGTCTAAGAACCTCCACGGCATTGAAAGAATAAGGATCTGCGTCGCGCGGAGACAAAACAAAGTCTGTCCCCTTATAGAAGTATTGCCGCGCGCGCGATTGCCTTCTCCAAGAAGAATAGTATCCGTCGTAATAATCGGGCTTCAAGGGTTCTCTGCCCACAAAGAAATATTCGTTGTCAAATTCAAAGGAAGATAGCTTTTCCCCAGCATTGCCATAAAGTTCAACCGTTCTTATCCACACGCTTTTTCCGCCGCGCCCTATCTTCTTTGTAAAGAATACGCCCACCTTGGAGTTTTTAACCCCTATACGTTCCGTAGCAGACTGCTGGGCTTTCACAGACGGATTGTAGTCTTTCAAACTTATAACAGAACCTTTTTTAACTAACGGAGCACGCTTAAATTTTATCCTATCAAGCGTATATGGATTGGTTTTGATATTTGTACTAAATATCAATGCATTGACGCGTATATATTGGCCTATGGGTTTTATCTCGATATAGTTTTCTCCTTCAGAGAGTTCTATTTTGCCAAGATATTGCCATCTGAAAAGTCTGTTTGCGGGTTTCGGATAGCCCTTCTTCTTTGCGTCCATGCCATAATTGCAAAATGGATCAAGCCTGTCATTGCCGTTTACTATCAGCCTAAAATAATCCCTGCCCGCCGGATGCTGCGGAAGATTCAATCCTTGCGCCCAAACATGATATTCTCCACCCTTATCAGATTCCAACACGGTAAATGGCGATTGCGTTGAAAACATGCATTCTATCTGGCGCTCGTCCACATTCCAATCTTTGGTATCGAGAAATTCCTCTGCTTCCACTAAGAATGTGTCGTCTTTATTTTCATCGGCAAATGCACTAAGTTGCGCAAAAGTCATTACAAGACAAAAAGAGATGATAGTAAAAAGTTTATTCATAATATGATACAATTGTAAGTTTGTCGCATAGAAACTACCCGTTATAGGAAAAATTCCGCTTTATGTTTTCCCATGATGCAAGATTCATCAAAAATTATTAATGTAAACATTCTTCTGGGCAAGATATATATAATGCTAACGTAAGATATATAACATTCAATTCTATGAATGACACTAGCCATATACAAACAATATACCTATTGCGGCACTCAAATTAAGACGCTATTGGGCTATCGGACCGCATTTACATTTAAATATTTTACAGAAAGATTATCTTTCCTTTTCCTTATCGATAGAATCTTCCAAAGGCTCGGATACAGTTGAAGAATCCTCTATCTTAAGGCTGTCGGGAAGCCACTTGAAATCCGCCGGAGAATCTTTGTCTGTGCGCAGATATCCGCCTTTCTGCCACAGCAAGTTTTCAACGTGAGCCCTAATGCTCTTTTGGGCGTCCAACATGGCAAGGCGCATGTTCACGGAAGACTGCCCGCTGAACTTATAGTTGTCTTGCAGCACGGCCTTCAAGCGGGCCGGCATATCGCGCCTGAGCGAGGCGGGTATGAAAGGCTCAAAATTGTCTGTTGCTATGTCAAATTCGGTCAGGTCTTTTATGCTTATGGCGTCTCCGTCAAACTTAAGCGCCGGAACTGTTATGCGCAAAGATCCGTCTTCCTTGTTTAGAACAGCCGTAAACCTTGGATCGGAAAGCTCTACATAATAATTGTACAGCACATTTACCGGACGCCTCAGCTTATATTCTATGTCTCCAAGCAATTTTGCGGCAATCCCAGTGCGCTTTTCTCTGACCGAGGCAGAAAGCGCCCCCTTGACAGTTGCAACTATCCATTTATCTGCCGGCAGAGACTCTTTTATCTCGCTGTAAGACAAACTCAGTTGCTTCGGCTCTTCATTGGCGGCGTCCATATCCTTTGAGATATCGCGCGGGCCGCTCCAGACCGACTTTACTCCGCCATGCCTATACACATAAAACGCAAAAAAAGTAATAATTGCCGTTGAAATCAGCCAAAAAAAAGCAGTCAGCGGATGCGCCGATGCCGACGCAGACGCCGGATAAAACACAGCCGCGCATATTCCTCTTACAAGCATCAGCGCCGAGAGCACAAATATCCCCAGAAAAACCAAGCGGACAAACCTCAATATTTTTAGAGGTTCGGCAATGCGCTCCTTTATATTTTTAAGCAAAAACTTCATCTACATATGTCTGCGTACTATTTTAATATATTCAGAAAATATTTATAGACACAAGAATTTTTGCCAAGTCGGCAAATTTCGTTAAAAATAGTTTATATACTCCGTTCTCTATTAAAGAATTCTTGACGTAATAAAAAACAACACTCAAAATTAGGAAAATATTGCAATTTTTCTTAATTCATCGGCATACTTTACGAAAGATAAAAAATAAATACTCTTATGAATATGAAAAAACTAATAGGAATAATTGCTGTTTGCGCGCTTGCGTTTGGGCAGGCAGTAGCAGACGAATACACTACGGATATCACAAAGCTTCCGGAGACCATCCGTTCTTTTGTCAACAACAACTTTCCGCAGGTTAAAGTTGCTGGAATAAAGATAGATAAAGAGCTGCTGTCTGTTGAAGACTACAAGGTTGCCCTCTCCGACGGCACCCAGCTTGAATTCCTTCCAGACGGAACCTTGAAGGAAATAGAGAACAAGTTTTCCGGCATAGATTTAAAATTGATACCTCAGGCAATTTCAGAATATGTCTCAAAGAACTATGCCGGAGCAAAAATTGTGGAGTTTAAGAAAAAACTCTACGGGTACGAAACGGAATTATCTAATGGAATAGAGCTTAAGTTTTCTCCAGACGGAAAATTCCTTGGCATGGATATGTAATAGGTAAATTTGTATTCAACAAAAAACCGCCTGAAAACAGGCGGTTTTTTTTGCGTACAAAGTTAAGATAATCTATGCAATAAGAGAAATAGCTGTAAGTTGCTCCAAAATATATACCACATCTGAAAACAAGGCACTTTTATAGGTTTAAAAAGTTTTGCTTGAGAAAAAAGATACATTTTTGTAGCTTTTATAAAAAACGAGAAGCAGCCCGACGTAGTCTTGCGCCCTTACAATGAAACGCGGAATAAATCAGTCTAAGGAATCGGAAAACGGCAAGAGAGCCGATATCAAACCGCATACGCATGTAAAAACCAGACTCAGCGGCAAAAGATATAAGAACGGTATAATAGTATTCGATTCCGGGGATCTATCCGCAAAATCTGGCGATACGCGCAATCCGTACAATCTTGAGATGTCTGTGCTGCACCAGATAAGCAAGGTTATAGTGCGAAGAAAGAACGTATCTTTGCTGCTTAACGAGGTCATGGAGATTCTCTTTAGGGAGATGGGGCTTCTTAGGGGAACTATAACCTTAAGGCAGGGAGCGCTTCTTGTGATAGAAGCGTCGCACGGCCTGAGCGATTCGGCAAAGCAGCGCGGGGTATACCGCATGGGAGAGGGAATCACCGGTCGGGTTGCCAAGAGCGGAAAGAGCATGATAGTTCCAGATATCTCCCGCTGCGACGAATTTCTAAACAGAACCCGCGCCCGCGACGCGAGCAAATCTACAACAGCCTTTCTATGTGTTCCCATAGTTTACGCCGGTGAGGTAATCGGCACCATGAGCATAGACAGGGAAGTTTCAGCCGATTGCGATTTGGAGCGTGATTTGCATCTATTGGAGACCATAGCCAACATACTTGCCGATGCTGTCAGCGGACTTTATCTATACCATGAGGAGCGCGACAAACTCATAGCCGAGAACAAAACACTGCGGTTGAGGCTCGACGAAAAGTTGCGCCCTAAGGACATAGTCGGCAACTGCGGCAGAATGCAGAGGGTTTTTGAGCTTATAACCCATGCTTCTTCAAACGAGGCTCCCGTGCTTATATATGGAGAACCAGGAACCGGCAAAGAGTTGGTTGCAAGGGCGGTAGCATCGTCGGGCATATATGAAGGCAAGCCTTTTAGGGAGATATCGTGCGCGGCGTTTTCGCAATCGCGTTTGGAAGACGAGATATTCGGCAGACAAAAGGGCTTTATAAACGGTTTGGAAACTGTCGAAAGAGAAGGCCTTTTAGAACAGCTCTCTGGTGGAACTCTAATAATCGATGCCATTGGAGAGCTTCCCATGCATACTCAGCTGCGTCTTTTAGATTTTCTTGAGTCAAGAACACTCTCAAAGGGAGGGCAATCCGGAAAAGATTTTCCAAAAGCAAGGATAGTATGTATAAGCTCAAAGAATCTTGAGAATCTTGCGCGTCAGGGAAAGTTCAACGAAGACCTGTTTTATAGGCTTAGCGTTTTTACAATAACGCTTCCTCCGCTGCGCGAGCGCGGCAGCGACATTATTCTTCTTGCCGAATATTTTCTAGAAAAATACAATATACTGCACGGCAAGAAGATATCCAGAATATCAACCCCCGCTATAAACATGCTCATGGCCTACCATTACCCCGGGAATGTGCGCGAGCTTGAGAACTGTATAGAGCGCGCCGTACTTTTGAGCGCCGATGGAGCAATTTCTGGCTACAATCTGCCTCCGAGCCTGCAGACAGGGCAATCCACTGGCACATCAAAGATAAATCCCGACGAAGACGTAGATTTCAAACTTATGCTTTCCGGATTCGAGCGGGAAATAATAACAGAGTCTCTAAAGCTAAACAGGGGCAATGCCGCAGCCGCCGCGCGTCAGCTAAACCTTACAGAGCGCATAATGAACTACAAAATAAAAAAGTTCGGCATATTGCCAAAGAATTTTAAACCTTTCAAGTAGGGGCATAATGCCATATCTTAGCCACTATGCTGATATGAGAATATTAGACCTGCCCGCTATATACATATCTGCCAGATAATGCTTTTTCCTGCCGCAATCTGCGCGCATTTTTTAGCAACCAAGCAGGACTGCATATTCCCAACAGTGCAGAATAAATGGAACTATACAGCCTTTTGTTGTCTTACCGGCAATATAAAGGCGGCAAACAAATTAGAATAATTCAAGCTGTTCCGCGCCAGAAGAATTATTTGCCCTATCTTTGGGCTTGCCGCCATTGGATTTGCCAACGTTATTGCCGCTGTCAGAAAGCTTACCTTCCGTGGTATTGGTACCTTTCCCCGGCTCTCTAACATTCTCTTTTGAATCATCTTTGGCAAGAGCAGTTTCATCTTTGGCAGCGGCCATCTTCAGAAATTCCTCTTCACTTAGCGTCTTTACGCCAAACTGTTCAGCGCGCTTAAGCTTAGAGCCGCCGCCTTGACCACAAATAAGAAAATCTGTCTTCTTTGAAACGTCTGAAGATATTCTTGCGCCCAGCCTCTCCAAGAGTGCCTTTGCCTCATTGCGCCCCATAGAAGACAATGTCCCCGTAAATACACATGATTTCCCGGAAAATACCGTATCCCTTCCAACCGCAACCTGCGCTTTAGAAAAATTTACCCCGGCGCCGCGCAAGGCCTCTATAGTTTCTACATTGTGAGGACTCTCAAAGAACTCCCTGACGGAGTCGCTCATCTTTTCGCCCACACCCTCTATTTGCATAAGCTCCTCTTTTGAGGCCGACGCAAAAGCATCTAGACTGCCAAAAGTCCGGGCAAAGTCCTTTGCGGCACTCTCTCCAACATCAAATATTCCCAAAGCAAATATTAGGCGCCACAAGTCTACATCTTTGCTCTTTTCTATTGCTGCTGCCAAATTTTCCGCAGACTTAAGGGCAAATCCGTCTATCTTGAGAAAATCGGAAACTTTCAGGGAATATATGTCTGCCGGATACTTCACCATTCCAAGCTTGCACAAGGCCAAAGCAACCTTTTCTCCCATGCCGTCTATATCCATGCACTTTCTCGACGCAAAATGCACCAACCGCTGCTCTATCTGGGCCGGACAACCTATATTTGGGCATCTGTAAACAACCTCTCCGTTCGGCCTGACAAGCGGTGTTGAACATATGGGGCACTTGTCGGCAAAGACATAGGGTTTGCTGTCTGGAGGGCGCTTATCTATCTCAACCCCCACCACCGCCGGAATAATCTCTCCAGCCTTCTCAACTATGACGCAATCGCCAACCCTTATGTCTTTGCGGGCAATTTCGTCGGCATTGTGCAATGTTGCGCGCGATACCACAGAGCCTGATATCTCCACCGGATCAAGTTCCGCCACCGGAGTTACGGCGCCTGTGCGGCCAACCTGCAAGGTTATGGCTCTCAAGATAGTGCTAACTCTTTGAGCCCTATACTTCCAGGCTATTGCCCAGCGAGGCGCCTTTGAAGTAAAGCCTGCCCTAAGCTGCAATGAGACATCGTCAAGCTTTACAACGGCACCGTCGGTATCGAACCCAAAGCTCTTGCGCTTTTCGTCAAGCAGCTCTATCGCCTCAAGCACCTTGCCTATGCCTTTGGCCTGCATATTCCAATTTATATTCGGAAGCCCCCAGCTTTCAAGCAATCCTCTAAGTTCAGACTGCCTGTGCAAAACCGCCCCCTCCCCCGACACTTCTCCTAAAGAGTAGAACGCCGCATTTAGCCGCCTTTCCTCTTCAGGCCTTTCCAAAAGTTTCAAGGTTCCCGCCGTAAGATTGCGCGGATTTGCATACATTCTCTTGGCCTTCTGCCGGGCGTCTTCAAGAGATTCTATCTTCTTTTGAATAATCTGCCTCTGCTCCGTCTCTCCGGGCAGAAGGTCTGAAAGCTTTTTTTTCTGTTTAGAAATTTCCGCGTCCGTCTTGCGCTCAAATTGAACGCGCTTAGCTTCAAGTATGCGCCCGAACTCGGCGCGCGTCATATACGCTTCCCCGCGAACCTCCAAAAGCCCGGGAAAATTCCCCTTAAGACGCAGCGGAATAGCTCCGCAAAAAAGATATAGATTCTTTGTAATATCATCTCCATGCCTACCGTCTCCGCGCGTAAGCAACCTCGACAAAACCCCGTCCTCGTACACGGCAGATATCCCGCAGCCGTCTATCTTTGGCTCAACTGTGTATGTTAAAAGCTCGTCGGTGTTCAGAAACCTGCGAAGCCGCGCATCGAACTCCTCCAGCTCTTCGGGGGAAAAAGTGTTGTCAAGGCTAAGCATGGGCGCAAGATGCCCAACCTTCCTAAAACCATCAGATGAGTCGTCCCCTACTCTTCTCGTTGGAGACTTATCCGAGGCAAACTGCGGATACGCCCTCTCAAGCGCCTCAAGACGGTGCATCATGTCGTCGAACTCGGCGTCTGAAATCTCCGGCACTGCGCTTCTGTACAAGGCCTCATGCTTGAGTATCAAAGCCTCAAGCCTGCGAATTTCAGCCTCTGCCTCAGCCGGATCCATATCCAAATCTACCGTGCCGCGCGCGCTATTTAAATGCCGGCGCCCCTCTGGTCTGCCCGTTCCCGCGCACCTTGTATTTGTATATGCTAAGCTCCTTAAGTCCCATGGGACCGCGGGCGTGCAATTTGTTTGTTGATATTCCTATCTCGGCTCCAAAGCCAAATTCAAAACCGTCGGTAAAACGAGTGGAAGCATTCCAGTAGACCGTTGAAGAGTCCACCCCAGACAAAAATTTCTCGGCGCGCGCAGCATCGGAGGTAATTATACAGTCAGAATGCGCGGAAGAATGCTTATTTATAAAAGATATAGCCTCATCAAGAGAGTCGGAAACGTCAACAGATATTATTAAATCGTCATATTCCGTATCAAAATCTTCGTCGGCCGCCTGCACGCATTTCACTCCGGCGCCGTCCAGAATTTTCTTTGCCTTAGCAGAAGCTCTAAGCTCCACCCCGCGGCCCGCAAGCTCCGCGCAGACCTTCACAAGAAGATCCGCCCGCGATGAATCCACTATCAAGTTTTCCGCGGCATTGCAGACACTGGGGCGCTGGCACTTTGCGTCAACTACAACATTTAAAGCTATCTTCTCGTCGGCCGAAGCGTCTATATACACATTGCAAAGACCCTTATCGTGCTTGAGCACAGGTATGGTGGAATTTTCCGACACAAAACGTATCAGCCCTTCACCGCCTCTTGGAATTATGCAATTTATAAACTTGTCGAGCCTTAGCATGACATTCAGGGCGGACCTGTCCGTAGTGGGTATCATTTGCACAGCCTTCTCGGGCGCGCCCGCGCTCTTTAGCGCCTGGGCTATATATTTCGAGAAAATCTGGTTCGTAAGAAAACATTCGCTGCCGCCGCGGAGTATTGCGGCATTTCCGCTCTTTAGGCAAAGAGCGGCACAGTCAATCGTAACATTCGGACGGCTCTCGTATATTATGGCAATTACACCTATCGGAACCCTAACCTTCTCTATGCTAATTCCATTGGGACGCACGACAGATTCCATAACCTCGCCTACATAGTCGGGCAGTTTTGCCAGTTCCTCAAGGCCGCCGCATATGGACTCTATCTTCCCAATCGACAGCGACAACCTCTCCAACATAGCCTTGGACATTCCCCCAAGTTCCGCCTTCTTAACATCAACGCTGTTCGTCTGCAAAATTTCCGCGCAATTTTCACGCAGAAGCCCCGCCAGCTTTAACAGAACCTCGTTCTTTACCGCAGACGATAAATTTGCAAGCTCCAGACTTGCCGCGCGGGCGTCCGATGCAATCTTTTCAACTTCGGCTTTTATGTCCATATATTTTATATAGATGAAATTTTTCTTATATAATCCATTCTGCGCGATATCTCTTCCATGCCGCTTTTCTCAAGCTTGTAGCACGAGAACGACTCCACCGTAATAGAAGATGTTGCCGCCGCTGCAAGCATTGCGCGCTTGAGAGTTTCAAAAGAGGCGTCGCCCTTTGAGGCTATATATCCTATCAGCGCTCCCGCATAAGAATCTCCCGCACCGGTCGGATCGTAAAGATCCCTTACCGGATAAGTTCCCATGGTAAAGAAGCCATCGTCGCAAAAGAGCATAGAGCCATGTTCGCCTTTTTTTATTATCACAGCCTTTGCCCCCATATCTCTAAGCGCGTCTCCGGCCTTGAGCAAATTGCTGCACCCGGAAAGCTGCTTTGCCTCATCGTCATTTAGAATCAGCAGATCAACCTTTCCTATAAGCCTTCTGAGAGTGTCGTTTGCGGTTGATATCCACAAATCCATAGTATCAAGCACCACAAAACGCGGGTTCTTCATCTGCTCCAGTACAGACTCCTGCAAGACCGGCGATATGTTTCCCAAAAGCACGTATCCGCAAGACGCCTGCTCCTCCGACAATTTCGGAGAATAATCCTCAAACGCATTCAGGCGCACATCTATAGTCTCCCTGCTTTTAAAGTTCTCATGGTATTTGCCGCGCCAAAAGAAAGTTGGCTTATTTGCGTCGAATTCAACTCCAGAGACGTCTATTCCTCTCGCCTTCAGGCGCTCCATATCCGAAGCCTTAAAATCGTTCCCGGCAATTCCAGCCATCTTGACTGGAGCAAAGTACGAGCACGCCAATGCCGCGTAGCAGCTTGCGCCACCGAGAATATAATCTTCTTTTGCAAGCGGAGTTTCTATGCAGTCGTACGCTATTGACCCCGCCACAAGAACCGAATTGTCCTGTTTTTCTGACATACCAAGTTAAGATACCCCACCTTCCCTCCATTACAACAAAAAAGAACACTGCCGCCTCTTTTGGGCTACTATATAAACTCCCTTCAAGCTGCCTTTTGCGCCAACTATATGTGTACTATAATATATCATCCTTGCGGCGCATGCACAAAAAAAGACGCGGGCATACAACCCGCCGCCTAATCTTTTAAGCCTGCATAAAAAAACGCCCGCATTCTTATATTCTAGCCTGCCTAAAACAAATGCCTATTTTACTGAGTGTCTTCTATATTCCAAAAGCCCTCGTCCGTAAAGAACGGGCTTGGCCCAACAAGCGGAGTAAACCCTTCCTTAGTCTCGGTGCCATCTGGAGTTATAATCTCCTCAACAGCAGTTCCTGGAACGCTGAGAAAATCCTCCACAGAGATAGCCTCATACTCCTCGCTATTCAGTGCCAATATCTTAGTCTCGTCCTCAAACGAATCTATTGAAGGCCTCTCGTATCTGCCCCAAATCCAATCTACAGGTGTCATAGGGGCAATATCTCCCTTCTTTATCTTGGCAAGCTGTTTGCGCGCCTCTTCCGCGGCGGAACTGTTGGGGGCAAGAGTTATAGTCTCGTTGTAGAATATAGACGCAGCCCTGTTGTCCGTGCGGTAATAATAATAGAAATTTCCCATCACTAGCCTGCTGCGCGCGTAAGTGTCGCGCATCTCGTCAAGGCTCTTCTCCGCATTTATAACGCCGGCCTCCTGAGGGAATAATATGAGATAGTCCTGATAAAAACTTATAGCCTTCTTTGTGGAATCCTGATCGTACTCCGGCCCCATGACCATATCCTTAAAAATGCGCGCCATCTGCAAGTATGCGTCTGGCGTAAATAAGCTGTTCGGATATGTATTTATGAGCCTGTCCAAAGCGTCCTCCGCAACCTCGGGCTTGCCGTTGTCGGCCGCAACAAGAGATATGTTCATCAGCGCTATGGGAGCATAGTCGGAATAGGGAGCATTCTTTACTATTCCCTCGTAGAATTTTATAGCGTCGTCGTAATTTGTAAACCACGGGAACCACCCCCACAAATACGGAGTTGCCCCGTCTTGAATCATTGCGGCAACCTTAAACTGCTCGCCTATTACCTGATTGAACTTCTGATAATCAGGATACCTCTTTATTATCTCCCCAAAACTGTTGTACGCATCTTCAAACTGCCCGCGCTGAGTGTAAACCAACCCGAGCTGAAAATACGCCTCCGGGGCAAAGATACTCTCGGGATATTCATTAACGACAAGCTGGTAGCAAGATATGGCAGTCCACAGATCGCCGTCTTCCTGGGCGGCCTTTCCCTCATTCATTGCCTGAAGGGCGTTTTCAACATTTACAGTATTGCCGAATATGTTTGAAAGCACTCCGCCCTCAACCTGCCAGCCGCGATCCTTCGACCATACCAAATCCGCATACGCGCACTGCGCGCACGCCGCAAATGCCAGAACCGCCGCTGTCAGATATCTTTTCATAATCAATACCACTTTATGAGTGTTGCGCCCCACGTCAAGCCCGCGCCGAAGGCCACGAACAAAACATAGTCGCCACGCTTTACCCTGCCCGAACGGACAACCTCGTCGAGCGCTATCGGAATAGACGCCCCCGACGTATTGCCGTAGTTTTGAATATTCATGTAAACCTTGGACATGTCAAGCTTGAGCCTCTTTGCTACGCTTTCTATTATGCGCGCATTGGCCTGATGGGGTATAAAAAGAGCAAGCTCGTCCGGACGTACACCGCAGCGGTCGAGAACTTCAAAGGCTTTCTCCTGCATGATCTTAACCGCATGCTTGAAGACCTCCTTGCCGTCCATATGCACGCAGTGGAGCTTATTAGCCACAGTCTCCGCGCTTGCCGGCATTGCCGAACCGCCCGCCGGAAGGCTGAGAATCATATTGCCTTCGCCGCTGGCTCCAAGCACCGTATCGAGTATGCCAACCCCTGTTTTCTCCACAGCCGACAACACCGCCGCACCCGCACCGTCTCCAAAGAGAACGCAAGTTGAGCGGTCCTGCCAATTTACCAAACTTGATAGCTTCTCCGCGCCAACAACCAGCGCGTGCTTGTAATAGCCCGACTGCATCATGCGCGATGCTATCTCTATCTCATATACAAATCCCGAACAAGCCGCCTCTATGTCGAAACACGGAATATTGTTCCTTATTCCCAATTTTGCCTGAAGCATACATGCCGTAGACGGGAACATCATATCCGGGCTAACCGTTGCAACTATCACCAAATCTATCTCATCGGGCCTCAGTCCGGCCGCGTCGAGAGCGCGCTTTGCCGCTATGCACGCCATGTCCGATGTGGCCATATCTTTGGGGGCTATACGCCTTTGCTTTATGCCCGAACGAGTGTAAATCCACTCGTCGGAAGTGTCGACAATCTTTGCAAGATCGTCGTTGGTTACAATTTTATCGGGCAAAAATGAACCCGTTGAACTTATTATTATAGACCGTGGGGTCATAAACACCGTACCCTTTCCTTTTTGCGCCGGATAAAATCAGCCTTCCAACGCCTGAGCCTTGGTCTGCGCGATAAACGGACTTATCTTTGCAAAATCCTCGGCAATTTTCCTGTTCATCTGTTCTGTTATACAGCGCTCGGCAATGCCCAGCGCCCCTTCAAACTGTCTGGCTCCGCTCGAGCCGTGCGCCTTTACCACAAGGCCATTCAACCCCAAAAGCGGCGCCCCCGAAAACTTCTCCACCGGAATTCTCTTCTTGAAGTCGTCAAAGGCCTTGCGGGCAATCCAAATTCCTATCTTTCTAAATATAGTCCGCGTCAGCTCCTCCTTCAAGATTCCCTTAAACATCCTTGTTGCGCCCTCGAGAGTCTTTAACAGCAAATTGCCAGTAAAACCGTCGCATACGACAACATCGCAATCGCCCTCAAACACATCAAAGCCTTCTATCCTGCCGGCGTAGTTTAAAGTTCCTTCGGCCGCCTTAAGCATCTTATGGGCTCCCTGCACAAGACTATTACCCTTGCCCTCCTCCGTGCCGTTGCAAAGAAGCCCTATCTTAGGCTCTGCAATGCCGAGTATCGCCCTTGCGTAATTTGCGCCAAGAACGGCGTTATCCAACAGATTTTGGGGCTTAGGATCGGGGTTGGCACCCACATCTATCATCACAAAGTTCCTGTCTCGCCCGGGCATTATAGAGCCCAATGCCGGACGCTCCACCCCTTCAAGAGTGCGCAGCTTTATCGTACCTGCCGTCATAAGCACGCCCGTATTTCCGCAGCTTACAACAGCCTGCGCCTTGCCGAGCTTCACAAGCTCCAAAGCGCGTATCATAGAGGAGTCTTTCTTCTGTTTGAGAGCCTGCATGGGTTTTTCGTCCATGCTCACAACCTCCGAGGCGTGAAACATAGACACTCTGGAATCTTTCAATATTCCGAACTTCCTCAACAGAGGCTCCACAACCTCCTCGTTACCTACGGCTATATACTCAAGCGGAGAACGCCTCTCAAGAGCGTACTTCAACCCTTCGACGACCGCTGCAGGCCCGGAATCGGACCCCATGACGTCCACCGCAATAGCGGCCATTATATCTTTTGCCTCGTCCATTGCCAGTAGGAGAAAAATACATAGACGAAAAACGCGGGCATTAAAGGGCGGCAAGCTCTCCGATACCCGCATTCGTCTGCCAGATGTAAAGATCCTCTATTAGACCTTTACGCTGATAACCTGCTTGCCGCGATATGTTCCGTTGGAAGGATTAACCCTGTGTGGAACAAAGAGCGTGCCGTCCGTAGGATCTTTAGAAACCTGCGGGAGCTTAAAATTGTTCGCGCCGCGGCGAAGGCGCGAACGCTGCTTGGATTGTTTACGTTTTGGCTGTCCCATGATGTGACCTTTGTAAATTAAAAGTGAACATGCTACGAATACCCCCCACCCTGTCAACCCATTTTTTCAATTCCTTATCTAACTCCTAAAAAAAACGTATAAGCACAAAGCTCAGCTATTGTTGCAAAAGAAATATTTAATACATACTCAAAAAGGAAAAATATAACCATGCATACTTAAAATTTCTCTAAAAAAAATATTAGAGCGAAAACTTACTCCTGAAAATAAAAATAAGTCAGCCTATATATAATAGCCTCAGGCATTTTTCCATTGTACTTTCCATTAAAAGAAAAATTCTGAAGCAAGTTCCCCTCTTGCCACAGAACACAAAATAAAGTTATAAGTTTTTACTGTAAATGCATTAATATACTATCTTTGCTTGTAAAAATAACTGTGATGGATCGTTCTTTAAAAAATTTTTGAAGATTTTTCTTGCAATAAGATTGAATAAGGCTACATTGCGAAACTTCAAAAATTTTTGATGCCTGGCTAGCTCAATCGGTAGAGCAGTTGACTCTTAATCAATTGGTTCGGGGTTCGAGTCCCCGGCCAGGTACCATGAGAAAAAGCCCGCAAAGTCCGCATTTTAGCGTCTTGCGGGCTTTTTTTGCGCAAGATATTCCTCAAAATCTGATATACAAGCAAACTAAGAGCATTGATTTTCAATTTCCCATAGAGCGCAGAAATAAAGCCCCTATAAGAGCTGTGATTGAATAAACTTGAGTTAGCTTTTAGAATTTTTTAGACTAAATATGTAATAAACAGCCCTTAGAATTCGTATTGGAATGTATGAGGCCAAAAATATTCTTTTTCATTGCATCAATCTTCGCGCTCTTTCTTTCATCGTGCGGGAAGATAGATTATTCCCCACATGAGAAAGAGCTTCTCATATACCAAAAGCCCTTGATTGAAGTAGAAAAGCTCGCAGAAGATGGAGATTCTTATGCCAAGTTGAGATTGGCAATAAATAAGGTTAGCAACTCTCCAAAAGAGGCATTTGAGGAGATGAAGAATTTATATGTCAACTCCGGCAATCTAACCGCCGGATATTATATCGCGAACCGTTTTTCAAGTCCTGATGAGAAAAAAGAATTGCTAAGGCAAATATCCCAGAAGGGAAATTCTTACTACTCCGTGATAGCCAGATGCGACCTGCTTATCGACGATTTGAAAGACTCCCTTTCTGCTGGAGACAAAAGAGCGTTTAATTCCGCCTATGGAGAGCTCCTTAACTATGCTAAGAAAGATTTCCAGCCGGCAGCAATAAAACTTGCATTCTTTATAGATACCCACGCTGAAAGCCTCAAGAGTTTCAAGAACATATCCGAAGAAAATATGTTTTTGTATAAGAAACTATCTGAAATATCCAAAGACAGCAATAACAACTACAAGGTCAGATACGCTCAAGAACTTGCAAAATCTGGCAAATGGAAACTTGCCCTATCGGAATTAATGCCGCTTGTTTCAGATTTCATGGCGCGAAAGAACTTCTCCATGGAAGAATCTCTAATGCGGAGCTCAAACAACAAGCTTTACGCCGAAGCCAAGGCCACAGCCATAACCGCCTGCGCCTATGAAAACGGCCTCGGGGTAAGAAAAGATGCAAAGAAGGCCAAAGAATATAGAGATAAGATAGCTCAGATAAAAAACCCCTGGTGGTACAGACACTTTGCGGATACCTTTGAGGAATCCTACGGGCGTAAAGGCTCGTTTATTTTTAGCTCACCAATAGACGCAAAGACATACAGGAATCTTTCAACTGAATTTGAAAGCAACAAGACGGAGCGTCTTAGGCAATACAATCTATCCATCGCCCAAAAGGTGAAGGAAACCCAAAAGAAGAGCTTGGAAGAGTTAAAAAATGCGACCGACGAAATAGGTAAAGTTGAATACGCAAAAAAGCTCTTGGGAGTTAAAACTTTAGATGCAGGCAGATATACCATAGGCAAATATAGCAATGCCGATGCCAAAGAGGCCATAGGCTTGCTTGAGAAGATGGCAAAAGAAGGCAACCAATATGCAAATCTGTCCCTTGCTCAACTGTACTGGAAGGGAAACTCAAAGAATACCACATTTGAGAGGGTAAATATGCCGGTTAATTTCGATGGGAAAAAGGCGAGAGCCTACGCGTCAGAAGCAATACGCATAGGCGGTGAAAACGCATGGACGGCAAGCGCATATACGATTCTGGGCGATTTGGACTTATTTAAAACAAATGCAGAGAAGTACTCCAAGATAGATGGATATACCGTAAAGACAACATCGGTAGATTCAGCGCTTGGCAATTATCTGGCCGCGGCAAAGTTGGGGAATACTGCTGCATTAAATCGCCTTCATGATATTTATTATAGGGGAATCCCTATCGGTTACGGAAGATATCTTATAGAACCAAATGCAATGGCGGCATTTGCCTATGCTAAAGACTCCGTAGATTTAGGAGATCCCCAAAGAGCCTTTCATATTGCATTTAGCTTTTACGTAGGGCGAGATGTAAAGAAAAATATACCTATGGCTGGGAAATATATAAAAACGTTTCTAAATTCTAATTGCCCATGGAATAATTTAATGAAGGAACTTGCAGCAATTCTAATAGAGAAAAACGAACTTGAAGGTTATAAGCCAGAAGATGCCATAAATATTAGAAACAGCATAAGTAAATCTTCTAAAGTCCAGATATTACTCTATTATGATCACCATTTATTTGATAGTAAAATAGGAAGAGAATATTGGAACAGTGTGAATGATCCAAAAGAACCCGTTGTTGTAGATACAGAGTTTTTAAATTATTTTAAGTCGCTCCCACAAACACAAGACAATAGGTTTCTTTATGCTGTATGTGCGTATTACAATACTTTCAAAAATTATTCACCAAACAAAGAATCCTCTTATGAAAAGATTGCTTACGACGCATTAACTGCTCTAGCAAACGAGGGTTATGCAAAAGCCATAAAATTCCTCGCAAAATCGTCACCTTTTTTAACCATACCCGGATTTTTCAGAGATGATTATATTAAAAAACTAAAAGAACTTAATTTGCCAATAGAACACCCAAACAATAAAGACGACCTACATTATAATATACAACTTTACGAAAACACCCATGACGATTCTATCGTATATAATTGTTCTCTTTCCATCTGGGGAGATTGTTTAGAAGACCAGCTCAACTTTCTATCAAAATACTCAAAAAACAATGAAGGGTTTAAAGAATGGCTTGCATACAAGCTTATAACAACCGATGCACAAAAATCTCCACAAGAATTTGATGAAATAATATCATCTTTAAAAGCGTTATCAAAAGATAAAATTTATTCAAAAGAAGCTTATATATTGTTGGCATATGCGTATTCGGGAATGGGAAAAACGCGCAAGGATATTTCATTATCTTCGGAATATCTAAAACTATATAGAGAAAATCAAAAAGGTGAACTTTCTTTTCCTATAAGTATTCTGCAAAATTCATATCTGGGAAAAAGTAGAGAAATACAAGAGAATCTAAACCCTTTAAACCTGTTCATTGCGAAACATACTAATAATCTTACATTGTATAGGCCATATGATCTATTTGAATGTACTGTTGAGGAATTGCGCAATATGTATAGAGAAAATCAAGAAAGCAATGCCATAAAGACTGTATTAGCAGAGAAAGAAATGGAGGCAAAGAACTATGAAAATGCATACAAATTGTATAAGGAATTAAATGATGAGTCCCCAAATAACCTAAATTACACAACGCCGCTCGCAGAGCTATATTATTATGGATTGGGCGTAAAAGAAAATAAGCCGTTGGCTATGCAGTATTATGAAAGATTATTTGCCAGACCAATAGGTTATGAAGCATCATACATTATCCAAAATTCATTAGGATATGGTAGATATATAGATTTCTGTAAGGTTAGAATACCTAAGGACATAATTATAGATAATATAAAAAAGTCGGATATAAAAGAATTAAAGGACATAGGTGGTTATAAACTACTTTCCTTCTTAGAGAAAAATAAAGAGACAGCTCTTAGAGACAAAATTGAGAAAATTATCATAGATGCTAAAGATGAAAACGCAATGGCCTATGTGGGTCGCCGTTTCCTTGATGAAAACACTCCGGAAGGAGATAAAAAAGCATTTGAGATGTTCTCAAAGATGGACGAATACGGCTATGGTTTATGCTCAAGCGAACTTGGAGGAATGTATTTTTCCGGACGCGGAACAAAGCAAGACTACAAAAAAGCGTTTGAGATATTTTCAAACCATACCAGAATATATAATTCTATAAATACAACTAACTGTGCATGGCTGGCACTTATGTATAAGATGGGGCTTGGTGTTGAAAAATCCGAAGAAATGTCAAATAAATATATAGCCCTTATAGAGGAATCAAATTCCCCATCTTATAATCTTGATCTCCTGGGGAACCAATTAGTCTACGGAGACGGATGCCTTTACGATTTTAAAATTGCGCCAAAATGCCCGGAACTTGGTGTTGAAATGATAAGGCGCGCCGTAAGTATGAAAGAACCCAATAGTTATGCTTTACGGTCATACGCAATTATTCTTGAAGAGGGCAAATACACAAAACAAGATTTAAAACAAGCCGCGGAACTCTATGAAAGATTCGCCCGTCTTGAAAAACAGAAATATTATGGGAATCAAGATTTTTGGGGATTTTCAGAGGCAATAAGAATACTAAAAAATTCTCCCGGCAAGGCCGATTCTTCAAAGGCATTCTCATTAGCTGAGGAGTGGTTGAAACTATCCCCAGATTCTATAAATGCAAAGGTCGATATGGCTCTCTTGTTTATGAATGGCATAGGGGTAAAGAAGGACGAAAAAAGAGCCGTGGAGTATCTCAATGAGGCGATAAAGTCCAAGTCCAAGCTTGAATCTGAGGGATATCTATGGAGAGCATATGGAGTGCTTGCATATTGTTATATGAAAGGTATAGGCGTTGAAAAGTCTCTGGAAAAGGTAAGGGAGATTATCTCAACAGTAAGAAAAATAAAAACATCAAGATGCGGCATCTGGCATCCTTTTCTTACCTATGCAGAATGGTTTAATCCAAATACTGAAATAACCGATACATGCGTAATTGACAACCCTACCCTGCCAAAGAGCAAAGAAATATGTTTATTCTGGCTGGACGAATTGGAAAAAGTAGCCGATACCGCAAAAAACCCGCGTTTTAGCGTAAAGGCATACCAGAAGCTCATAAACTTCTTCGTTGAAGAAAAAGGCTTTGAAAACCCAAATAAAGTTGACGAGCTTAAGATAAAGCTCCAGAAGGCAAAAGCACGAGCGGAAACAGCAAAGAAAAACGGCGGCAAGCGGAAATAGTGGACGATAGATTAGAGACAATTTCGAGGTTGGTTGAGGAATATTCGCGCAGATTGGTTGCATATTCGCGGCTGATCTGCCGCGATGCTGACCTCGCCCGCGACGCAGTTTCCGATACCTTCCTTAAACTCTGCGAGCTCGATAATATAGACATAAAAACTATAGGCGCATGGCTATACCGAACATGTAGAAATCAGACTATAGACATTTTGCGCAAAAGAAAATTCATTGCGGAATTTGACGAGCTACAGATATCCGAACTTGCCGAAGAACCACTTAGTTCAGACTGCATGCAAAAAGAGTATTTACTCTCTCTAATATCTAAACTTCCACAACGCCAGCAAGAAATTCTCATGCTGAGATATTTTGCCGAGCTCAAATATTCAGAGATTGCCGAAACCTTAAACATATCTTCCGCGCTTGTTGGAGTGACCATCTCGCGCGCCATAGAAACTCTAAAGAGGCAAATGCAAGATGAAAACAAATAATATTGAAGACGATATAAAAAATGCATTTGGGCTTCTTGGCGACATAGACCTGCTCCCCGATCAGAAGTCTGATATTTTGCACCATGCCGAACTTATACACGCGCGCAAAATCAAACTATATACCTATCGCAAGCTGGCATTGATTTGCGCTCTTGGCGCGGCAGCCGCATGTGTGGCAATATTTCTACTTTTTCCGATACCTTCAAAAATTAAAGATAATAGTGCGCTAAATAATTTTGGATGTGTTGATATGGAAATCTCAGGGCAGAAAAGACTTGTTATGAAAGACGGAGAGTTCCATATAATATACGATTACGACCACAAATGGGATCCTTCCATAGAGACAACATTGGCAGCAATGAGGGCTCTAAAATATTTTTATGATGAAGAGGAAATATATATGGTCTATCACATTCCTTACAGGGAGAAATCTCCGAGTCTGCAAAATAACAGGCAGAAAACCTTGCAATAATGCCATGGAAGAAAATTACTCAATAGCTTTCAGGCATTTGATCTACATGCCCCTCCGAATTAAATTGTTATTGATATACTTATAAATATGCAATATTAACATATGTAGCATAGGAAATAATATGACACATATGACAGCCTCTTGGATAAAGGCTCTGATTGCTCTGCCATTTAATGCGGCAGTAACAATTCCAGCTCTTATTTTATATCTGACGGGAAACTTCTCCATCTGCAATAATGTACCTGTTTTTCTCGCAGGGCTTTTTATATTGTTTTTGGGAATGTTCCTTGCCATATGGACAATGGTTCTCTTTGCAAAGATAGGCAAAGGTACGCTCGCACCGTGGAGCCCCACAAAGAAACTTGTAGTGGAAGGCCCTTATAGACATGTTAGAAACCCTATGCTCTCCGGCGTAATAATGGTTATATTGGGAGAAGCTGTTGTATTTTCCTCGTGGGGAATATTTCTATGGGGGGCAATATTCTTTGTGATAAACACCTTTTACTTTATATTCTCAGAGGAAGTCGGGCTTGAGAAGAGATTTGGCGAAGAATATGTGTTATATAAAAAGAATGTTCCGCGCTGGATACCTCGCATTAGAGCATGGAAAAAATAAGTATATACACATGAAATCTATGCGGTAATCTATAACATCTCTTACTATATAATATATAAGTTTATTAAGATAGATTCTTTTGCGCACGCTTCCTTAGATCTTTATTGCAATATGGGCACTTATCTTTATCTCCCAGCACATCCATAACAGAACGGCTGCTGCGAGCATTCCCGCGAGTCTGCCCATACAAATATTCCAAGTGCAATTTTAAGTCTGTTAGGGCAGATATTCTATCGTCGATATCCTTTATATGTTTCTTTAATAAGACCCGCAAGAATGCATGAGTAGATTTAGAATTTTTATCTATAGACAGCAACTCGCGTATCTCAGATATAGATATGCCAAGGAGCCTGCAATTGCGTATAAAACAAAGCCTGTCTATATCGTTATCGCCGTATATGCGATAGTTTGAATTCGTCCGCTTAGGGCTAAGAAGCAAACCTTCGGCCTCGTAATGCCTTATGGTCACTACCTTGCATCCAGTTAGTTTTGATAGCTCTCCTATCTTTATCTTCATCTACGCATATGATTTGACGATGCTATCGCATATTGTCAACAACGCGTTTTATAATATACATTCTATTGAGATATCTATTATACATTTATACCACTTGGTTTAGGCTTAGAGATATTGCACATATTTGCATTGACCCTATATAATATATAGTGTTTTATATAGGTATTGCGCATATGATAGTTTTTAATTAAATAAACTATGATGCGGTAATTAAATTAAATCTATACAAGGAGACTTAGAAATGAAAATTCAACAGATAAGGAATGCCACTGTAAAATTAACGTATGGAGATAAGACATTTCTAATAGATCCAATCTTTGCGCCTAAAGACATATATCCACCTATAGAAGGTAGCCACATACCTGGCAGAAGATGGCCTATGACAGAACTGCCATTAGACATTGAAGACATTTTAAGCGATATAGACGCCGTAATAATAACCCATTGCCATATAGATCATTTTGATAACTTTGCTGCAAAAGCGTTGAAGAGGCATATTAAGATCTTTGCCCAAGATGAGATAGACAGTAGAGAGATTGCGAAATACGGATTTTCTGACATAGAAATTCTGCCAACTTGCGGTTTGTCGTTTGGGAATGTTGAGTTATTCAAGACAGGGTGTTGCCATGGCATAAAGGAAAAGACGTTGCCATATTTTAATCAGGTTGGCATTAGATATGAATCAATGGGGGTCTGCTTTAAGGCCGACGGAGAAAAAACATTATATCTTGCGGGAGATACCATATGGTGCAATCATGTAAAGGAAGCCATAGATAAGTTTAATCCGGAAATAGCCATATTGAACTGTGCCGACGCGCGCATAGGCGAAAGCGGCTCTATCATCATGGGCAAAGACGATATAATGGAATTTCACAAGTATGCTCCAAATATTTTAATGATAGCTAGCCACATGGATTCTGTTGGCCATGCAACACTCGACAGAAAGGAACTTTCTGAATTTGTAAATAAACATGGTCTGGATAAAGTTGTTATGATTCCTTCAGACGGACAAATATTGACATTATAAAGGCAACAAGCATTTGATATTGGCATGTTGTAAGCCAACACTGCAACATGCTTTGTTGCTCTTTGCTGTTTTATCTAAATGCGCATAAAGAGAGAATCTGCCCATAGAATAAAATAAGTTAAAAATATTAATATATTTCAGGGTACATCACTTCTAGAAGCATTCAACTTACATCTGACTGAACAAATACTTTAGACTATATGCCTTTGTGTCTGTAAAAATATAGTTCTATTTTAAAATGCAATGGCAATACTTGATATTGCCTATCAAAAGAGATCAATACGCATAAACCTAGTAAAAAAAAGAAACATGGGTAGAGATTCTAAAAACTGAATTTCCATATATCTAATAGGAAGATTTAGTTTTGGCATATTGCATACATCTCATTAAGATATATATAGCTATACTATATTAAATGGAAGATGCATACGATCTCTAGATAGACAATCTTATAAGAAATTTGTAGTGTTGACAGAGCATTAAACAGAAGCGTAGTCTTTTTCTTAGAGAAACTCGGGGAAGGTGAAAGTCCTTACTGGTGGTAAAGCCCACGACTCGGATAAGAGTTTATATCCGACTGATTTGGTGAGATTCCAAGGCCAACGGTAAAGTCCGGTATGAAGAGTTTAAGATTTGCCAGCCTTGTATATCAAGGCGCAAAGTTCTTTGCGCTCGCTCCGTGTTTTTATAAAAATAAACAAAGGAGCAATATTATGACAAATATATCTGATGGCAATGCAGAGACTCGGGTAATGAGCGCTATAAAATCTCTAAGAAGTGGGAATGGAATTCTTGTAATAGATAATCCCGACAGAGAAAATGAGGCAGATCTGATCTTCTCTACTGATTTTCTCTCTGTAGAGCAAATTGCAAGAATGATACGCGATTGTAGCGGGATAATCTGCCTATGCCTGACTCCTGAGAAAACAAAATCTCTGGGGTTAAAAATGATGGCTGAAGAAAACTCGTCAAGGTTCGGCACAAATTTTACAGTATCCATAGACGCAAAAAATGGCATAACTACAGGGGTGTCTGCATCAGACAGATTGGCTACGATAAGAACAGCCTGCGCAAAGGGAGCGTCAATTTATGATTTGGCAATTCCTGGGCATATTTTCCCATTGAGAGCCGACTCTAACGGAGTATTAGGTAGAGACGGGCACACAGAAGCCACAATAGACCTCATGAAACTCTCTGCTCTTTCCCCTAGCGGTGTTCTTTGTGAACTTACAAACCCAGATGGCTCTATGGCAAGAAATGAAGAGATTACAGCCTATTCCCAGAAATACGGATTCCCCATTGTTAGTATTGAAGATATAAAGCTTGTACGGAAAAAGTACGGATACGATTTTATACACGCCTAAAGTTTAGGCGTTAACATTTATTTTCAAAACGCCAGTGCATAACTGACGGTAGATGTTTTTAGATATTGTTGATTGTTTGTAAAGATTAAAGTTATTGATTCATTTACTAATTGCCCCCTAGGGGGCGGCGCACTTTAGTTCGT
>CALXQW010000022.1 GCA_944390805.1 uncultured Opitutales bacterium | reverse complement strand
CTCAACACAGAGTTCCGCTTATAAACTGCAGTTCCGTAAGCCACACTACGATAGGTTTCGACCGGGTGTTGGATATGGGATACAGCGGGCTGCGCAAAAAGATAAACGAGCGCCTCTCGCGCGGCGGTATCGGAAAGAGCGTAGTTTTCCTTTAGAAAAGAAATTATCTCTTCATCGTCCTGCGCCTGTAAAATCTTTTCTATTATCTTATCCGTATCTGCATTATCAAGCTTGTACCACTTCTCCCCAAAACACGCATCAGAGGCCATTATCTGCGAGGTGGTATCGCACTTTATGCCCTTCTCGGTAGCCTCAAAATTAAAACGCGCGCTCTTGGGCAAGCCCAAGAGCTTCCTTACCTTGTCGAAACTGCATATCCCGTTTTTGGGCATGCTTACGGCTCCAAATATGAGTTTCTCGGCAAGTTTATCGCGGTCGGCGGAGGTGAGCGTTCCGGCAGAGCTGTCAAGATCCACAACCTCAAGATTTGATACAGTCTGGTATATCCTGAACTTCTGCGCAATTTCAGAGGCTGCGTATGCCCTAGGCTGGTCGCGCTCAAACTGGCATCTGCCGCGCTCGGGAATCTTAAGGGGCCTTTGTGTGAAGATAATCTCGTACAAGGCTTGTTTCTTTTTGTCATCGAGAGATGGGTCGAACTTTCTCTGGGTTTCCCATATGCGGTCGAATTCTTCCTCGTACATGGCCCTGTCGGCGTAAAACTCGTAGGAGTTCTTCTTCTGCATGTTCTCGGAACGCATGCGCGCGCCTTTCTTAGACTTGCACCTCTCAAATAGAAATTCTCCCAAAGTGCGCCCGTCAAGAATCTCGCGCAGACGGCTTATGCCGCCTTTCATTCCCTTAAGTTCCGAATCGTCGGCGGAGGCATCGCCCTTTCTGTTGGACTTAAACCCCCTTCTTATGTTTATATGAAATAACGCCCTGCCAAGCTCGAACTTGGATATCTTCTCATGAACACCTTTTGCCCTTATCGCATAAGGGTTCTTTATTTCTATGGCCTTCGACTCCGAGATATCTTTTGGCATGAGGGAGAACTCTTTCAGATATTTTACAAGCGCGGCCTTCCTTTGAAGTCGCCTGTCTCTATTACGGCTGGCGCCGCGCGTCATGCGTCTGTCTACACAAAGAGGCGTCTTTGTCTTAGGATCCCTTCCGTCGGGAAAAATGCGCACTCCCATATTTTCTATGCCGCAGATATCCCCATTGGAATTCAGAGCAGCAATACACCAGCCTATGGAGCTGGAACCCATATCTATACCAAGCTTATACGGAGTCTTCATATTATCTATATATTGAAATTATCACACCATAATAAATAATTTTATAATTTCATCAAGATTTTTATTGACATATCTGTTCTGATTAACGATATTAACTATCGTCTTTTAAAGACAATGTAGAAATCAAAGAACGGTCTTGGAGTTAAGTCTCCAGTGTTCGCCTTGGCGGACATATCCGTTAACAAGGATTAATTTCCACAAAATTAAAGGCCCGGGTTCGCCCGGGCCTTCCTTTTTTTGAGCGCTGAAAAATTTCATACAGTGCTCAATATTTGATCATGTAAAAATAAAGGGTATAGAGCTTGTAGTAGATTATAGAATTTCATTCATATATTATGTTGTATAAACCATACATGAATAATCCAATCGCATAAGATTGCTTTAATATATTGACACAGATTTATGCTGAATATAACTAAAATCACATATGACATACACGAGACATATATCCATCATCACATTATTCTTATTACTTGGATTCGCTCCTGGTATGCTTTTGTCAAACGGCAATGCCGAACAGCTGGAAAAGCCTAAAGCCAGAGCCATGTCAGACTCTCTAAAGAAGAGCATTTTATACCAGATACTTCTTCCCATTTTTACCACAGAAGGTACATTCAAAAAGGCTCAGGAAATGATTCCACATATAAAGGCTACAGGAATAAATACCATATATCTGTGCCCTTTTGTTGAATATGACGACGATACCGACAGAAGTTTCTGGAGCAGGCGCCAGATGATGAGCGGGTTTGACAATCCAAAGAATCCTTACAGAATAAAGGATTACTTCAATGTAGATCCGCAAATAGGCACAAATGACGATGCTAAAGCCTTTGTGGACGCTGCACATAAAGCCGGACTAAAAGTTATTTTTGACCTTGTATATTTTCATTGCGGGCCGAAAGCCGTATTTATTAAGGACAATCCGGATTTTATAGTTAGGAATGAAGACGGAAGTGTCTTTATAAACAATTTATGGTATTTCCCGGAATTAAATTTCAAAAATCCGAAACTAAGAGAATATCTTATTTCTAACATGGAGTACTTTGTCAAGGAGCTTGGAGCAGACGGTTTTAGAATGGATGTTGCCTCTTCTGTCCCATTAGACTTCTGGGAGGAGGCAAATATACGGGTATCAAAAATAAAGCCAGATTTGCTGATGCTATCTGAGGGACATAATGCAAAAGAGCAGCTAAAGGCGTTTGATGCAAACTATTCCTTCGGCTGGAAGACTGCATTAATTGATGTATTCTACGGCAAGAAGCCGGCAACGCAATTGCGCAAAATTTGGACAAAAGAATTTGAAAAATACCCCTCCGGAGCGCACATATTGAGAAATTTAGACAATCATGATGTCGCTACAGATTCCTTAGCCTCAAAGAACGGAGGCATGCGCTACGAGAAAGCATTTGGGCATAGGGGAATGGATGCCGTATCGGTTCTGAACTTCTGTATAGACGGCATACCGCTATTATTCATGGGCAACGAATTTGCCGACGAATCTCCAGTCAACATGTTTGCCGACAGAAACCACGGCAGAACATTCATCGCATGGGAAAACCTGCTAACAAAAGACGGTCAAGATAGAATGGCTCTAATAAAGAAGCTCTCAGATCTTAGAGTATCAAACGCGCCTCTCTGGAAGGGTGAAACCCAATGGATTGAAAACAGCGCTCCGGAAAATCTCTGCACATTTGTGAGAGATTCCGATGGAGAAAAAATTCTTGTATGCGTCAATACATCAAACAAGAAAATAGATGCTGATATATCCATAGACGCAAAGCTGGGAGAGACTCTATTGAAATATTGCGGAGAGCTCAAAGGGGGAGAAAAGATCTTGAAAGCCTCGTTTGAGCCTTACGGTTGGATTATCACCAAGCTAAAATAAGATACCCATACACATATACGCAGGTTTTGCGCGCATTTACAAAACAGATTTACTAGAATAAATCTATAAACAATACAAATGCCGTAAATACTATTAAGCCTTATATATGTGGGCTAACATGAAAAAATGGCTCCGGCAGGAAAATCCTGCCGGAGCCATTTTATAAGTACTTAGAGAACGTTTAGATTACTCCTCAAACTTCTTGAAAAGAAGAGCTCCGTTCTGTCCGCCAAAACCGAGATTTGTAGAAAGAGCAATTTTAACCTCCTGTTCGCGGGCTACATTGGGAACATAGTCCAGATCGCAATCGGGATCAGGATGCTCGTAATTGATTGTAGGCGGTATTATAGAAGTCTGTATAGCCTTCACGCAAACAGCCGCCTCAATGGCGCCAGCAGCTCCCAAAAGGTGCCCCGTCATGCTCTTTGTTGAGCTTACAGGAACTTTCTTTGCCGCGTCGCCAAAGACTTTGTGTATAGCAAGAGTCTCAAATTTGTCGTTATACGGAGTGGATGTTCCGTGGGCATTTATATAGCTTACCTGTTCAGGCAGAACTTTGCCCTCGTCGAGAACCTTATGCAAGCATGCCGCAAGACCACGCCCTTCTATATCTGGACTGGTAATGTGGTACGCATCGCAGGAGGCGCCATAGCCTATTATCTCGGCAAGAATATTTGCGCCGCGCTTCTTGGCGTGCTCGAGCCTTTCCAAGACCAATACACCTGCGCCCTCGCCCATTACAAAGCCGCATCTGTCGGCATCGAATGGCCTTGAAGCCCTGTGGGGTTCATCGTTAAAATTAGTTGCCATAGCCTTCATGGCACAGAACCCCGCAAAAGCAAGAGGAGTTACGGCAGCCTCGGAACCACCGGCGAGAATGACATCTTCCCTGCCTGCCTGAAGGTGCAAGAAAGCCTCTCCTATGGCATGTGAGCCCGTAGCGCAAGCACTTACCACACTGAAATTCACGCCGCGTGCACCAAGCTCTATTGCTATGACTCCGCTTGCCATATTGGATATGAGATTTGGAATCATGAATGGCGACACCCTTCTTGGGCCGCGCTCTATAAACGCGCGCGCCTGATTTTCTATAGTATCCATGCCGCCAACGCCAGAGCCAATTATAACGCCAACGCGCTCGGGAGTTTCCTTGTCCATCTCAAGACCAGCGTCTTTGACAGCAAGCTTTGCCGCCGCAACAGCAAAATGGGTGTACCTATCGGACCTCTTAGCTTCTTTTGGGTCCATATACTTTGTGGCATCAAAACCCTTGCATTCAGCGGCAATCTGGCAGTTTAGGTCTTTTGCGTCGAAAAGAGAGACTTTGTCAACTCCATTCTTACCTGCGCAAAGGCTCTCCCAAAATATGTCGCTACCGTCTCCAAATGGGGAAATTACCCCCATGCCCGTTACAACAATTCTCTGTTTGTCCATAAAAATCAGACTCCTTCTTCTCTTTTAAATTTTAAGATATATCTTGCGCGGCTTAAAATCTGAAGGCGCGCCTTGCATTATAAAAAAATGACCCGAGAAGCGCTCCGCTCCGACGGGTCATGAAATTTTTACGGTGTTCAAGCCCGAAACGGGGAACTACTCGCCCTTGCGGGACTTTATGTAATTGATGACGTCGCCAACAGTCTTGAGCTTTTCAGCCTCAGACTCTGGTATCTCGCCGGCAATTTCGTCCTTGAATTCCTCTTCGAAAGCCATGATAAGCTCAACCGTGTCGAGCGAATCGGCGCCGAGGTCATCTATGAAGCTGGCCTCGGGGGTGATTTGCTCTTCATTTACGTTGAGCTGGTTTACGA
>CALXQW010000021.1 GCA_944390805.1 uncultured Opitutales bacterium | reverse complement strand
TGAATGTCCCAGCTTTAAGCCGGTATCCCAAAGGGGGGACATTATCTCGTCTATGACAAGGGGTTTTAGCTCGCTGTAAAATTGCGTCCGGCTTTCGTCGTACAGAAAGCCTATGTCTATGTCGCTCTTTGGACATAGCTCTCGCCGCCCGTATCCTCCGGTTGCCACTATTGAAAATTTTGACGAAAACAATTTTACGCCCGATGCCGAACGCCTCAGCAGAAAGGCTGAATACAGCCGTCTTACCATCTCGTCCACCGTAAAACTGTTCAGCCCACAGACTGTTCTGCCACCGGCGCCGTCCTTGTGGGCGGAGAGTATCAAATCGTGCGCGAAAGACAAGTACTCCTTGAGTTTCGCTGTAATTTCCTTCGGGCGTTTTTTAGACAGTTCTTCGGCGGATCCGAAGATTTCGTCCGCCTTAGTCTCAAGATTCCGAAGGAACTTTTGTTTCTTCAATATAATCATTCTTTACCGGCTTAAATATGCGCACTATTCCGTCCGATGCAATAAGCAGGGCAAATACTGCAAGGAATAGCGCCGTTATGCCAATAAGATAGTTCGGGCTCTTGTGCACAAAAAACTCTGCGTAAGCGCGCGTGCAAAGCTCTGTTATTGCAGAGAAGGCTACCAGAACCATAGGTATTGCTATGTACAGCGCGCGCTTGCCCTTTGAGCGCTGCCATAAATACACAACAAGCAGGCTTATCACAGCCAGAAGCTGGTTCATTGCGCCAAATAGCGGCCATATGGCCTTCCACGCTGGAATTACATTGCCTTGAGCGTCGTGTATGGGGGTAAATATCAGTATTCCCGGAAGCGCAAGGCAAACTATTGTTGTGAGGAATCTAAATTTAGACTTCTCCAACCCAAAGAGCTCCTGCAAAGTGTAGCGGGCAAGCCTTGTGCATGCGTCGAGCGTAGTCATCAAAAAGCAAGACAAGCTTATTAGGGCAAACTCCGCTGCAAATGCGTCTGAAAATCCAAGTGTGGAAACCATCTTCCCAAAGCCTTGCGAGAATATCTCCACCGGGCTAGCTCCCGGAGCTGTGTCTGCAATGATTATCACGCTCGAGACCGCAAGAACGGCCAATATGCCCTCTATTATCATTGATAGATACGCCACCGGGCGCGCGTGCTTTTCGTTAGAAAGCTGTTTAGATGTAGTTCCCGATGCCACCGTAGAATGGAATCCGCTGACAGCTCCACAGGCTATTGTTACAAACAGCACCGGAAACAGGAATCCTATTTCCGTTTCAAAGCCTTTGAAGAATGGGAAATTTACTTCTGCAGCGGGAGTTCCAAAAGCGAATACCAACCCGAGCAGTCCTCCTATAAGACATGCATACAGCAAAAACGATGTGAGGAAATCTCTGGGTTGCAGCAGCCACGATACAGGAAGAACCGACGCAAATAGGCAGTAGATCATTATTCCAAGATACATCCAATAGCGCGGTGGCATGCCGAAGAAAAATTCCGGCAAAATATTTTGGTCGAGCGGAAACAGTCTGCCTACATATATTGAAAAGAATACCAAAAATACAGATATTGCAACAAGTATAGATTGTTTTATAAATCCCTTCCTCTTTATCCAGCCGTAGAGCATGCTGTAGGCCATTATAAACAAGGTTGATGTTGCCGCAACTCCTCCATTTTTGCTCTGAATATCTTCCGTGCTTGCAACGCGGTTTACGTCGGGCGCAAAGCTTGCCACGGTAAGGTCGGTAAACACGAGAATTACATAGCAGAGCGTTGCCCATACAAATATCAAAAAGAACTTGTAGGTGTATGAGCCCATATAGTTGCGGCATATTGCCGCAACGGAATTTCCACCGTGGCGCAAAGATGCCATTGTTACGGTGTAGTCATGCACGCCTCCTATAAATATTGCTCCCAGAACTATCCACAGAAGCGCCGGACCCCAACCGAAGAATGATGCCGCTATGACAGGTCCTATTATTGGGCCTGAACCGGCTATCGCGCTGAAGTGGTGGCCGAATATTGTAAATCTGTCGGTCGGGCTGAAGTCTATCCCGTCGTTTTTTGAGACAGCGGGAGTGGGAATATCGGCTCTTGCGCCTATCCACTTTTCGACTATCGGCGAGTAAAAAAAATAGCCCAGCAGCAAAAGCGCCGAGCAGACTAATCCTATGACGGTCAGCATGGTCTTTAATTATATATTAAGGTTAAATTTTCGCCATTCAAAGACTTTTTTTGTCCCTTGTAAAATCTTTTTTTTACCGCAAAAGTAATAGAACGGTATTTAAATGTTTGTTTTTTACAATCTCTTGCCGTTTTGCTGATATTTATATTTTTTGATTGGAGAGATTGGGCCGATGCGTTGTTGACAAAAGTTTTAGGCTTCTTAACCTCATGTGACTAAAATTTTTTAATAAGGGAAGATATATGTTCGACATGTCTGTGATAGAAGGCCTCTGCAAGCGCAGGGGGTTTGTGTTCCGCTCGTCTGAGATTTACGGCGGGTTCAACGGTTTTTTTGATTTCGGTCCCCTGGGAGTTGAACTGAAGAACAATATTAAATCGGCATGGTGGAAAGATTTTGTCCACCGCAGGGAGGACATAGTGGGTTTGGACGCCTCCATAATAATGCATCCGGATGTATGGAAGGCATCTGGGCATGTTGCGGGTTTTTCGGATCCCATGGTCGATTGCAAAGAGTCAAAGATGCGCTTCAGGGCCGACCAGCTTTACTTTGCGAGAGTTTCCGTTGATGGAGAGCTTATAGGTTATGTATCCGTATTGGAAGACGCCGACATGCTTGCCCAGGCAGAGAAGAAGGCGCTGGAACTTAAGCGTCATCTTGCAAAGCAGGGCAAGTTGGACAAGATTGAGCTTTTCGACTACACCCACGCGCGTCCGGACGAGTACGCTTTAATACCGTCTCCTGCCACCGGCAAGCCTGGCTCTCTTACGCCTCCGCGCGATTTCAACCTCATGTTCCAGACTTACGTAGGTGCCTTGCGCGACGAAACCGCCGTAGCCTATTTGCGTCCGGAGACTGCCCAGGGCATATTTGCCGACTACAAGAGCGTCTTGGACACCTCAAGGGTTAAGTTGCCTTTCGGCATAGCCCAGATAGGCAAGGCCTTCAGAAACGAGATAACCCCGCGCAATTTCATATTCCGCTCGCGCGAGTTTGAGCAGATGGAGATAGAGTATTTCATATCTCCGTACGACGATTGGAAGAGCCTGCACAGAAAATGGATAGACGACTGCAAAAAATGGTTTGTATCCATAGGCTTGCCTGCCGACAGTCTTTCGGAAGACGTTCACCCTCAGGAGAAGCTTGCGCACTACGCCAAGGCTTGCACGGACATCACATTTAAGTTCCCGCATGGCGTGCAGGAGTTGCAGGGCATAGCGGTGCGCGGAAATTTCGACCTTACTCAGCATCAGAAAGCTTCCGGTAAGAATCTTGAGTATTTCGACGAGGAGCGCAAGGAGAAGTATCTTCCGCATGTTATAGAGCCTTCGCTTGGAGTAGACAGAACATTCCTTGCTGTTCTTACCGCAGCATATTGCGAAGACGAGGTTCCGAGCGACAAGGGCACTCCTGAAAAGCGCACTCTCTTGAAATTCAGCCCGAGGGTTGCCCCGTACAAGGCGGCTGTATTCCCGCTTGTCAAGAATAAGCCGGAAATAGTTGAGAAGGCGAGGGCCGTTTACGAGAAACTCCAGCGCAGATGGAATGTCTTCTACGACGCCTCCGGCGCCATAGGCCGCCGCTACCGCAGACAGGACGAAATTGGCACGCCATTCGGCATAACGATAGATTTCGACACCATTGAGAAGGACGGTTCCGTAACCTTGCGCGACCGCGACACCACAAAGCAGGAGCGCATGTCTGTTGACGAGCTTATTGCGTATCTGTCGGACAAGATAGATTCGTAGGGAATCTCTTTTTTAAAGAAGCGCGGAGTGTGCTGATTTATTTGCCGCTCCGCGCTTTTTTATGTTCAACTTTAGTTATATTCTGTAAGTTTAGCTGTTTTTTTACTGGGTATAAACAGGCATTGATACCAGTGCGGTGTCGAAATTTAATGCGCCGTATAAAAATTCCTTGATATTGTAAATTTTGCGTAGGTTTTTGCAGGGAGGCTCATTTGTTTTTTTAGGAATATAGCGCAAAAGTTCCCAGGCAAATATGTATGCCATTTCAAATGTAATTTTTTATTTTTCAGAACCTGATTTGATGGCATCTTCAGATTGTAAACTTTTTTGAAGATAGAAAATTCTTCAAGTAGCTTAAGGCGGAAGGCTTGTCGGAGAAGGCTCCGTCGAGCTGGGCTTCGTAGAGTTCACCCAATATTTCTGAAAATTTTTCCGATGGCTTTAAGCCTAGAGAGATCAAGTCTCTACCCATTATAATTGGTTTTGGCGCCGAATCTTTTATGGCGAGAGCCTCAGCTCTTTGGGTAATCCATTCTCCCTGGGGCGACGGACCCGCCATGACAGGTGGGCGCCCCTCTCTGTCTGCCTTGTCAACCCTAACAAGCCTGTCTATCCGCCCGACTTTGTTCGCCAAGCGCCTTATTGCAGAGTCTCCAGCCTTTGAACGCCACATGTCCAAAATTGCCATATGCCTTTCAACAAGCGGAATAACCGAGTCTATAAGAGATTTCTCCCTCGTCATGCGTTCAAGAAAAGCCCTGGCGGGCCTTGCTCCGAGAACATCATGCGCGTAGGAGTGTATCTTGCCGTCGTCTCCGCGCTTTGTGCAAAGCGGCTTGCCGAAATCGTGACATAGAACTGCAAGGCCAACTATCAAATCTTCGCGGTCGTCTCCAATGCGGTTTGCTGCGAAAGAATCCATGCAGTGCATTGTGTGGGTAAAGACGTCGCCCTCAGGATGCCACGACGGATCCTGCGGACAGCCGTCGGTTGCGGCAAGCTCCGGAAAATATTTTATCCAGCCGCAATCCTTCAGGAATTTCAAGCCTATTGATATCTTTCTTCCCTTCAAAATAAGCTTTTTCCACTCCTCAAATATCCGCTCTGCGGGCAGAGCTTCCATCTTTATCTTTGAGCATAGTTCCACCGTTTCCGGACTTACAGACATATTGAAGCGCGATGCAAACTGCATAGCCCGCAAAACTCTCAACGGGTCTTCAGAAAAACGCTCCGACGTATGGCGCAATATGCCATTTTTCAAATCTTCCCTGCCTCCAAATGGATCTATAATTTGGGAACTATCTATATCAAATAAAATAGAATTTACGGTGAAATCGCGGCGCGCGCACGCCTCTTCTACCGACAAAAACGGGTCTGCGTCTATCGCAAAATCCTTGTGCGAAACCCCCGTCTTGCGCTCCCTTCGAGGCACTGAAACATCTATGTTCAGCCCTTTTAGTATCCATACTCCAAAGCTCTTGCCAACTTTCTCCACCCTGAAGTGCTTCTCCAGAATTTCCTCAATCCTTTCAGGACTAAGGGAATATATCTCCAAATCTATATCTTTTGGAACTATGCCCAAAAGCATGTCTCTAACTGCTCCGCCAACGCAATACGCCTTTCCCCCGGCTTCTTTAACGTCGGCAGCTATGCGGCGCGCAGCGCGCCCTTCTTTGGAGTCTGGCAGCATATATTTTTTTTTGCACAATATTCCCTCTTTGGCAGATGAGAAATCTGCCTGATGGGAACTTTGCGGCCTACAAATTCAAAAGCTTAACAAAATGTGCGCTATTTTTACAGAGATTAACTGCGGGTTAGTCGTCCGCAAAATCAAATACGGTAAGCTTTGCCTCGGCTGGCTTTATGCAGTTTTCCACAAAGTTTACATGTATGGGGTCTGATGCATAGCGGGCAAGAGCGTCTTTGTCGTCAAGATGAACGCATATTGCCACATCAAAAAAGTCGTCAACAACAGGGCGCGCGCTCGGCACCGGCTTGCCGCAGTAAAACCCGCGAGCAAAATCTATATCGCCAAGCTTCTTAGCGCCTTCGTAAAGCATATCCGCCATATCCTTGCGGCGGGTCCTGAATATTACAACATGTGTCAACATGCCCAGCCTCCTACTTCTTTAGAGCTCCAAGCCTGAGTATAAGTTGGCCCTTGCGCGAGCTTAAATCGAGAGGCTTGCCGTCTTTGCCAGTCAAAGGTTTGCCGTCGCGGTCTATCTTAACAAGGTTGGCGTCCGTCAGATTTATGCGCACAAGCTTGTTTACGGTGAAACTCTTGCGTTCTCCGCCCTGCAGCATCCCGCTGAAAAGCGGCTTGCTTGGATCGGACTCGTAATATATTACAGCGTATGTGTCGCCAAGAGCCGCTATGGTAAGCTCGTACGGCTCAAAAGTTGACGGCGCTGCCGCTGCTGTACTTTGCGCCTTCTGCTCTTGTGCGGCTGAATCTGCCGGAGCCTCCGCTGCGGGAACAGAACCGCCCAGATCTGTATTCTCCTCGGGCATTGAGGTTTTGTCGCGCAGAATTATAACTATCAAAATAACCACAACTACAAAGGCCGCCACTATTGCGCCTATCTTGAAATACGGAGGCTTGTTGTCCAGCTCAACAGACTTTGTGTCCAAAGGAATGTCCGTTCCGTCGGGCAGGGTGCTGTCGGCAGAATCGTACCTGTTCTCCGTGCTGATTGGCTCCTCGTCGGCTGCGGAATCCGTATGAAGCTCGGTTACAAGCTTGCTGAAATGGGGAAATTTCGACGGCCCAACGCCGCTCTTGCGGAACTGCGCCGCCGAAAGCTTTACGTATTCGTCGTGTATGGCCTTGGGATCCAGCCTCAGAAACTGAGCGTACAGGCGTATGAAGCCGCGCTTGTAAACCTCCGGCAGGTCGAAATCGAAGTTGCCGTCCTCCATATTCTGGAGGAAGTCTATGCGTATTTTTGTCATATCGGCGGCGTCGCGCAAGGTGACTCCCCTTGCCACGCGCGCCTCGTGCAGTTTTTCGCCAAGGTTTTTCATTTGGGTAAAGTCAAATACCGCATTTAAGCTTTTGCAAACATTTTAATGGCATTTATGAAAAATTTTTCGGGCGAATTTAATTTACAGGGAGGCTTTTTTAATTAGTATGCATATCTGTTTTTTTTCGCCGGACTCCATCCGGCTTGCCCGCAACATATTTTAAGCTCCAGTGATAAAGATTTTAGACAGGTACATATTTTTTGAATGGCTGAAAATATTCGCCATAGCGGTTTTTGTGACGCTCGGCATTCTGATAATGCACGATATGTACAGCAATCTGGGCGATCTTATAAACTACGGAGCCTCCGCTTACGAGATAGTCTACTACTACCTTCTGCTAACTCCAAGTTTCATACCTGTAATTTTGCCCATAAGCTTGTTGCTGTCTTTGATATTCGTCTTGGGGGCATTGCACCGCAACAATGAAATAACCGCAATGCGGGCTGCCGGGCTGAATGTGTTCAGCATAACAAAGAGCCTGTGGATTTCGGGCGTGGTGCTGTCTTTGGGGTTATTTTGGATTACGGCGCATCTGGTTCCAACTTCGGTTGAGAAATCGAGGCTGATGATGGATACCTTGCATATCCAAAGCGAGATGAAGAAATCTGCCGGAGATTTGTCAAATATAGGCAAAATACAGCAGATGTGCTTCGCAAACCGCAAAGATCGCAGATTGTGGATAATGAATTCCTTCAGCATGGCCACAAACAAGGCTACGGGCGTGTTTGTGTCTTGCTTTGACGAAAACGGTGCGGAAGCCTCAAAGATAATGGCCCGCGAGGCTGTCTACGACGATGTCGACGGCTGCTGGTTCTTTTCCGATGGGCAGGAGATCTCTTACGACGTATCCACGTCGAGGGCTGTTCGCAGCGTAGTATTCGATAAGAAGTATTATAGGGATTTCCGCGAGGACCCCGAGATAATGCGGCTTTCTATGAAGCGCGTTAAGGATTTGTCTTTGTTTGAGATAAACGAGCTTCTTGAGGCGTCTGCTAAGGAGGGTCTTGTTTCTGCGGCGGCAAAGTCTGCGGCATTGAAGTACGAGGTAAGGCTTTACAACATTTGGCTTAGTCCGCTTATATGCATTATAGTTGTGGCAATAGCCATACCGTTTTCCGTTGCGGGGGTTAGAACAAACCCTATGGTTGGGGTGTCCAAGACGGTTGCCATGTTCTTTGCGTATTATATGATAGACAACATATTTTCCGCGCTTGGAGGAGCGGGGTACATATCTCCGGTAGTGGCGGCTTTTGCGCCGGCTGCTATAATGCTTATTTTTGCCTTAAGCTTGTATAGAAAGGTTATATAACAGTTTACTATGAGCAACAAATTGAAAGTTTTAGTGATAGGCTCCGGCGGGCGTGAGCATGCGCTTGTAAAGGCTATAAAGAAGTCTCCGATGCTTGGCTTTTTGGCCTGTGCCCCAGGCAACGGCGGAATAGCGCTCGACTGCGAAACTCCAAACATATCGGTTTCCGATTTCGACGGTATAGTTTCATATTGTCTGGACAATGCTATAGACCTTGTTGTCTGCGGGCCTGAGGTTCCTTTGGCTGGCGGGCTTGCCGACGAGTTGCGCTCCAGGGGCGTGGCAGTTTATGGTCCAAATAAAAGCGGAGCTATGCTTGAGGCAAGCAAGGCATTCTCAAAAGACTTCATGAAAAAGTACGGGGTGCCGACAGCCGCTTATGAAAATTTTAAAGATTTTGAAAGCGCCAAGGCATTTATAGAGAATGCTCCGTTTGACGTAGTGGTGAAAGCAAGCGGTCTTGCTGCGGGTAAGGGAGTTATAGTTCCGGCGGGTAAGGTGGAGGCTGTGGAGGCTGCCCGCGAGATGCTCTGCGGAGATTCTTTTGGCGAGAGCGGCAGGCAGATTGTTGTCGAGGAGAAGCTCGAGGGAGAGGAAGCTAGCATAATGCTTATGGTCTGCGGCAAAAATTATGTAATGCTTCCTCCAAGCCAGGACCACAAGAGGGTTTTTGACGGCGACAAAGGTCCGAATACTGGCGGCATGGGGGCATACGCGCCGGCGGCGGTTGCAACGGAGAGTGTTTTAAAAGACGTCAGGGAGAATATAATTTCTCCTGTATTAGACGGGCTTTGCAAAGAGGGTATAGATTACAGGGGTACCCTTTATATAGGGATAATGATAACCAAGAGCGGTGCAAAGGTGATAGAGTTCAACGTTCGCTTTGGGGACCCCGAGTGCCAGGTTTTGATGCCTCTTGTTGAAAGCGATGTTTTGGAGGCCTTAAACGACATTGCTTTGGGCAGGTTGGATCCTTCTTTGGTAAAGATAAGAAAAGGCTATGCTGCCACGGTTGTGATGTGCGCGGGTGGATATCCGCAAAATTACAGGAAGGGAGACGAAATTACCCTTCCGGATATTGAGGATCCAGATACCTACATAATTCATGCGGGTACGAAGATTTCCGGCGGCAAGCTTGTTACAAACGGAGGCAGGGTTTTGGATATGACAGCTGTTGCCGATACGCTTGAGGCTGCTCTTGAAAAGGCATACGCGCTATGTGCAAAGGCGTCGTTTGCGGGGGCATTTTACAGGAAGGATATAGGTTATAGGCAGCTGAGGAGAAATTCGTCCGGGAGGGACAATGTCTAAGAGAAATAAAGTTATATTTTTGTGCACTGGCAACATATGCCGTTCGCCCATGGCCGAGGCTATATTTAAGTCTGCGGTGGACGCATTGCCGGCGGGAGATATAAGGAAGTCTTTGGAGATATGTTCTGCGGGTACGGGAACATTTGGTGGTGATCCTGCAAGCGAGAACTCGGTCAAAGCGCTGGAGAAGGTTGGCATAAAGCTGAAGGGGCATCTTTCAACTCCTATAAGCAAGAAGCTGCTTGACGAATGTTTTGCGCTTGTTGCCATGGACGAGAGCCATCTTGACAGCGTGCGCGCGCGTTTTCCAGATTCCGTGCCACCGAGGGCATTCACGTTGCTTTCCCTAGTCAAGAACGCCCGCGACAAAAACATTTTCGACCCATACGGTGCAGGTCTGAAGACCTACGAGAATGTCAGGGACGATATAATCTCTGGTGTTCCAGCCCTTTTGGAGTATCTGAAAAAGGAGATGGAAAAATGAAAGTAGCAATAGCGTCAGACCACGGAGGATATAAGCTGAAGGAGTCTTTGAAGGAACTTCTTTCCAACGACGGAATTGAAGTTTTAGACGAGGGATGTTTTTCCACCGATTCCGTAGACTATCCTGACTACGCGAAGAAAGTCGGCATGGACGTTGTATCCGGCAAGGCAGAATTTGGCGTGCTGATTTGCACCAGCGGCATAGGAATGAGCATAGCCGCAAACAAGGTTAGGGGAATTAGAGCAGCGTATCTTTTCAACGAGGACGGCGCTAAATTTTCCAGGCTTCACAACAATGCAAATGTAATGTGCATTGGGGCAAAATACGTATCGGCAGATTTGGCCTTAAAGCTTGCCCGCATATTTTTCTCCACCGAATTTGAAGGAGGGCGGCACCTGCGCAGGATAGATAAGATATCTGCGCTTGAAACTTCTACGGCAGAGGTTGACAATTCAAAGTAAAAGTTTTCCAATATTCCATAAACCATGAACACACCCATACAAAATTCATCTCTAAAAGACTTCGATCCGGAAGTCTTCAATGCAATCAAGCTTGAGACAGAGCGTCAGCAGAGCCATATAGAACTCATAGCGTCGGAGAACTTCACGCTGCCGGCGGTTATGCAGGCAATGGGAACGACTCTCACCAACAAGTACGCCGAGGGTTATCCGTCAAAGCGCTACTACGGCGGTTGCGAGTGCGTAGATATTGTTGAGAATCTTGCCATAGATCGCGCAAAGAAAATTTTTGGTGCGGACCATGTCAATGTGCAGCCCCACTCCGGAACGCAGGCCAACATAGCTGTTTACACGGCGGTTCTCAAGCCTGGCGACAAAATTCTTTCCATGTCTTTGGAGCATGGCGGGCATCTTTCCCACGGGCATCCGAAGAATATATCGGGAATATTCTACAATATAATTCCGTATGGAGTGGACGAAAAAACCGGGCGCATAGATTACGACAAGCTCGAGGAGACCGCCATGCGCGAGAAGCCCGCTTTGATATTGGCGGGTGCGTCGGCATATCCGAGAACCATAGATTTTGAGCGTTTTGGCCAGATAGCCAAGAAGTGCGGTGCCATGCTAATGGCCGACATTGCGCACATAGCGGGTCTTGTTGCGGCGGGGATACATCCGTCTCCGGTTCCGTATTGCGATTTTGTAACCACGACAACCCACAAGACGCTTCGCGGACCGCGCGGTGGCATGATAATGTGCAGGGAGCAGTATGCAAAGGCGATAGATTCCGCCGTATTCCCCGGCAATCAGGGAGGTCCTTTGATGCATGTGATAGCAGCCAAGGCCGTATGCTTCAAAGATGTGCTTTCAGATTCGTACAAGGAATACCAGCGACAGATTGTTGCAAATTGCGCTGCTCTTGCGAAGGCTCTTATGGGAATGGGCTATGGTTTGGTTTCCGGAGGCACCGACAACCACCTTATGCTTATTGACTTGCGCAAGAGCCATCCGGATCTTACCGGAAAAGACGCTCAGAATGCCCTCGACAAGGCAAATATCACCACAAATAAGAATACAGTTCCCGGCGAGACTCGCTCTCCGTTTAAAGCCAGCGGTCTGAGGCTTGGAACTGCTGCGGTGACATCGCGCGGAATGGGCGAGGAGCAGATGGAGCTTATAGCCAAGGCCATAGACATGGTTTTGAGCGCTCCTGAGGACGAGTCGAAGATAGCAGAGGCAAAGAAGATTGCCACAGATCTTTGCAAAAAGTTCCCTCTTCCGTACGAGATATAGCCGTTTTTTGCGGATAGGTTTATATAATTTGCGCGTGCGCGGATACTTCCGCGCACGTTTTTTGTATGCGGAGGTATTTATATTTTTATACAGATATAAAAATTAAAAAAACATAAAATATTCTTGCAAAAAGGTGCGGTCTGGTCAGAATTTAAGGCACAACAAGGGAAACTTCTTCTTAACAACTGTTTACTCTAATATATTTATGAAAATTAAATCTAATAAAAAGGCGTTCACGTTGGTTGAATTGCTAATCGTTATAGCAATCATAGGCGTTCTCTCAAGTTTGATATTCCCCGCATTGGGTGGGGCATTCAAGCAGGTGAATAAACTGAAATCATCCAACCAAGCTTCGGGCGTAGCGAAGGCATGGTTGTCTTACGCAAAGATGGGTTCTAAGCCGAGAATGCTTGTAAAGAAGAATATTTACGAGTGGGCTGCTGTCTTGGCTGAGAAAGAGGATCTAAACGATCCGTCATTCTGGCTTTTGGATTTTGACCCCTTGGTGATGGAGAGAGTTGCCATGGAAGAGGCTGGAATGCCTATAACGATAGCTGAAAAGCGCGGTAACAACTGGAGCATAAACAGGGATTTTGTAAAATATCCTGTAAGCTGGGAAGTTGCAAATGCAACTTTGCACAATGCTCCTGGCAACACTCCACTGCTCTGGACGCGCGGTCTTAAAGGCAACGGCTATTGGGATCAGAACGAAGGCGTATTCGGCGCCGACGGCGGCCACATAGCATATGTTGACGGTCACATAGAATGGTATGATTCCCTCAAAGACGAGAACAGCGGCCAGGGTATGTTGACCATATATGACGGCACTCAGCGTACGATGAATATCGCCCAGGCTATACGCGGTGGTTCTGAGAACATTCTCAAGGGAATGGGAGATAGAAAGTAATTTTAAAGTTCCATATCTTACTTTTAGGCGGTTTGCAGAAACCGCCTTTTTTTGTTTTGGAATAAGTTTAATTTTATGTAAAATAGATATTTTATATTAAAAATAATTTGTATATTTTTTGAAATATTTTTAAAATCCCAGAGCCGTTTTTGTTGTGGAATAAGATGTGGAATATAGATTTATATTATTAGATTTAATGTATATATGTTAAAGAATTTTATGTTGAGAAGATGATAAGTTTTCTTGTCGGGTTAACCGAATAGAGGAATAATATATATGGAAAATCTATATTCTGGAAATCTAAATATAAATTAACGTTTTCTTAGCATGTTGCGCTGCGTTCGTCTTTGGGCAAGCCCCTTGTTTACTTTTATTGGAGTTCCATCTGGTGCGGTTTCTGAACAGTACATTGCGCAGCCCATCGTCATAGGAAGCGGAATGTAATCTTGCATTTGCTGAACCTTTAGATGGTTCTTTTCAAGGTAATCGTACACTTTTTTTGCCTGAGATTCTGTGCAGCCCGGAAAGTTCGATATGAAATATGGAACCATAAATTGTCTCTTCCCGGCTTTTTTATTTGCCTGTTCAAATATCTCTTTAAACTTGTCGAATTCTTCTGGCTTGCCTTTGCGCATGAGCCTAAGGACATCGGCGTCCATGTGTTCTGGGGCAACACTTATCTGTCCTCCGGTGTTTTCCATTATAATTTTTTCCGTCTGGCGCCTTTGCAGAAGAGCCAAATCAAGTCTTATGCCGGAATTTATAAAGACATGTTTTACCTTTGGCAATGCGGCAACCTTGTTTAGCAGATCGATAAGGGGTTTTTCGTCTGCGTTGTAGTTAGGGCATAGCGAAGGGAATATGCAGGAATATCTACGGCATTTGCGGCAGATATTTTGGTCTTTAGGCCTGTGGAGATATATATTTCCGGCTGCTCCGCCCAAATCGCTGACTGTACCCTTGAAGAATGGCTCCTTTGTAAGCTTTTCTACGCTGCGCAAAACACTTTGCGGCGTTCTTGAGACAATCTGCCTGCCCTGATGGCACACAAGCCCGCAAAATGCACATCCGCCGGGGCATCCGCGCACGACCGTAACTGAATCTTTTATCATCTCCCATGCGCCTATCCTTCCTTTATACATGGGATGGGGCCTCATGGCAAACGGGAGCTCAGAGACTTTGTCGAACTGCTCGGATGTCATAGGTTCGCGAGGAGGCTCCGCCACGATAAGGCGACCGTTTGTCCATTGTAAAAGTTTCCTCGCGTTCCACGGATTAGACTCCCTCTCTACAATTTTTGTTTGTCGCATTATGGCGGTTTTGTCTGAAATGAATTCTTCGTAAGAGGGGAGCTCAAGGCAAGTATCGTCAATCTTGTATGCGGTAGATTCATTTCCGCCAAGATACCGGCATGTGCCCCTTATGCCGCCGAGATGTTTGCCGCTTTTTATGCGTAAGAATATTTCGGGCATAGTTATTTCTCCCATGCCGTAGCAGAGTATGTCGGCCTTTGAATCCACCAGGATAGACGGGCGCATTTTATCCTGCCAATAGTCGTAATGGGCAAATCTCCTGAGGCTGGCTTCAACTCCGCCCAACACTACGCTAATTCCCGGAAAAGCCCTTTTTGCAAGCTGGCTGTAGACTACGGATGCATGCGGAGGGCACATTCCGGTTTTGCCGTTTTCAGAAAACATGTCTTCGCGGCGAAGGCGGCGTCCGGCGGTGTAGAGCTTTACCATGGAGTCCATATTGCCGCTGGATATTCCGCAGCCAAGCAGAGGCCGACCGAAAATCTTTAGGCTATCCGGATTTTTCCAGTCTGGTTGTGGGATAAATCCAACCCTGTATCCGGCGTCGAGCAGTATTCTTGCTATCAAGGGTGGGCCGAATGTAGGGTGGTCTATGTATGCATCTCCGCTGACTATGAGAATGTCTATCTCATTCCAACCGCGCGCGAGCATTTCTTCCCGTGTGGCTGGTACAAATTTTGTCAGGTCGGATTTATCCATCTCCTTCATATATTTTGCCAAATATTGCGTTTTTCAAGATTCAAGTGCCCCTAAAAAGTAAGTGCATTGCTTGTTGCACTGCCAAGACAATGCGGTATATTAAATTTTTGTCTTATAAATGTAAGATTTTTAATATTTCGACTATATGGAAAAAAATAAAGTTGCAAAGTTCTTGAATATTGTATTTTTTTTATGTGCTATGAAAATGAAATTCTTATACATATGCCTTGCATATCCGATACTAGCGCTATCTTCGCTGTTTGCCCAGTGGGATAATGCGGAATATATAGCGCTTGGATCCATTTCCGGAGGGGGAAGCCAGAGAGTATTGATGTTCTTTGACTCGTCCTTCAACCAGCTTGGCTACGTTAGCCTTCAAACTTCGGCTTACGACGGCGCAAACAGCATAGCTTACGGAAACGGATTGGTTCCCAACCAAAACGGCCTTCCTGGAATGCTTCTACAGCGTAATACTCCGGAGGAGGATTACAATTATTTTACAGTGAACACCTATGCAGATCCCCTTACTTCTGGTGTATCTTCGGGTGGGGAGTTGCCAAGGTCTCTGCCCGCCAATTTCGGATCCGTATTTGTTGCCTCGAGCGGTACTACGGAATATATAGACAGGGTTGTTGCGATAAACTCAGCATCCACGGACGGAGTGCTTATAGCTCTCGTAAACAGGTACAATAAGGACGCCTTGGGAGGGGAACATATCTTCTCATCCATTTACCGCTATAAGATGCCCACCAATGCAGATACGTCTTTTCCAGTTTATAGAGTTGAAGACTATGCTCAGGCCCCGCGGTGGGACGTAGACGTTGTCGAATGGAAAGATTTTACCACGGGGGTGTTCTCTGCTCCGTACGATTCTGAAGTTACGGATCAACTTGCATGCCTTAGTGCCGACGGTACCGTATATTTCTACCAAGTGAAAGATCCAAAAACCAATGTTATAAGCGTGGATACCATGTCTGTAGCTTCAGACGGGAAAGATATATTGTCTATATGGGGAGGAGACGATTATTCTCTGTTTGTTTTGTACAGCGATTATTCTGTAATGGAGTACGACACTATAACTAAAGAAATACGGTCTTCTTCGTTCCTTTCCACAGATTACGGAATTTTAGATATGGTAAAAACATCTCCCGTAGTGGTTCCGGAACCCGCAGAATATGCCATGCTATTTGGCATTGCGGCCTTGGGCTTTATATTCTTTAGACGCAGAAAGTAATCTTTCAGATTCCTTAAGGCCGCCTTTAATAAGGCGGCTTTTTTATTTTTGTATTATAAAACAAGTATTGTTGGCAAAATAAGACTAGTATTTTTTTAGTCGAATATGCGTAATTTTTTTCTCGCGGAAAAATGTAAATTATCTACCATGATATCTTTTTTAATGCATAATCAGATGGACCAGATAATTCTAAAAGGAAAAAGCTTATTATTTGCATCTGTTGCGGCGCTGAGTGTTGTGCTGTGCTCATGCTGTGCAACAGGAACTTCAGGCGATGCGGCAAATCCTGACGATGTTTTTGTCGGAGACAATCTTCTCGACATGCGAACCGCAAAGAATGGCGTTGCGGTTGAGCGGAATTTCAAGGGAACAGGTAAGATAGACGGCGTTGATTTGTCGCGCAGAATACTATTGCCAAAATTTGAAAAACTATGGTTTGCGTCGGCCGACGGACAGTACTCTAAGGTTTTTCCGTATGTAGCAAACCGTTTGAATCCGTGGATAGTTGGAGAGGACTTTGGTGCTGAGTTCGGCAAAAGCCCCGCGCAGGACGCCGTATATGTAAGTGCTGGCAGAGAGGGCGGAGTATATGCTCTGCTGAAGATTTCAGATTCGGAATATACGGCAATACTCCCGATAACCTCGCGCAAGGCAATGTCGTGGTTGTATGCGGGAGAGGATTCCTCTCTTACGGTTAAGTCTTGCAATTTTGGCACAGACAATCTTTCGGGCAATGTTCCGCTTTTGGTTTGGGCAACTGCGGACAATCCATACGAAGCCGTACGCCTTGCATGGCTTGAGGCTTCCAAGCTCGATGGAATGGAGAATTCTTTCAAATTCATATCTGAGAAAGCTTTGCCGGAGCAGTTCAAATATCTGGGGTGGTGCAGTTGGGAGCAGTACCACAAAAATATAAGCCTTGATTTGCTTTGCGAGACTGTTGACAAAATAGAAAAAAGCGGAGTTCCCGTCAGGTGGATGCTTGTAGACGATGGTTTTCAGCAGGAGGAGAAACTCAGGTTAAAGAGTTTTGCTCCAGATGAAAAACGTTTCCCGAACGGTTGGGAGAAGCTCATTTCAAAGCGCAATCCGGATAAAATTAAATGGTTTGGCATATGGCACTGCCATTACGGTCTTTGGAATGGAATAGATGTAAATAACGATCTTGGGCCTCTTAACGACGATTTGGTTAAGGTATCTGAAAAAGCCCTTGTTCCGGGCAAAACACGCGCCGGTGCAAAGAAATTTTACAACGCCTTTATAGGTTCGGTTGCTGATTACGGCTTTGATTTTGTAAAGATAGATGTTCAAACGGGCTACCTGAATAAGGCTAAGGGCAAGATGCCTAATGCCGTAGAGAGCAACAACTGGTGCTCACAGGCCCTTGAGGAGGCTTGCGCCCAGAAATTGAACGGTCTTATAAGTTGCATGGCACATAGCGGGGCTACTTTCTTCAACTCAAAGAACAGTTCCGTTATAAGGTGTTCGGTTGATTATTTTAAGATGAAGCCGAATACGGCGATGTCGCACTTGCGCCAATCGTACCACAATTCTGTTTGGTTGGGAAATCTGTACTGGCCCGACCACGACATGTTCCATTCAAGCGACAATGCCGCAGCTAAAGACATGTCTATATCTAAGGCTCTTTCCGGGGCGCCTGTGTATCTTTCCGACGACCCGAAAGATTTCAATAAGGAGCTTATAATGCGCCTCTGCTATAGGGACGGAGAAATCCTTCGCCCGCTTGCTCCCGCGGTTCCGCTGCCTGACAGTATGTTTGCAAATTCTCTTTCGGATAAGAATGCCCCCTACAGGGTTATTGCTCCCTTGTCGAACGGCTGCGCGGCGGTTATGTTGCATAATATATTGCAAAATCCAGACAAGAATCCGAAATTCCCCAACGGTATGAGCCTTACAACTGTGGCGGAGCAAAATCCGATAAAAGATCCGTCGCAGAAGGCGTGGGTTTCTCCGGAAGACTACAAGCTTGCCGGCATGATGATAAGGCCAAAGCCCGAAAAGTGGGAGATTCCGCAGCAGGGGTTGGTCTGGTACGATTGGTTTGCCGGAAAGGGTGGCAAGCTCTCGGGCAAGGTTGACTTTGATTTGCCAAAGCCGCTTGACGGCAGGCTGATTCTCATAGCGCCTGTTGTAAACGATTGGGCGGTTATTGGACTGAGCGGCAAGTATCTTTCTCCAGCGTCGGTCGTGTTCTTAGATGCCAAGAAGTCTGGCTGTACAATAAAGCTGCGCGAGGGCGGAGATTTTGTTCTCTATCTCGAAAAGGGCAGGCCGGTATCTCCTGGCTTGAGATTTGTATCTTTGGGCGGAGGTTTTTGGAAGGCAAATGCTCCATACACAAAGTTTGTTGTAACACGCCGTTTCGACTAAACTTATAGTAAGTTTTTTCGATAGGCTAAAGAACTTAACAAATTAAAAACGGCTTGGAAGAATATCTTATCTTCCAGGCCGTTTTCTTTTGTTGTTTAGCAAGTCAGATTCCAAAATCTTTTTACCTTTACTACTGTATATAATCAACCTACAAGACATCTATTAAAGTTTTTCCCTATCGTTTGAAATCTAAATGAAAGATTATTTAGCGGAAGAAATATTTAAAGATATGCAATGCAACTTCCCATCATTGCGAGCCTTTGGATTCTCTTATTCTGCTAATTGCTACAATTATTCAGAGGACATTTTAGACGGACAATTTAAGCTGTTTGTGCGGATCTCTAAAAAGGGAAAGGTAGATACAAAGCTGATAGAGACAGAATATGGAGAGGAATACTCCCTGCATCTTGTTGAGGAGGCAAGGGGAGACCTTGTGAACAGAGTTCGCAAAGCTTATTGCACTCTGCTTGAGAAAATTGCCTTAAGGTGCTTTGAGAAATCTGTCTTTAAAAGCAAAAGTGCTCGCAAACTGATTTTGCATATAAAGAAAACTTACGGAGACTCCCCTCAATTTCTCTGGAAAAAATTCCCCAAAATAGCAGTATTCAGAAGGCAGGATAATAGCAAGTGGTACGGAGTTTTAATGGCTCTACCGTCAGGCAAGCTCGGATTAGATTCCGATAGTAATGTAGAGGTAATAAATCTAAGAATAGACCCTAGTATTCTCAATGAGACTGTTGATAATACAAATTATTTCAACGCTTATCACATGAACAAGAAACATTGGGTAAGCTTGAATTTAAGCTCGTCTATTCCTATGCAGGAAATTTACGATAGAGTGGAATATAGTTTCAATGCGGCTTTAAAATGATGGTATAATAACCGCATTGGTATAAATAGTAAGCGGTATTATATTTAACCCAGAGGCGAAATTTGAGAGTTTTTCCGCCTCTTTTTTTTTAGGCTAAGGACAATAGCAAAACAGCCTTCGCGAGGTTAATTAGGATTTTAGAATTTAATTTCCTCAGCGTCTTTCCAGAGGGCATCGAGCCTGTAAGCGTCTCTTTGCTGCGCGGTAAATACATGTAGCATGAAATCGAAGGCATCTATGACCATCCACCCGCTTCCTGCTGTAAAGTCTCTTCCAACTGCGGTTATAGAATTTTCCTTAAGAACTTTGTCTGCCTCGGCGCAGAGGGCTTTCATATGAGGTTCGGAATTTGCAGTGGCAAGCACAAAAAAGTTTGTTATGGGCGATTTACCCCGAACATCCAATATTCTCAGCTGCTCGGCCTTTTTGTCCGCAAGAGCTTCCGCGCATTTTTTTATTATCTGCAGGGTCTTTTCGTCTTCCTGATGCTTCATGAATTATCGATAGAGTTTTTTTGAAAGAATGAATTTTAACACGTCTTTGTCGAGCGCAAATTCTATATCGGAAATTTTGCCGTTTCTTAACGCATTCCGAATGCATGTTGAACTTATTGGTTGCGGAGAAAATGGTATCTTTAATACTTCGGGCAATTTTCCGCGGGGAGTTCCGCAATGATGAAGCATTTTTTTTGCGTCGTTTTCCGAGCCGCTCTCGGGCCTGGTTGCGCATGCAAATTTTACCAGCCCGGATAGTTCGTCAATATCTTTCCATGCAGGCAGCTTGGCTATGTGGTCTGAACCTATTATCCAGAAGAAATCCCTATCGGGAAACTTATCTTTTAAATATCGGGCAGTTTCTATGGAATAACACAGCCTATTCTGATCAACCTCAAATGTTATTATGCGCGCAGGCAAGCCGGAATTTCTCACGGCAATAGAGAGCATCTTAAGCCTGTCATCGGCGCTTGCAGATGCGGTGGATGTTCTTAGCGCAGCCTCGTAGGCGGGCACAAAAAATATTTCGTCAAGCGACAATCCCTTGAGTGCTGCCTGCGCCAAAGCAATGTGCGCAACATGGACAGGATCGAAAGTTCCCCCCAGTATGCCAGTTCTCACACTCATCTTTACAGCAGAAAATACGAGCCCAACCCCAGAAATATCAAGAAACCGCCCGTGTCGGTAAAACCTGTTGTAAATATGGAAGACCCACTTGCCGGATCTAACTTAAACTTTGCCAGCGTAAACGGAATGAGGCTTCCAACTAAACCTCCCAAAGTCATATTCAACAGCATTGCCAACCACACTACCGCGGCAAAATCAAATCTGCGCGTGCTTACAAGCGCTATCAGCGCCGCAAGAGCGCCTATCACTACGCCGTTTATAAACCCCTTTAAAGATTCCCTCAGGCATACCTGGGGTGCATCAAAGAGCCCTATCTCGCCCATGCCCAAGCTTCTTACTGTAACAGCCAGAGTCTGCGTTCCCGTATTTCCTCCTATGCCGGCAATTATAGGCATGAATACCGCCAGAAGTGCAAGATGGGATATCTGGTCCTGAAACGCCCCTACAACTGAAGATGCCACAAACGCCGTGGCAAGATTTACCACAAGCCATGGGGAACGCTGCCGCAAACTCTCAAAAATATTGTCCATTATGGCTTCGTCGCCGCCGGCTCCTGCGAGCCTTTGCATGTCTTCGGTGGATTCCTCCCTTATGACATCCATAATATCGTCGTGCGTGACTATTCCCAAAAGACGACCGTCACCGTCAACCACCGGAATGGCATGAAAGTTTGTGTCTGCCATGATCTGCGCAACAACGCTTCTGTCCATCATCGGCCCGGCAAGCCCTATCAGATCTGTGTGCATTATCTCGCGCAAGGGTACGTTTTTTCTCGCAAGCACAAGATCCCTCATGGAAAGTACACCGCGCAGCACATAATCGGCATCGACAACGTAAATATAATGGACGTTCTCGTATTCGTCCTCCGTCTTTCTTATATACTCTATTGCCTCGTCAACCGTTATATTCTCGTCGAGCGCGGCAACATTCGGATTCATTATTCCACCGGCGGAATCCGGTGGATATTCAAGCAGCTCCCTGACCGTCTCGGCAGTCTCAGGCTGGGATTTCTGCAGGCCCTCCATGAGCCTGTCCCTGTCTTCCTGCTCCAACTCGCCAACGATGTCGGCGGCGTCGTCGGGATCCATCTCGTGCAAGACGTTTATAGCGCGTTGCTCGCGCATCTCCGAAACCAGCTCTGCGGCGTCTTCGGATTCCATCTCGGCGATTATTTCAGATGCCTGTTCAGCATCGAAACGGCGCAGTATCGCGCGCTGGTTGTCAACATCTAGCCTGTCTAAAAATACGGCTATTGTATGCGGACTTGTGTCCTTAAGCTTCCCGAAGTCTATCTCCGAAAGCCTGTCTTCGTCCAGGAATACGACCAGATCGTGAAGGTCGTACCCTTTTTCCGCAGGTACTTCGGAGGTATTCTGTTCGGACATGGCTTCTACATTTTTAGATTCTTTACCGCTTGCCGTCTCGCTTGCTGCCCTCGATGAAGCTCCAAGCAAGAATTAAAAAAACTCGGACTTTTTTAAACCCTTTTGCCGATTTGAAAAGAAAAAAAACCTCATTTTTTCACAATAGTTTCACTCTTACATACTACATACGGAAAACTATGGATATTTTTTGTATTCGAAACAAAAAAACAATATCCTAAGAGAAAATTCTCTCAGAACTACTCTTCTTTATGAAGAATAGATATATCAATAATGTTTTGACAAGAAGCCTCTGTAAGAATATCCCTTTCGGGATTTTTTTATTATTATGCCAAAACGTACAGATATAAAGACTATTTTGATAATAGGGTCGGGCCCCATAGTTATAGGCCAGGCCTGCGAGTTCGACTATTCGGGAACCCAGGCGTGCAAGGCTCTGAAAGAGGAGGGGTACAAGGTCGTTCTGGTAAATTCCAATCCGGCTACAATCATGACGGATCCGGATTTCGCGGACGTCACATACATAGAACCGTTGACGGTTGAAGTCCTTGAGAAGATTATAGCAAGGGAACGTCCAGATGCTCTCTTGCCTACTCTCGGCGGGCAAACTGCCCTAAATTTATCGCTTTCCCTTGCAAAGGCTGGAATATTGGAGAAGTATTCTGTAGAGCTGATAGGTGCAAAGCAGGAGGCCATAGAAAAAGGCGAAGACCGCGAGAAATTCCGTGAGGCCATGCTGAAAATAGGCTTGGATATTCCCGTAAGCAAGGTTGTTCACGACCTCAATCAGGCGTGCGAATGGGCCGACAAAGAAAATAAATTTCCAGTAATAATAAGGCCAAGTTTTACGCTTGGCGGAACTGGTGGCGGCATAGCCTACAACCGTGAGGAATACGAAAAAATGGTGGCCTACGGGTTGAGCGTATCTCCTGTAAACGAGGTTCTCGTTGAGGAGTGCCTGCTTGGCTGGAAGGAGTTTGAGATGGAAGTCATGCGCGACCACAAGGACCAGTGCGTGGTGATATGCTCCATAGAAAATCTCGACCCTATGGGTGTACACACGGGAGATTCGATAACAGTTGCTCCGGCTATAACCCTTTCCGACAAGGAGTACCAGCTCATGCGCGATGCCTCGTTTGCGGTTATTCGTGAAATAGGCGTAGAGACTGGTGGGTCTAATATACAATTTGCGGTAAATCCGAAGAACGGACGCATGATAGTAATAGAGATGAATCCGAGGGTTTCCCGTTCATCGGCGTTGGCGTCCAAGGCTACGGGGTTCCCGATAGCCAAGATTGCCGCAAAGCTTGCGGTAGGATATTCTCTCGACGAGCTTAGAAACGACATCACCCGCGAGACCCCCGCAAGTTTCGAGCCCACGATAGACTATATAGTAACTAAAATTCCCCGCTTTACGTTCGAGAAATTTGCCGGTTCAGACAATACTCTCACAAGCTCCATGAAGAGCGTCGGAGAGGTTATGGCGATAGGCAGAACCTTTAAGGAGTCTCTTCAGAAGGCGCTGCGCTCATTGGAGATAGGTACCCGCGGTTTGGGCGGAGGCGGAAAGTTCGGCGCGCGGGAAATTACAGATTTAGTTCAGATACGCAAAGGGCTTGTGCGTCCGGTTGCCGAGAGGATATTTTATATAAGGTACGCCATTTTGGCGGGCATGGGAGACGACGAGATATACGAGTTTACCAAGATAGATCCGTGGTTTTTGCGCCAGATACGCGGCATAGTTGAGATAGAGCTTGCCATGTCCAAAGCGGGGTTGTCGGGTCTTGACGAATCTTTGCTTAGGAAGGCGAAGGAAGCTGGGTTTACGGACTTGCAGATATCAACTATCTGCTCCACAAAGATACGCAACATAAAGCAGCTCAGGGAAAAATACGGCATAAACACAGTTTACAGGCTTGTGGACACCTGCGCTGCCGAGTTTGAGGCATTTACGCCATACTACTATTCTTCCTACGGCGCTGAAAACGAGATAAAGCCTTCCGTAAAGAAGAAGATAATGATAATAGGCGGCGGACCGAACAGGATAGGGCAGGGAATAGAGTTTGACTATTGCTGCGTGCATGCGTCTTTTGCCCTGCGAGAGGCCGGATATGAAACGTTGATGATAAATTCAAATCCGGAGACGGTATCGACCGACTACGACACTTCCGACAGGCTATTTTTTGAGCCGCTTACGCTTGAAGACGTGCTTGAGGTTTACAAGCAGGAGAAGTGCGATGGCGCGATAGTGCAGTTTGGCGGGCAGACTCCGCTGAATTTGGCCTCTGAGCTTCAGGCGAACGGCGTGAATATAATAGGCACGTCTCCAGAGAGCATAGACATAGCGGAAGACCGCGAGCTGTTTAAGGAGATACTTGACAAGCTCAAGCTAAAGCAGCCTATAAACGCAACGGCAACAACTCCGGAGCAGGCTTACGAGCTTGCCGGGCATATAGGATTCCCCATTTTGCTCAGGCCGAGTTTCGTATTGGGCGGCAGGGGAATGTTCATAGTTTACAATATGGACGACATGAAGAAGGTTGTTCGAGATGCGTTCGATGCGGCGCCGGGCAAGCCCGTATTGCTGGACAAATTCCTCGAAGACGCCATAGAGCTTGATGTTGACGCCATAAGCGACGGAGAAACCACTGTGATAGGCGGCATGCTTGAGCATATAGAATACGCAGGAGTCCATTCCGGCGACGCCGCCATGGTTATGCCTCCCCGCACGCTTTCAAAGAACATACTCGACGAAGTTAGAAGCGCAACCTACGCTCTTGCGCGCGAGCTTAAAGTTATAGGCTTAATGAACATTCAGTACGCCATAAAGAAGGGAGAGCTTTACATTTTGGAGGTAAATCCGAGGGCATCGAGGACGGTTCCGTTTGTCTCGAAGGTTATCGGGGTGTCTTTGGCAAAGCTTGCAGCGCGCGTTATGGCGGGTGAGAAGCTCAAGGATTTGGGCTTTACAAAAGAGATTGCAACAGACTACAAGGCCGTAAAGGAAAGTGTATTTCCGTTTGTAAGGTTCAAGGGCGCAAGCGTGATGCTTTCTCCTGAGATGCGTTCAACCGGAGAGGTCATGGGCTTGGACAAAGATTTGGGCATGGCCTTTGCGAAAAGCCAGATGGCCGCGCAGCCTGGGCTACCAACTTCCGGAAATGTGTTCATATCTGTGAAGGACCACGACAAGCAGGCCGCCGCCGAAATGGCAAAGGCCTTCTCGGACTTGGGCTTCAAGATATTTTCTACCGCAGGAACGGCAAATTTGCTCAGGGAGAAGGGCATAGAGGTTACAAAGACATACAAGCTCTCCGAGGGTGCGCGTCCGAATGTTGTTGACATGATAAAGAACGGACAGATGCAGATAATAATAAACACCCCTTCCGGAATGACTCCGCGCTTGGACGAAAACCGCATAAGGGAAGAAGCTCTGTTGCGCAGAGTGTGCATGATAACTACAATCATGGGTGCGTATGCTGCCATAGAGGGAATAAAGGCCCTTAAGACCAGAGAGGTTGAGGTGATGTCTTTGCAGGAGCGCATGAAGAGCGCGCATCCGATAACGTAGATGCGGAAACTATTTTCGTTTCGGCTTGTCGGACAACGATAGGAATATTATTTATTTGCGGAAAATTTATCCGATTAGTAGATTTTCTGCATTGGAAAAATGCCAAATAAGAGTTTTCAGCAGTTTTTAGATTCCGTAACCGCTCGCGATTCGCGCTACGCAGCGGGTGCGTACATATTTGTGCGCATGGCGCTCGATTATACGGTAAAGAAGCTTCATTCGGCCGATGCAAACCGCGTTGGTGGCAATATCAGCACGGAGGAGTTCCTCGAGGGCTTGAAGGATTTTGCCTTGGAGAGCTTTGGGCCTATGGCTTATACCGTTTTGGAGGAATGGGGCGTAAATAAGACGGATGATTTTGGCGAGATAGTCTTTAATATGATAGACGGAGGAGAACTGAGAGGAACTGAGGAGGACAAGAAGGAGGATTTCAACTCGCGCTACAGTTTCAAGACGGTGTTTCTTGATCCGTATATGCCGCAAAAATAGATTTTTATTATGACAGATGGACTTTTAATAGAGAATCTGCAGGTGGAAATCGGCGACAGGAAGATAGTCGACGGTCTTAATTTGCGCGTGCCCAAAGGAGAGGTTCATGCCATCATGGGGCCCAATGGAACTGGAAAAAGTTCGCTTTCCAAGGCTTTGATGGGGAATCCGGAGTACAGGATAACCGGAGGAAGTGCTCTGCTCGACGGCCGTAGCATTGTTGGCTTGTCCACAGACGAGATTGCCCGCATGGGGCTGTTTTTGGCTTTCCAGTATCCGGTGGAAATTCCTGGGGTAAGTATAGCAAATTTCATAAGGGCGTGCTTGAACGCCCGTCTGCCCGAGGGCGAGGAGATAGTGGCTCCAAAGTTTTACAAGGAGCTCTACGCAATGATGGACGCCCTTAAGATAGATAGAAGCTTTACATCAAGAAGTGTCAACGAGGGGTTTAGCGGCGGAGAGAAAAAGCGCTGCGACATTCTACAGATGCTTATGCTAAAGCCGTCTTTTGCAATTTTGGACGAGGTTGACAGCGGTTTGGACATAGACGCGCTTAAGGTGGTTTCAGACGGTGTTAACATGGTGCGCGCAGATATGGGAATACTGCTGATAACGCACTACAATAGGCTTTTGGAGCATATAAAGCCTGATGTGGTGCATGTTATGATGGATGGGCGCATAGTAAAGAGCGGTCCGGCTTCTCTGGCTCTCGAGCTAGAGGAGAAGGGGTATGACCACATATTGCAATAATGGCCGACGCAAAAGAGACAGTTTCATCTTTGAATCTCGACCGTCAGGCCGGGAATTTCAGCTACGCCGAAGACTACGCGTACGACGCTGGTGTTGGTCTTACTCCGGAGGTGGTTAAGTATATTTCCGGCGTCAAGGGCGAGGACCAATGGATCTTGGATTTCCGCCTCAAGGCACTTGATGCGTTTACAAGGATGGAGAATCCCACGCACTGGGCAACAAAGCGCCTTGACGAATTGGATTTTTCAAAGATACGCTATTATCTAGCCAAGGGTGCGCGCAAGACCCGTTCTTGGGACGAGGTTCCCGACGACGTAAAAGAGACTTTCGAGCGTTTGGGAGTTCCCGAGCAGGAGAGGGCATTTTTGGCTGGAGTAGAAGCCCAGTTTGATTCAGAGAGCGCCTATTCAAACATGAAGGCGCATCTTGAGAAGATGGGAGTTATCTTTGTTGATTCAACCGAGGGGTTGATGAAATATCCCGAGATATTCCGCAAATACTTCGGCAAGGTAATTCCCATAGGGGACAACAAATACAGCGCACTAAACAGTGCTGTGTTCAGCGGCGGAAGTTTCATATATGTGCCAAAGGGCGTAAAGGTTCCGCAGCCGCTCCAGGCGTATTTTAGGATAAATGCTGAAAGTTTCGGGCAGTTTGAAAGAACGCTGATAATAGCGGACGAGGGCGCCGAGCTGATGTACATGGAAGGTTGCACGGCGCCGAGGTTTGAAACCAGCACATTGCATTCTGCGGTTGTGGAACTTGTGGCGCTGAAGGGGGCAAAGATACAGTATGTTACGGTACAGAACTGGTCGGACAATGTCTTCAATCTTGTCACGAAGCGTGCTGTGGCGCACGAGGGCGCTGAGGTAAGGTGGATAGACTGCAACATAGGTTCCGGGCTTACAATGAAGTATCCTGCTGTGATTTTAAAGGGTAAGGGAGCAAAGGGAGAGGTTGTATCCATAGCTCTGGCTAACAAATCCCAACATCAGGATACGGGCGCCAAAATGCTGCATATGGCAGATGGAACAAGCTCAAACATAATATCAAAGTCTATAAGCATTGCCGACGGAAGAGCCTCTTACAGGGGGCAGGTATATATGCCGCCGTCGGTATCAGACTGTAAGAACAATACTGTCTGCGATGCTCTTCTTATAAATACAAATTCTCGTACAGACACTTATCCGGCGGTTACGTGTTCGGGAGAAAACAACTCTGTCCAGCACGAGGCTAGCGTCTCAAAGCTTTCTGAGGAGCAGATTTTCTATATGCGCGCAAGGGGGCTTTCGGAAAAGGAGGCAGTAAGCCTTGCCGTAAACGGATTTGTAAACGACCTTGTAAAGCAGTTTCCGATGGAGTATTCTGTTGAGCTTAAGCGGCTTATAGAAATGCAGATGGAAGGATCGGTGGGCTGATGAATCCATTTTTTGACAGTGATATTTTCGAGAGGGCAGCTTTTCCGGATCGCAAGAATCAGGATTGGCGTTTTTCCGACCTCAAAGGGTGGGGTGCGGAAAATGCCCGCAGGCTTATGTCTGGCGGATTTAACGAGGTAGATTCTTATGTGGCATCGGGAACAGCCGAGCTTCTTGACGCTTACGGAAAATGTTTTGAAGGGTTCGACCGCGTTCTGTGCGCCGATGCCGAGATGACATATTCCGTAAAAGGCGCATTGAAGATAGGAGATTTTAAAACGATGCTATCCGAGCGCGAAGAGGAAGATTTTCTTCTGGTTGCGCGTTCTAGAGGGGCATACGGTGAGATGTTTGCATCTTTGGCGTCTTCATCGGGAAATGTGTCGATAGAGGCGCCTGAAGGCGTCAGCGGAAAGGTTCTTGTAATTTGGGATTCCTCGAAATATCCGGCATTGGGCCTTAGGATAAAAGCGGGGAGGAATTCCAATCTGGAGATATGTTCGGCGGATTTCTCTCCTGTGGGCGGGCTTTATTTCAAGGAGACTATGCTTGATGTTTCGGAAGGCGCGCGTGTGGAGTTTTCGTCTTTTGCGCAGTCTGCGTCCGACGCGAGAATTTTTGAGATGCTTTCCGCAGATATAGCCGCAAATGCCAGTCTTAATGGGGCATCGGTATGCTCAGGGTGCTCGTCTATAAGAAAAGAGGCAGCTCTGAATTTGCTGGGAGTGGGAGCAGATGCGCATATGTCTTTTCTCCAGAATGCATCGGGCAAGGATTGGCATGACTTGCGCACTTGGCAGAGGCATAAGTCGGAAGGGGCGTCGAGTAGGATAGATGTTAAAAATATTATAGACCAATCTGCGCGGGCGTCTTTCATAGGCGAGATTTTAGTTGGCAAGGCAGCCCAGAAGACAAAGGCGTACCAGAGTTGCAGAACATTGCAGCTGTCGAGATGCGCAAGGGTGGATGCATCGCCGATATTGGAGATAGAAGCCAACGATGTTGAATGTTCGCACGGCTGCGCGGTGTCGGGCCCGAACAAGGACGAGCTTTTCTATATGGCTTGCCGCGGCTTGTGCGATAAAGCCGCAAGAGCCCTCCAGGTAGAAGGTTTTGCCCGTTCGGTATTAGAGAAGATTTCAAGCGCAGAATTTTTAAACTTCATATACGGAAGGCTTTAGAAAGTTGCCTTGCTTGCAAGAAGAAGAGCGGCAGATGCTAGTTTTGCCGCTCTTTTATTTATCTGATATTGCGCTTTGTAGGAAGTGTAAAATTTTTTAGTAGAGGCAAATTATCTTGCATTTTTGCTGTGGAGTTGAAATTATGTAAATGTCAAATTTTCTAAAACACACATACATCTTTTCTCTTTATGAAAAAATCCTTAGCTCTTATGGCGCTTTGCGCGGCACCGTTGTTTGCGTTCTCGCAAGACGGAGCATTTCCAATGAACAGTATAGTTAATCCGTCTATATCTCTATTTAGAGTTTCGGCGGCGGTAGGGTATGAGTCGGAGTACATATTCCGCGCGGAACAGAAGGCGGATCATTCCATTCAGCCAAAAGTTGAATTCTCATATCCGGTTCTCGGGTTCGACGTGTATGCTGGCTCGTGGATGAATTTTCCGGTGGAACGCGGCGGAGTGGGAAGCTTTCAGCAGCTGACGGAAGTTGACCTCTACGGCGGCATAAATTATTCCTACAAAGCATTCAACTTGGATTTGGGATACATATACTACTGGTATACGGATACTCCATATTACATGTCGAATAATTCGGAAGTATATGTTGGGTTGTCGATGGATACGGCAAGCTATCTGGGAGGTATAAATATAAATCCTTCGGTATATTACTACTATAATTTTGAACTGGAGCAGCATGTCATAGAGGCGTCGCTGGGATATGAGCTTCCGATTGGAGAAATGACCATGGGCTGGAGGCGTCTTACACTTCCAATCCGCGTTTACGGTGGCTGGCTGACGGCGGACAGGCGCAATGGCAATCAGGCTGGCGGCGAGGACTGGTCTAACAGCTATTTCTATGTTGGAGGAACTGTTGATTTGGCCTATGCGCTTACAGATTTCTGCACAATCAGCGGCGGAGTTCGCTACAGCTACCTGACGGAGAAGTCTGCTGATATGCGCTACAACTACAATGTAGGCGGACATGACCAGCATTTGTGGTTTGGTGCCAAGGTTGACTTTGGCTTCTAAAGAAAAAGAAGTTTTTATATAAAGATTTAGTCTATATGAAATCCCCGTTCCGAAATGTTCGGGGATTTTTTTACCTCAGGTTGGAACTCATTGTATTAGGATAAGATTATGAATGTATCTAAATTAAAAAAGATATGCGCTTTGGCAGCTGTATTTCTTTTTTCAGCAGCGGCGGTATTTTCAGAGGAAAGACCAGAGAATTTAAGGGACTATATAAATGCAAAAATATCCTCCGGCGAGAGGAGTATAAAAATTCCAGCAGGAACATACCGGTTAAAATCGGAGAAGAGGCAGCATTTAGTTTTCAGGAATTTAAAAGATGTGTATATAGACGCGCGCGGAGTTAAGCTAATATGCTTAGACACAACGCGGGCTGTAACAATAGACAAGTGCGAGAATTTTACGCTTGATGGATTGTGGATAGACTATGATCCGCTTCCGTTTACGCAGGGGAAGATAGTTAAGATTTCAGACGACAAGACCGTAACGGAAGTTGAAATATTCAATGGATATCCGGATGCGAGGGAAGTTGAGATAAGCCCTGATAAATATGAGATATTCAATCCTCAGACGCGCAGGCTTCGCACATGGGATTCCTACTCCAACAAGATAAATGTATTGTCGGACAAAAAATTTGAGGTGATAAGGCCTTATTCAAGGGCGCTTGTACGCAGGGCTGTAGAGCAGGTTGGAGACCATGTTGTAACTGCAGTTAGCAACATAAAGCACCCTATTCCTCATGCGGTAATGTTAAGCGATTGCAAAAATGTAAAGTTGAAGGGAATAAAACTTTATGCGGCGCATGGTTTTGGATATTTTGAGGAAAGCTGCACTGCTACGGTTTACGAAGACTGCCTGCTTGACCGTTGTCCGCCTGAGGTGGACATTTTAAAGAGGGAATTTCCGCGTCTAAGAAGCGGTAATGCCGATGGATTCCACAGCAAGTATTCTCAAAATGGCCCTGTAATTATAAATTGCCGCGCCATGTACGGAGGGGACGATTGCATAGCCATAAGCGGCAGGTATTACCATTGTGTTTCTGCGAAGGGCAACATATTGCGCATGGCAACTTTTGTTGACAGCATGAACTTTGATGTTGGCGACGAGGTTGAGATATTCTCGCCGAGAACAGGTGCTTTGGAATATTCCAAGGTGAAGAGCATTGCCGATGCGCAGCCGCTTACGGAGGAGGAATTTTCTTACATAAGCTCTAAGATATTTCCCCGTACAGTTTACAGAACTTCAAATTTAAAGAGGGAGAGGATAAAAGTTTATACGATAGAACTTCAGACTGCTCCGCAAAAACTCGATCCTGAGAGCATGATTTGCGCCGTAAACAAAATTGGGAACGGCTTTAAAATACTTGGAGGAGCATACGGAAACAACAGGTCAAGAGGCATGCTCTTGAGGGCGTCGAACGGACTTGTGAAGGGCGCAAAGATAGAGGGAGCACGCATGGCTGGCATACTTTGCGCTCCGGAGATATACTGGTACGGAGCGGGCCATTCGAGATCTGTAAGCATAGAAGATTGCGATATAGAGGCAGGAATGTATCCAGCAATATGCGTATATTCCATGTCTTTAGAGAGAAAATTCTCTCCGGCAGGCGCCCACAGAGATATAAAGATAACCGGCAACCGCATTCGTGGATTTTACGCGCCTTTAGTTTTTCTCTCGTCGATAAAGAATCTTACTTTTTCTGGAAATACCATAGAGAAAGATTCCAAGCCCTATTATGAGCACGAATTTTTCCCGTGGCCAGTTTCACCCGAAGCTTTTGGCTGGGATGGATCAGACATATTCAAGACTCAGTGCGATTGACATCTGAAACATATTATATCTGTTAGATTGCAATAGGCTTGCATCTGCGCAATCTGATAAGAGAAAATATTTAAATTGCTTTTTGCATGTATGAAATCTCTAATTTTAGGCTGAATATTAAAAAAGGTTTATGAAAGACATCTTCAAAAAGATCGTATTGTCATTAGCATCAATGGCTGTTTTTCAGCTTGCCCTCTACGCCGGAGGAGATGGGATATCTTCTGGTAGCGCTGAAGTTAAAATCGGGCAGGATGGAAATATTGTTTTCAAGGCTAAAAGCGGAACAGAATGGATGCTTAGTCCGGTTTTTGAGGTATTCTATACGGATAGGAATCCTAAGCTGAAGATGAGCCCGTCCGGACTTGACAAGGGAGTGTTGTACAATGTGCCAACGTGGGAGAGAAAGGGTCTTGAGAAGAAGTATCTGCTGAAGATGAAAAAAGCCTCGGACAATGAGATTGGTGACGGCTTTGACGACAGTATAATCCGCGCAAAAAATACCGTAGGAAGAACCGCAAACGTATGGGTTAGCGCGCCTTCTGAGAAGGTAAAGGCATCTTCAGTAAAAGTTGATGGAGATACCGTAATCATAAATTTTCCTGAGAACGAAAAATTTTCTCTCATCGGCAAGATATATTTTCAGAAAGGGTCGGATTTTCCAGTGTTTGAATATAGCTTCAAACCAAAGGTAAAAGGCTATTATTCCGTGGCGTTTGTCGGCGCGCCGGAATTCGATATGGGAGAACTTAAGGAGATATGGCAGCCCTTCATCTGGCAGGGGAAAAGATTTCCGGTGCAGCCTTTTGCAACGCCTGCGTTTGAATGTTCTCTTCCGGCGACATTTATAAATAAGGGCGGAGAGGTCTTTGGCGTTGCGGCAGACACATTGGAGATACCGTTTATGCCGCTTCCTAAGCTTGATAACAGTCGTTTTGCTGTCGCGCTTAGAACTTTGGACGGCAAGGCAAGAAGCTCTGTAATATCACCTATGCTTGGCGGAGCGGGGTCTCTTATGAATGCGGGAGACACCTACAATTTCAAGATGCGCCTTTTCTCCAACAAGGGCGACATAACCGATGCTTACGAGCGTATGGCGCGCAATCTTTTTAAGATGCGCGACTACCGCCACAACGATATCTGCTCTATAAATGAGACTTTGGAGAATATGATAGCGTATTCCATGAGCGGATACGCGCAGTTTCTCGACGATATGAAGGGCTGTTCATATGCCACCGATGCGCCCGGAACAGTGAAGAATGTGTCCTGCCTAAATCCGCTTGAGATAGCGCTTGTGACAGATTCCGAGGAGATGTACGAGAAACGTGCATATCCTATAATGGAGTATTTGCTCTCGAGGGAGAAATTCCTCCTTGCGCTTGACAGAAACTGCAAGATACAAAATCCGTCGAGGAACATGAATGGTCCGTGTACTCCTGTCAGCGAGATGGCTGTTTTGTATGGAATAAGCGGAGGTGCAAGCCCGATGTTTATGATGCACGCAAAGGAGCTTTTCCCAAAGTACAGGGTGTTGAATCTAAACGAGGTTTCCGGCGGTTCTGCCTGGCAGGACGCTTTGGATATTTATCTTAACGGCGGTGGTGACGAATATCTGCAGAAAGCTAAAGATGGAGCTGAAAAATATATTGCCAAGTATATAGATTCTGCGCCCGGGGAGTTTGACGACCAGAGCTTTTTCTGGACAAGTTTTGCGCCGCGTTTTGTTGATTTGTACAGGCTTTACGGCGTAACGAAAGACCCAAAGCATCTTGAGGCGGCGCGCAAGGCGGCAAGGCTTTATGCTATGTTTGTATGGATGTGTCCGCAGATTCCAGATGAAAAGATAACTGTAAATCCCGACGGAATGGCTCCGTGGTACGGATATTTAAAGTCTAAGGGGCACGAGCGCATGGTTGCCCCGCGCGAGGATGTTGAGGCATGGCGTCTTTCAGAGATAGGACTTACGCCTGAATCTTCCGGAACTATGAGCGGGCACAGGGGAATATTTATGACTCATTATGCGCCGTGGTTTATGCGCATAGGGGCAGAGTCAAAAGATAGGTTTCTTTGCGATATAGCAAGGAATGCCGTTGTAGGGCGCTATCGCAATTTTCCTGGGTACCATATAAACACTGATAGAACCACCATATACGAAAAGGTCGATTATCCTTTGCGCGATCCAAAAAAACTCAGTGTAAATTCCTTCCACTACAACCACATATTGCCCATGATTTCCATGCTCATAGACTATCTTGTGGGCGATATACAGGTGCGTTCGGGTGGAGAGATTTCATTTCCAGCGCGCTACATAGAGGCTTACTCTTACTTGCAGAGCAATTTTTACGGCGATAGGGCCGGCACGTTCTTTGGTCGCAAGGCATATATATGGTTGCCGCGCGGCCTACTTGATTCCACCTCTAACGAGCTCAATTGGCTTTCAGCCAGGGGTGAGAATGGCGGTTTGTACATAGCCTTTGCGAACCAGTCCCGCAGGAGCGCCGGGGCTAAGATAACATTAAATAAGAAGCTTGCCGGCCTGCCTGAGGGAGATGTTGAGGTTCTTCTTTATAAGAACTCAGAAAAGACTCCGTATAGGAAAGTGGTAGCAAAAGACGGAGTATTTGAAATCGACGTATCAGCCATGGGGCTGGTAAGCGCGGTGATAGAATCGGCAAAGCCTGCTGTTAAATTCCAAAAGGACTTCTTGGCAAGATCGGAAAAGGATGCGTGGAAAAAGGATTACGCGGAACTTTCCGTGGGAAGGGCGAGGGCTATGATAATAAATTTTGGCCCAAGCAGGTTATCGGCATTTGTCTATCTTAGAGACGATGATTCCGTAGTTCGCAAGGCGCGCCTGAAGTATAAGGAAAACGGCGAGGAGAAAATCTTGGAGGATAAGGACTATCCGTACGAGTTTACCGTTAAGCTTTCAGATAAGGATAAGTCCTTTGACTTTGAGCTTGAGACGGAACTTCTTGACGGTTCTGTAAAGTCCCAAAAGGCTCGTCTTGAAAAATAATTAGACTTTATATAGCGAGGATCATTTTATGCCAAAACAAAATGGCAAAAAGAAAGCCGCATTGTTGTCGGTTTTTGCGGCGGTATTTCTTACGGCGTTTAAGGTTGTTGTTGGAGTTTCAACAGGAAGCTTGGGCATATTGTCCGAAGCGCTTCATTCCACACTTGACCTGGTGGCAGCTCTAATTACATGGTTTGCGGTGAGAATCTCTGACAAACCAGCCGATAGGGATCATAACTTTGGGCATGGGAAGGTTGAGAATCTTTCAGCCCTATTTGAGACTCTGCTGCTCTTTGCAACATGCTTTTGGATAGTATACGAGGCCGTATGCAGGCTTGTTGTGGGTGGGGTAAGCATAGAGGTTGGCTTTTGGAGCTATGCGGTGGTTATAACATCTATTGTTATTGACGCAAATAGGTCGAGAATTCTCAGGCATGCCGCAAAAAAATATAAGAGCGAGGCTCTCGAGGCCGATGCGCTTCACTTTTCAACTGACATTTGGAGTTCTGTCGTTGTCCTGGTTGGATTGGTGCTTTCTTCTTTTGAGATATATGCGGCCGACAGCATTGCCGCATTATGCGTTGCGTGTGTAGTTATGCTTGTAAGCTACAGGCTTGGAAAGCGCTCTGTGTTTGCTCTTATAGACGGGGTGTCGGAGCGTACGCGCAAAGAAGTATGTGAAGTTATAGAATCTGTTGATGGAGTAAAAAGATTCCATTCTCTCAGGGTAAGAAGCGCCGGGCCGGAGACCTTTGTTGAAGTTAACATACATGTCAGCCCAAACCTTAGCATAGTTGAGGCGCACGACATTTCCACAAATGTTGAAAACGCACTTAGAAAGCATTTTGGAAAATGCATGATAAATGTTCATATAGAACCAGATTCTCATTAATACATTATTATATATGAAAACATTAACTCTATTAAAGAATGTAATAGCCGGGGTTGCGTGTGCAGTTTTGTGTACGGCATGCAACTCTAACGCAGATATAAAAAGTTCCGAAAAGGCAGACATAATAGTTTATGGAGGAACTTCCGCCGGAGTAGTTTCCGCCATAAGGGGTGCAAAGTCTGGCAAGAAGGTTATACTGATTTCTCCAACGCAGGAGCTTGGCGCAATGAGCAGCTCTGGGCTTGGAATGACAGATTCCGGAAAAACCGAGGCCATAGGCGGGTTGTCTTTGGAATTTTACAAGCGCGTTTACGCGGAGTATCAGAAACCCGAAAATTGGTATGCTGAGCGTATGGACGAATTTAAGGGAACAGGGCAGGGAACTAAAGCTATAGATAATAAGAGGAAAGTCATGTGGATTTTCGAACCGCGCATAGCCACTGCTGTATACGAAAAGTGGCTTGCGGAGTATCCCAATATAAAGATTTTAAGAAACGAATATCTCGATAGGGAAAACGGGGTTGAGATGTCTGCCGGGCGCATAAAGTCCATAACTACTCTCAGCGGGAGGAGATTTGAAGGAAAGATTTTTATAGACGCAACATTTGAAGGAGATTTAATGGCTTCAGCCGGGTGCGAATATGTTGTGGGGCGCGAGGGCAACGAAAAGTACAACGAAACTTACAACGGTTATAGGACAGACTTGCGTCACAACTACCACAACTTCTCCGTAAAGGTTGATCCATACAAGATTAAGGGGGATAAATCCAGCGGGCTTTTGAAGTATATATCAAGCGAGCCGCCCCTTAAGAACGGCGAGGCCGACAAGAAAGTACAGGCATACAATTACCGCATTTGCCTTACAGACTACGAACCAAATAAAATACCTCTGTCTAAGCCCGACAATTACAATCCGGAAGATTTTGAATTGTGCGGCAGATGGTTTGAGGCATATCCGGAGGCGAGTCCGCTTATAATATCGCGCATGCCGAACCACAAGACAGACATAAACAACAAACAAGGTTTTTCAACCGATTTTATAGGGGAGAATTACTCTTATCCAGAGGCCTCCTACGCCGAGAGGGAGCTTATTGTAAAGCGCCACAAAGACTACCATTTAGGACTGCTCTACTTTTGGAATACAGATCCGCGAACCCCAAAGGAATTTAAGGATAAGATAAAGAATTTAGGGCTTCCGAAAGACGAATTCAAAAGTAGCGGAAACTGGCCTTATTATCTGTATATCCGCGAGGCTCGCAGGCTTGTGGGAGACTATGTCATGACTGAGCACGACTGCCTTAATGAGAAGGCCACTCCGGAACCCATAGGGATGGGGTCGTACGCCATAGATTCTCACAATACATCACGCTATGTTGATGAGGACGGATTTGTCCAGAACGAAGGCGACGTAGAGGTGTTTATATCGGGCAGCGGCCCTTATAAGATAGCATACGGATCCATAATTCCCAAGAGGGACGACTGTAAGAATTTGTATGTTGTCTGTGCGCTTTCCGCATCGCATACGGCATACGGATCAATAAGAATGGAACCTGTATTTATGATATTGGGGCATTCGGCTGCGGCTGCGGCAGTGCAGTGTATAGATTCGGGCCGCGATGTTCAGGATATAAATTACTCACAGCTTGCATCAACTCTCCGCAGAGAAGGGCAAGTTCTTGCCGTATCAAAAAAATAAACGCATAAGATTATAATCTTATCAATAGTGGCAATATCTCTGAATATTTTATGTGTCGATAATAGTTTTTTAAAAGAGCGGATATATAAAAATCCGCTTTTTTTGTAGCTGCATATTGAAAGTTCTAATGTTTTTTTGCGCATATAAATTTTAGATTGAAAGAAGATTTTCTTTTGGCTTTAATAAGCTGTTATGTTTAGACTTCTACTTATTACCCTGTTCTCTGCGCTGCTTTGCGCGTGCGTTTCCAAAAATACCCCACTTGAATTTACGGACGCGGACGCTCAGTCGGATAATGTTGTATCTGTTGGGCAGTGCTTTAAGGTTGTTTTGAATTCAAATCCTTCTACGGGATACTCGTGGGAGCTTGTTCAGCCGGATAGCGATATTTTGTCTTTGGGCGGTTCGGACTATGTAGCGCCTGAAAAGAACGTTGCTGGAGCTCCAGGCAAGCAAGTATTCTACTTCCGCGCCGAGCGCGTTGGAGAGCAGACTCTTAACTTTGAATGCAGACGTTCTTGGGAAGAGCGCAAACTTAAGGCTCTCCAAGCAGTTTCCTTTAAATTTAAGGTGGAAAACTAACCTGTTATTAAGGAAATTTTTTGCATAATATAGGCGGTTAAAGTCTATATTTAGTTTGCTTTGCCAATATCTCTTCTTGACGCATCAGAATATTTCTTGCGGGAATTCAAGTAATATCTGTTGCACATTGGAGATTGCCTATATTTTACTTAAAATTTCAGAGCCTCTCATATAAAAAAGCGGCGCGCATATTAAATTGCGCGCCGTTTTTTTTATGCTGTATAGTATGAAGTTGTTGAAAGCTTTCTATACAGGCCTTGATAGCTGAAGATGTATTGGTATAATAATATTCTTGCTTAAGAGAGAATTTCCGGATCCATCTCGTAAGAGCCAACTCTTGTGGCAGGGCCGGTCATGGTTATGGAGAAGTCGGGCGCTATCTTTATTGATAGTTTTCCGCCTGGCATATGCACAGTTATGTCTGAGTCGCAAAGGCCAAGCTTGTGGGCAACTGCGGCTGCCGCGCTCGACGAAGAACCAGACGCAAGCGTATAACCTGCGCCTCTTTCCCATATTTGTATCTCTATGTTATTCCTGTCGACAGCCTTTAGGAGCTGCACATTTGTGCGGTTCGGGAAAAGGCTTGTCATATTTTCAATGTGCGGGCCTATCTGCTTTGCAAGCTCCTCTGAAATATCATCGAGCGGAAGCACGCAGTGCGGGTTGCCTATTGTGGCGCAGCAGTACTTGTACTTTTTGCCGAGTATTTCAAACTCGCGGTTTATTACTTCACCGGCTGGGCCATTTACAGGAATTTTTGCTGCGTCAAAGCTTACCTTGCCCATCTCAACGGTAATTTTCTTACCCTTTTCGGATACGGTGCTTCTTACTATGCCGCCAAGCGTCTCCAAAGAGAATTCCTCGTCCTCGCGGACAAGACCTATGTCGTATAGATAACGGGAAAATATCCTTATGCCATTGCCGCTCTTCTCGGCCTCGGATGCATCGGGATTTATTATGCGCAGCTTGAAGTTTGCTTTGTCGCTCTTCTCTGGCCCAAAGAGTATGCCGTCGCTGCCAAGCCCAAAATTGCGATGGCATATGGTGATGATATCCTTGTCCGACGGCAGAACAGGGCAGTCTTTCGGGTCCAAAACGAGATAATCGTTGCCCAACGCGTGATATTTTGAAAACTTCATTTTTATTACTTCCGTTAAATTGATTTGCGCATAGTGCCCCCGCTGCGCCCTCCTTTCAAGTTTTTTATAAAAAAAGACGAAGCTTTGAACTTCGCCTTTTACAATATGAGATCTATTTGTTGAGATTACTTTTCTGCGTCTTTCTTAAATACACGCCTTACCGCCTCAAGATATGCCCAACCAAAATACTCGTCGGGCTCAAGGTAAGAACCCTCTGTCCATTCGTTCCATGAGTTTACGGTTATAAGCTTTGTGCTTGGGTTGTTCTTGTCTGTCCAGTCCTTAGCCTTGCGCAGATATTCCTCAAACTTCGCCGGGTTAGAATTCATTACAATGGGCGTAAAGCGGCCGGCTGGATAGCGCATGTTGTTGTCCCAGCCTATGGATACATGGCAAAAATACGGTATGGAAGCAGTCTTGGATAAATTGTCCCAGTTGGATACGTTCCAGTCTCCCCAATCCTTGTAGTCCATGCCGCCTGGCGCACGGTAGTGCACCCATTGATAGCTTGTAAATGAATCAATCCCTAAAAATTCCACTATCTTCTTTGAAGTGGGGGTGGAGTCTCCGGGAACACCTTGGAGACCCTTTGGCAAATTCCAGCACATAGTCTGTATGTGCACTCCTTCCAGACCAGCCTCTACAGCTTTCTTCTTTATATAGTCAAGAGCGGCCTTTGCGTTCTCAACACCGCCAACTCCCTTTATGAATGTGCCAAGCTCGTATATGCTAAATACAGGTTTGCCATCTATCTTGTAGTAATTTGGCTGCTTGAAGTATTTCTCTATTACGCGGTCTGCTATCTTTTTGAATTCGTCAAGTTTTATCTCGCCAGACCATATTACATTGTCCAAATGCTTGTAGGCTACTTTATTGTCCCATACGTCTATTACGTTGTGGTTTGCCCACATTAGGAAGAACTTCATTCTGTCTTTGTTCTTGGCTTTTAGAAACCCATTGTTGAGAGCCTCCTCAAGGAAGGGTTTGCCTTCGTACCAATACCAGTCGAATATAAATACGTTTACTCCGTAGTCGGCAGCGGCGTCTATCTTCTTTGCCATAACCTCGGGATCCGACTCGTCTGTATAGCCCCATATGGGAACTCGCGGTTGGTAGTGCCCTACAAACTTAGGAACGGCCTCGTATACGTTCTGCCATTCGCCTTTGCCGTCTTTGAAAACTCCAAGCTCCTGCCAGCGCGGTTCCGGGTGGTATGCCGGCCAATAGTAGGCGGCTATATCGTATGCCTGTGCGCTAAACGAGCCAAGGCACATGGCGCAAATTGCGCCTTTTATAGAGGTCTTTAGCTTCATTTATCTCCCCTTTTGTTGCGTGTTTTTTAGATTGAAATTGTCCGGTGAAAACTACAAAAATACTATTTATTTGCCAAAGCTTTACATTGCAAGAAAAAAGCCAAATAAACAAAGAAATCCAACATAATGAAAGAATTTGAATTTACGCTAACTGCCATGAACGGATCTTTGGACGCAACTATCTGCGCTTCCGATAATACCTACGCATACAGCGCATTTCACGAACTCGAACAGGAGATGCTTTTTCTTGAGGATAATCTTTCCGTTTATAAATACGGTGGAGATGTAAACATAATAAATTCTATGGATATAGGCTCCAGCGAGCGCATAAGCGAGCATACCATGCAATGTCTAAAACTTGGCGCCGAAGCCTATCTTATGAGCGGAGGTATTGTCGACGTAACTATGGGCGCATACTTTATAAAAAACAAGGGCGCCGACGTAAAGGAATGCGGCAAGATTACCTTAGATATAGACACTTCCAGCTATTTGGTCAGGAAGAAGAGCTATGGCGCTTTGGACTTTGGCGCTATTGGCAAGGGATACGCGCTCGATGTGCTCTCGGCTATGCTATCTAAGGATTGGAACATAAAGAATGCGTTTTTCTCATTTGCCTCAAGCAGCATTTGCGCCATGGGACATAGAGCCGACGGTTCAGCATGGAAAGTGTCTTTAGGCGGTGCGGATATTGTGGAGCTTCACGATGAGAGTCTTGGGGCCTCGGGTACGGCTGTTTTGGGGGAGCATATAATGGACTGTCGCAATCTTGACATTAAGCCAAAGACAAACTTCAGAACATGGGCCATATGTAAAAATGCCGCAATAGCAGATGCAATGTCCACTGCATTCATGGTTATGTCTGTGGACGAGGCGCGGCAAGTGTGCGCAAAATACGGCTTAAAAGGCTATATACAACCCCAAAAAGATGCTAAAATAGAGCCTTTGGTTGAAGGTTAGATTTGATTTCTTTTTCTATACAATTCGTATTGCAGTTTTATATAAGGCGCGCGCTCAGCCCGTAAGCGCAGTTTTGATAGCTTCTATAACGAAAAGAGGCGCAAAGATGTAAATGCTCTTCTCGCGCCTCCGTAAAAATATATTATACTACGTATAATAAGAATACCTATTTGCCCTTTTTCTCAGATTGTATCTTTAGGAATTCCTCTTTTGTAAGAACAAGATACAGCTTGGATAAGTCTACTTCTATTATATATGACTTTGCGTTTCCTAAACCGTATTTTTCCTTAAGTTCGTCTTCGTTCTGTTTGAGCGCCTTTTCGGCAAGGCTTATTTTCTTTGTAAGATCCATCTGCTCGGTGGGGTCAGTAGTTTCCGATAACTTTACCCTAAGCTTGTCGGCCTCGGCGCGTCTGGTTAGCGTAAAGGCTATTGCCTTCTGAAGCTCTTCATTGGCCTTTGCCCCGTCGATTTTCTTCATTATGTAGAAATTCTTGCCGTCCCGCTCTATTATCTTCAGCGGGTCAAGCTCCATGCCGGAGGCTGAACGCAAATTTGAAAGCTCGTCTGCCGTTAGCGGAACACATATATTAGTCTTTAAAAATACCTGCCTGTACTGCCTGTTTGATGCAAAGGCGTACACTTTTATCATGGCCTTTTCATTAGATTCAAACTCGTCTTCCAGCTGCTTTATCTTGTTTTGCAGCGCTGCTTTTTCTTCTGGGTTTTCAATCTTCTCAAGCTTAAGTTTGCTTTCTGATATCACCTGCGCGTATTGGCGCATTATATTTACATTGCGCTGAAATGTATCGTTCTTTTGAGGCGTGTCGAAAACCCTAACCAGCATGAAGGCATTGGAGCCTACGGTTATTACATCTCCTATCTTTTCCGGAGAATGAGAATATGCCTGCTCAGCAGTATTGCTCGGTTGCGAAATTGGGGCTTGCGCCTGTTCATTTGAAGGCGCGCCTTTTGCATCTTCAGCGCCGGCATATGCGCAAAAGGCAAACGATGCAAGCATCGCGGAACATGTGCGGAGAACTGTCTTTCTTGCGTTTGTCATTTCTTTTCTTCGTCCTTTTTAAATATGTAAAGCCTGCCGCCTATCTTTGGATTGGAGTCAAGCGCTTCTTTGGATTCACTGTCGTATTTAGATATATCGCGTATTATAGTTGCGTGGAATGTGTCTAGTTCCTTCTCATCGGCAACGGCGTACTCTATTGTTTTTGCGTGCGTTGTTGACGGATACACCTTGGAAACTATGTTCGCTCCAGCTATCACTTTGGAATACTCCGTATGATTGTTTAGCTTTTCTTCAAGCTTTTCAGCCCTGTCCCGCGCAGAGGAGAAAACAGAAGTCATCTTCTGTCCATCGGCTTTAGGAATAGTATTCTGGGCTTTATCAATCATATCTTTCGGGCCGGGAAGGCGCATGCTGTATATTCTAAGAAGGGTGTCGGCATTCTCAAAGTCTATGGAAATTTCTTTGATTATAATTCCGTTGAGCCAATAAACCTGCTCGGCTACCGAAATTATCTTTGAGTGCTTTGCCATAAAGAGAGTTCCGTTTGGAAACTCTATTCCGAAATAGTCCTTATTGATGATTTTCGAATCGTCCACCGTCAGCGCCGACAATGCGCCCGTTTGGATAAAAAATAATAAAATCAACCGAATTAAGGTTTTCATGATTGCATTTATCGCGTTTTTTCACGATAACGCAAGAGCAATGTTGAGTTGTGAAAATTTGACTGTAAAGGTTGCGGGGGCAGACAAGCCAATTCTCGCAAATGCTTCCGTGTCTTTCAAGCCGAGGGCCATGAACGCCGTAATAGGTCCGTCGGGCTGCGGAAAGACCACTCTGCTTAAGGCCATGATGCGCATATTGCCCGCCGAAGGAAAATCTTTCTTCATGGGCAGTCCCGTGGAAAAGAGCGAGGACCTGATAGGTAGGGTTGGGTTTGCTCCACAGTTTACATGCGCGCACTTGCGGCTTACAGTCAAGGAAAGCCTGCGCGGCGTTCTCGATCTTGCCCTTGCGGACAAGTCGCAGAAAAATGGCAGAGAGGAGTATATACTCAAGATAACGGGTCTTGCGGAACATGCGGATAAGTTTGTGTCGTCGCTGTCTGGAGGGCAGTTGCGCAGGCTAGGTTTGGCGCTCGAACTGGCAAACGATCCTCCGGCAATGTTCTGCGATGAAATCACAACCGGTTTGGATCCTCTATCGGAGAATAATATTCTCGATTTCCTAAAAGGCCTATGTCTTTCCGAAGGCAAGACATTCATATGCATAATACATAATCTCGCCAAGCTGGACTATTTCGATTTGATAACTGTAATATATGAGGGCGAAGTTGTATTTCAGGGTAATCTTCAGGAACTTAAATCTTATTTCGGGCTAGAATCCGCCCTTGAATTGTACGACACCCTCAATGCAAAAGACATAGCCTACTGGCGCGATAAATGGATGGAAAGCAGCGCCGGTACAGAGCCATCGGAGAAGGCTCTGATGCAAGATTTCCAAGAGGTGCAGCATTTAGAAAAAGAGGAAGGCAGCCATTCAGACGGAACAACGCCATGTTTATCCAATTCTGGGCATAGGCGCCCGGGAGCTTTCAGCCAGTTTACAACCCTTCTAAAACGCAGAATTCTTTTATTCTTTAGAGATTCCGGATACATGCTTCTGACTATGGGAATAACCTTTGGGTTCCCCATAGTGGTTGTTATATTTGCCCTCGGAGGATTGCCTCAGATAGAGAGCCTTGCCTTAGCACGCAATATGGGTTTTATAGACGAGCTGAAGGCAAGTTTGAATATGCAAATTTCAGCCGCGCACGCTTCCGCCCTTGTGACGGGGCTTATTCTATTCCAGGTGGTTTTGTTGGCTCTTATGGGGGCAAATAACTCTGCGCGCGAAATAGCCGGAGAACGCCAAATCTACGAAAAGGAGCGTCTGCTTGGGCTAAGCCCGGTAGCCTACGCTCTTTCAAAGATGGTATTTACCGGCGCGCTTGCCATATTGCAGGGAATTTGGATGTGCGCATTTGTAAAATACGTGTGCAAATTTCCCGGAGATTTTCTTCCGCAGGCGGCGGTTCTTTCTGCGGTATGCCTTACGATGACGGTAATATGCCTTGCGTTTAGCGCGCTGTTTTCCACGGCGGATAAGGCTAATTTGGTATCTATATATCTGGTTGGATTTCAACTGCCGCTTTCGGGCATAGTTCTGGCTTTGCCGGAGGCTTTAAAATGGGTATGCAGGCCTTTTATAAGCACGTACTGGGGCTGGGCGGGCTATATGGGATCTATGAAAGACTCTAGGCTGTACGACGCATTCATCCAGACGCAGGCCTCGCCGGAATTTATTCCAAGCGCAGGGGTTGCCTCGGCAGTTTTGCTCGCTCAATGCGCGGTTGCGGCAGCCTTTGTTCTTAAGGGCTGTTTCGACAAGCGTTGGAACTGATGGCTCGGAGGAAATGTCTTGAATATTTAAACGGCATAAAAAATAATAGCTTACATGAAAGCAAGGATACATCCCGCGCTGGTTGCGCTGATAATACCTCTTGCGGCGGTGGTCGTGGGGGGGCTGATTGTTGCCTTTGGCGGACGCGGAGGAGCGGAGGCGGAGACTTTTTCATACGAACGCTACATAAAGGCTCCTGTACAGTTGTCGGGCAACGAGTACTCTATTAAGGCGGAAATAGATTTACTTTTGGCGAATGTCCAGGGTGGAAGGGTTGTGTCTGTAAAATGCCTCGACGGCGGATTTGGAGATAAAATAGCTGTATTTGTTCCAGACGGAATAGGCGGTGCAATCTATACCGGGCAGCGATATGATATGAAAGTTAAAGTTGGCCCCAAAGGCGGAATAGACGTTCTTGAAATGAAAAAATTCTAATATGAAAAATATCTGGAAGCTCTTTGTTTTTATGGCGGTTCTTTGTTCTGGAGCTGCGCTTTTTGGCCAGTTTGTAAACGGAGTTTCACCTGCCGGGCAAGCCCAAATTCAGAACCAGGTTCCCGGGGCTGCGCCTGCGCCTACGGTAAACGAGCACAATTACAGGGCTTTTGAAAGCAAGACTTCGGAAAATCTTGTGGACCGCTTGTTCGACGTTAACAAAGATTCATTCGATTTGGAGAACGGCTCCTACAATTGGAAGGGCAAAACTTTTAATATAGGCAATACTAGGGTTGTCAGGGCGCGTTTTGAAAAATACCTTTCAACTCCGGTTCCGGAGCAGAGCTACAAAGACTACAAGCGCATATTGGACGAGATAACTTCCGCCCTTTCCGCGAGCAACGACAATCTCGATGACGATGTAATCCGTTACGAGTGGAAACGTCTCTTTGATGCCGCCGAATACGACATAGACGGAAACTTCTGCATGCTGATAGCAAACAATGTCTATGCTACTTGGAGAATGCGGTCGGAATACGACATATTCAGGGGCAAGGAGAACTCCATGGAACTCTTTAAGAAGTCTGAGGAAAGCAAGCTCATAGGAAGAATGATGACCGCAAGTGAGGTTAGGCAGCCTTCCCGAAGAGGAGCTGGCGTTAAAGATCCTAAATTAACCCGCAATTCAGAGCAGAATATAGAGCATGCGGTTCAGGATGTTGCAAAGGCCTCTGCCGATTTAACCGCTGCTACGGCGGAGAAGGAACTTACGGGGATACAGTCGGTATTGAGGTATCAGTCGCAGACCATATCATTTTTATTGGGAAGGAAGTTTGTGCATGCGCAGATAGCGTGTTCGTTTTACAGGCATCTGTTTAGGGGAAGGGCGCAAGAGCTGGCTGTGGGCGTAAAGGAAATGAAGGATTTATTCCCTGTTTCCGACTTTGTCCCCACAAACGACTCCCTTGAGAACATCGCACTTGAAGCGTTAAACGATGTTCGCGGAGGTATGGCCGCGGTAGAGGCTCTTTACGATTCCAACCAGCGTTATAACGCCTTGATGCGCCTTATGGAGACTTTCGTTCTGGGAGAATACTGCCTTGAGGTTCAGATGTTTCCATTTGAGAAGAAGGCGGTTTTGCTCAAGATATACAGGGAACTTTCAACGCTGCAGAAACTTGCCGACAATAAGGATTACGGCGCGATAGAGGAGTCGGTTGCGGAGATGGACAAGCTTTGTTCAGATTTTCCTAGTGCGGAGATATTGTCTGGTGTAAAGACTGCGCAGCGGGTCAGCAATATGCATCTTATGGCGGCCCGCCAGGCAGCTGCGGCAGGCAATGCCGAAGAGGTGCAGCGCAATGTTGCGGAGGCAGCCAAGGTATGGCCGCTGAATCCGCAGATTGCAACTCTAAATGACGAGATAATCGGCATGGCCACTGGTGCTACAAAATACACGGAGAAGTTCGACAGTCTTTATAACAGCGGTTCTTACAGAGAGATTGTTGGTGAGGCAGCGGAATACGGTCTTGTGTTTGCAAAAGATCCGCAGCGCGCAGGCAAACTAAAAGAGATTGTTTCAAAGATAGGCCAGATAGACATGCTTATCTCTCAGGCTGCGGAGTTTGTTGCACAGAAGAATCCGTATTATGCATGGGAACTTTTGGAAAGCGCAAAGAAGATAGATCCGGAGGATCCGTCTTTAGCCAGGGCTATGTCAAATCTGGCACCTCATGTGGCCGACTATGTAAAGCTGTTAAGTTCCGCTGCGAGCGCCGAAAAGAACGGAAATTGGGCTGAAGCTCTAAACTTGTATCTTGCCGCCCAGAAGATTCTGCCTGCGTCGGCAACATGCAGGCAGGGCATAGAGCGTACGGCACCGCTTTACAATAAATAATTGTGCATATCTGTATGCGGTAGGTATCCTTGTCTCTTCGTACGTCTAAGGTTGCTTAAATCGGCGTATTTTTACTTGTATTGTATTCTTTTTATAAACGCGGCTATGTTTTAGTTGTGCGTATTTTAGTATGGCTAATAGTCCGAAATATTGGGATGCGAAAAGGTTGTCTTATCTTTTTTGTTAATATATTTTGTTGGGAAGCTTAA
>CALXQW010000020.1 GCA_944390805.1 uncultured Opitutales bacterium | reverse complement strand
GAAATCTGTGGAGTCAAACGTTATCAACGCAAATTCTTTGCCGGCAACATCTCCACTTGTTATCGTAAACTCAAAATTGTAAAAACCTTCAACATCAGAGGTGTCTTTCGCCAACGCCCCACTCAATATTATCTTATCAAATTCCGTCTCGGAATTTATATCAAATAACATTGTCGCCCCGTTGCTCCAAGACAAACTCTGCGCCATTACTTCTCCTATATCAGAACTCCTGCCTACTGCTCCAAATGATCCGCCCTTCAACACTATCCCGCTAAGCGTCGTGCCGGATTCGTTCTGAGCCACACCGTTCAAAAGCAGAATCCCCCCGTTTACGGTTGTCGTACCGCGATAGTTGTTGACACTCGCCAATATTTGCTTGCCGGAATTTACAGTAAGCGAAAGAATTGCACCTCCCAACTGCGCAGGATCGCTCTGGGTCGCGCTGAAATCCATTATGCGACCGTCAAAATAATAACTCTCCCCATCGTCGCCATCCAGCACCAAATTAACAGACTTTGACGTCTGTATGCGGTCAGTCCAAGTGCCGGTGTTGCCTGTTATCCCCTTCGCGGTAACGGTATACCCATCCGTAGTAGTTGACAACGTCAGTATCCCGCCGCTCTTTATGTTGATAGAATCGTTTATCTTCACGTTCCCGTCAAAACTTACGGCGCCAGATATGTCCGTCTGCCCTATCGTAAGCAAATTATCCCCCGACTGCAGCACTCCGGAAACCGTATGGTCCCCTGCCACGTTAAGGCTGCCTATGCTTGCCGCACTGTAGAATTGTAGCGTCCCTCCCTGTATGACATTCACTATGTCTATGTTAGTCCCCCCGTCGGGCGTGTAAAACGCAACCCAGCCGCTGTTAGACATGTTGTACTCTCCTATCTCTACGCCGCTTATAGACGCGGACGCTCCGCCAAACCTCATCGTCCCGCCGCCGGTCTTATTCAGAGTGCCGACTTTTACAACTGAAGTCCCGGACAATTCCGCGGCGCCGCTTCCACCGTGAGCAAGATTCATTACCCCTATGTCGTAGTTGGCGTTGCCGCTCAAACGCGCCACCCCCGACGTAACGCTCATCTCCCCTATATTCACATAACCGGACGAATCCGCCAGCCTGACTCCGAAATACCTGTCTCTGTTAAGCCCGCCCTGAACGAGCTTGTCTATGGTCACGGATGAAAATTCGAATCCCTGCCCTACGTCTCCGCCAATTAAAAGAGCGCCTCCGCCGGAGACCTCCACATTTTCTATATGAAGCGAAGTGTCATTGTCTGGCGAACGCAAAGACATGACATTCTGTTTAGACAGATCATCGAAGCCGTTTACAACAACAGAACCTATTTCAACATCACCTGTTCCGTAAAACTGCAGGACATTCGTAGTGGAATGAGCCTCGGCGCCGGAAGCGTCGATATATGATTCGGCGCTAACATAGCCCAGCTTTATGCCCTCGCTCGACCTGAGATGCAGGTGCGAATTATGCCCGCCCTTCATGGAAACTTTGTTTATGCTCAGCGAGGTTATCCCTTCCGACTGTATACTTGCGGAAACATCGGCGTTTGTTGAGTCAAAAATAATGGTATCCATATTTACGACTTGGTTTTCGTAAACGCCGGAAACATATCCAACATTGTTCAGGTACACGTCAACCCTGTTCTCAGACTTAGGAGCCAGCAAAAGGGTTCCCTTATGCTCCAAATCCGAAGTGTACATGCTTAATGTCCCTCCGTAAATCTGCGATACGGAAGAAGAGTCCGTTCCAATAGACAATAAGGAACTGTGGTTTCCATCTTCAAAGCGCCCAAACTGCAGAACGGAGGTTCCGTCGTTCTTAGTTATGCTCCCTACGCTCACCTGCTCGCCGTAAAACTCCGCGGTTTTATATACCGAAAGCTCCCCAATCTCTATGTTTTGGTATTTCGTATACGAATTTCCAACTTCGGGGGCAACAAACAGGTACCCAAGCCTGAAGTTTTCAATATTGTCCTTCACATCCAACGAGCCTATCTTTACCGTTCCGGAAAGAAACTCGTTTGTGGCGTCCGACCCCCTTGACATTTCAAATGCGGTGACAGACGCCCCGCCGTCGCGCCCGACTACCAAGTTGTCCACATCCATGTTCTGTATGACAAACCTTGCGCGGTTGTTGCCTACTGCATCTATGGACATTGTTCCCGTGGCCCCTTCGAACAAATCCGCCTTTACGTTGAGGTTGTTTACAGACCATTGGGTATCTTGGTTCATCTTGTAATACAAATCTCCCGTGTTGAAGGTCTTTATGGAGCGGAGCGCATCGTACGAATAATGTACTCCGACGTCGCCGATATTCAAAGCATTGGCAGAATCTTCAACATTGTTTATCACGCTTACGCTGCGGACATTAAAGACCTGCTGTTCCGAAGTTCCGGAATTTGCCGCGTATAATTTAAAGGAGCCGTCCGTGATGGAAACATCGCCTATTGTACCCCCGTTGTATGAATAAATAAAGTGTTCCCCGCCCTCGGACGTTATGTTGCCGAGAGATATTATCTGGTTTTCAAGCACAGGTTGGTCGTCTGTAGGGACAATCTGGAACATACCTCCGTTATTTGTTATGTCTCCGTTGATAACGAGCGAATCCGTAACATAGGAATTAAGATATGTTCCCGAAGATATGTTTACGGCGCCATTTACGGTAAGATTTGTAAGAGCGGTGCCGGCGTTACGATTGCCAAACCGCATTATGCCTTGCAATACGTCAACGCCGCCTACCGTAACGTCAAACCCCGTATAGCCCGCCCTCCCCCTTATGTTAAGAGCACGCTCCGATGAATTCTGGGTGATGTTTCCCGCTTTTAGCACAGAATCTGACCCCCAATTAAATATTTCAAAATCCGTTTTTCCACCCGTATTAGAGATGTCCCCCAATTCTGTATACGCATCCAGGCCAATCTGGCAGCCGTCCGATTGCGGGGCAATGGATGATATGTCTATGGAATCCTGCGGCATAGGAACGGACACTGCCGGAATCGTACCGTCTTTATCCATAGCCCAGTTATTTATATCATCAAATAACTTATTCTTAACAGTTCCAGTCCAATAATAGGTCTCTGCAGATAGAGACGCTGCTCCAGCAAAAAATACAGCCAATACAAAATATTTTGTTTTCATCTGAGGTAAATATGTATGATAACGTTGCAACTTAAGGTTTTCGATAAAAAATAAAACAGTATTTTGCATCTAGGCAAACTTTTTTACAAAATTTTTACATTCTATGCATAAAAATGACAAAAACATAACTGTTTAGCCATAAAGTAATGATCTAAGATATTCATCCTCTAATTTGTTATTTTACAATATAATAAATTTTCCAATTAGAGACAAAAAATACTCATACTATGAGTTCTTTATATAATTGCGCGGAGAAAATCCAAAATATCTTTTAAATACCTTAGAAAAGTAGAGCGGATCTTCAAAACCAACTTCCGAGGCGAGCTCCTTTATACTTATTTTTCCCAACATCATTACATTCATTGCGTAATTCATCTTCAGACACATAAGATATTTTAGCGGAGTGGAGTTTTCATACTTTAAAATTATTTATTTAGATGAGGCTGGCTTATACCACATTTTCTTGCAATTTCTGAAGCAGACGACAAAACTTTGAAGTTTTTATTAATAAACTCTTTGCATTTTCTAAGCTTTATAAAGCCCGCCGAAGAGACCACTTTATCTACAGGCTCCGAACTGCCTATTATTTCAAATAGCGCATTTACGAATCTATCGGCAATTCTCGCTCCGGTATCTCCCTTAAAATACTTGCAATCAATAAGTAGTTCAAAGAAATTTAGCATAAAATTTGGCCTTAGCACGTTCTTTGGCACACAAGGAATCAAATTTGATTTTCTAATCATATCAAGAGCTTCTGAACCGCCAAATACAGCAAAATATTTTAAAGATTCATCATTTCCTATGTTAACCAATCTAAAGTTTGAATCTGGCGTATATGCAAAGATAGAGTCTGGGCCAAGTTCAAATCTCCCATTTTTGCTTTCCAGCAGCAATTTCCCAGAGGACACAAATTCTATTGCGCAATACGGAAACTTCCTGCGAACTATTGTATAATTACGGAGGCTATTTATGCGTCCTGCTCCAATGAATTTCAGTTTGGGATCTGCATTTTTTGCATTATCTACAAAGAATAAGTCGTTATGTTTTGACAACAAATTGAATGTATGCGTAATATCATTCTGCGCCAAATACCTAGTTCTATTCTCAGATTGGTTCATATCTTTCGCCGCATGTCCGCCATTTCAGATAGACGGGAACTTTGGAACGGCAGCCGGAATTGTTGAGATGCTATTACAAAGCCACGAAAGATATTTTCAAGGCGATGGGAAAATTCCTAATTTCGTTATAGAACTGCTGCCTGCCCTACCCTACGAATGGGGAAAAGGTCACATCGAAGGGATAAAAGCCAGAGGAGGATTTGAACTCTCAATATTCTGGAATAATGGTAAATTAACTAAGTTCATCATAAAAAATACTACACAAAAAAATAATATGTGCCGTCTCAGATATGGCGGATCGGAGATATCATTAGAGTTAGACGCAGGAGAAATAAGGACATTAACCTCAGATATTTTTAAGACTATGTAAAATTAGATTCCCAAGCTAAACTTCTACAATATTTTTCAATGAAAAAAATCTAAAGAAATTTTTCTTATTTTTTATAAAATTTAATTTTTAATCGACTATGAAAAAATATACAAATACTCTCCTATTAATTTTACAGGTTTTCTTATGCGCAAACGCATTTGGACAGTCCATAAAGATTGCTGATTTTGGCGGTATTGCCGACGGCAAGACATGCTCGAAGAAAGCCTTTGCCGATGCTATAAAATACGCAGAAACACACGGTATTAAAGAAATACTCTTGGATGAGGGAACATATGTTTTCAACATAGAAGACATAGAAAAAGAAGCGTGCGTAAAAATAAAGGGAATAGATTCTCTGTCTATAATAGGCAAAACAGACGACAAAGGCAATCCGACAACCACTCTTCTTAGAAAGTATAAATTCTTAGACAATGCCCATGCGAAGTCTATTTTGAGAGTTGAATCGTCAAAGAACTTCACCTTGAAGAATGTTGTTTTCGACAACTCTCCAAGATATTCCAGCGCAGCAAAAGTCATAGCTAAAGATTCTGGAGGCATTTCAATGGAGGTGCTGGAAGGAAATCCGCTTTTGCCCGACACGCATTTCTATTGCGCCAACTTGTGGGACTCAAAAACCAAAATGATGAAGCATGTTGAAAGTTTAACATACGGAGGCGATGCAAAAGCTGAGGAATTCAAGGTAAAAATAGCCGATCTACATAGGCGCATAGTAAGGTTGGATTCCCCAAAGATAGCCGGAAAGGTTTCAATGGGCGACCTCGTAAGCTGGTGTTTTGGATACAACGGAGTGCAAGTTATGTTTGAAAAGTGCGACAACCTATATGTCGAAAATGTCCGCACCTTAAATGCGATAGGTTTTTGCATGAATACATCAGAATCTTGCAATGTAAGATCCAAAGACGTAAAGTTTATCGCTCCCGACAACCAGCTGATGGTTTGCTCTCGCGATGCCTGGAAAAGTTATGCAAATACCGGAGATGTCGTAATGGAAAACATGTACATAGAAGGCGTACGCTGGGACGGTCAAAATGCGCATGGTTCTTTCTTGCGGATAGAAGAAATCTTTGGAGAACATGAAATGCGCCTATTAAAATATGTTGGCGGATGGGCGCCGACGATGAAGACAGATACAAAGATAGGCTTTATGGTAAATCCGTCTAAAGAAATCATACTTACAGTAGAAAGCGTAGAGATGAAAAGAGACGGGGAAAATCGCCCTAATTATTATGTAAGATTTAAAGAGAAGATTCCGCAAGAGATTACAAGCGGCATAATATGCAATGTATATGCATGGACGTTTAGCTCGTACAAGGTCTTAAACTGTACATTTAAGAACATAGCCGGAAGTCCTGGTATACTGCGAAATAAAGATGCATTATACGAAGGCTGCAAATTCATAAATGTGATGTACCCTCTCCTGATAGGCGGGGCTCTTAACGAGGGAGAGGGAATAGTTCCTAAAGATGTAAGAATAGTCGGGTGCGAATTTATCTCGTCCGGTTGGGTATTCAGGCATGGAGCATATGGTTGCATAGGCATAAGAAGTTCCCACCAAAAAGAGAAATACGACTTCGACAAAAAGTATAGCAAGACAATCGGAGAACCGTATTTTTACATGAAGAACATAAGTATCTTAGGAAATACATTTAAAGATTCTAACATAGGGATAAACGCAGAAGGGGTTGATGGATTATCAATAAGGAATAATCTATTTATAAATGTTAGGGTGCCAATAGAAGAAAAATACAACAGAAATGTTTCCATTAATGCAAACACCATAAAATGAATATAGCAAGCCGACAAAAGAAAGCTTCTTTATAAAAAGAATATGGCACCCCAAAGCCTATTCTGGAATGTATTTTTTAAGAAAATAGATAAGTTATTTAGATTTTCTCAGCCTTAGTTGGAACTTTAAAAAATACGGATATACAAAGTATAAGTACTTTTAAAAATCTGCACCTTAATCTTATAACAGCACAGATATAATTTATTGAGGGATGCAAAAAACTTGAATAATCAATATATTTTCTTCAAATTGGCAAAATGCGATGCATAGCAACAGTGCTGTTGGCAATAGGTTTTCTCCTAAATTCCATGGCTGGAGTTATAGGGGAAATTGTTGTATGCATTCATGAAGATATCATTCATATAGGAACTCCCCAAGAACATAGATATGCAGACATAAGTCTGCCAAATTATGTAGAATTCTATTCAGATGGCTCCTCTTGCCTGGATACCTCAGATTGCATAGATTTCATCGTAGGGAGTAAAGACGCTTATGAACTGGGGCTTGAGAATGCAAACGTGCCACTGCCCAAAATTTTTGTGCAAAATTCCCCCAATATAGAATCTGACATTCAGCCACAGTTAAGAATATTTCACGCGCATAGAATATATCCGCACAATACACATAACAATCCACAGATGCGCATTGGGATTCCGATTATAATTTGAAAGGCTGACATGCAGTTTGCGTCTATGGCGCAAGCGTCAAATGTTCAACCTAAAACTTATAAACGGCATGAAGAAATCTTTAATTATTGTAGTAATATGCCTACAATTTTGCATAGCGATTAATGCGCAGGAGAAATCTGCCCTAAATTTCACAAGGAAAACAGCGGTAGAATTTGCGTTGCGCAACAATCCGGAATTGAAGGCGGTAAAAGAAGGAATTAATGCGGCTCGAGGCAAAGCCAGCCAGACCGGAAGGCTAAGTAATCCGGTTCTGGGATCAGAATACGGAAACGATACATTATTTTCCGACGAAGGAGAATATGCGTTCAGGGTATCTATATCGCAGAAATTTCCGCTCTTCGGCAGATTGTCAAAGGAGAAGAAAATTGGATCTATAGACATAAAACTGGCATCCGTAGAATACGAAGAGGCCCGAAGGCTTCTTGCACTTCAGGTAGAAAAAGCCTACCTTGACGCTCTTGAGATGGAGGCCATTGTTGCGGAAAAGCGCAATCTGCTGACAGCCACGCAGAAGCTGGAAAGCACTTTAAAAAATGCCGCGATAAATGCCGAGGTATCGAGCCTTGAAGCTAAGCGCGCAGAAAGCGAATCTGCAAAATTGAAGGTGGAGATAATGCGCGACGACATTGAAGCCGCTGTGCTGAAGACACAACTTAAAACGCTCTTAGGGATATCTCCTGAATCGGAAATAAGGCTATTGGACAAGCTATCTGAGATTTCCATACCAGATGAGAAATTTTCAATGAAGATCTTGGAGGCCCGTCCGGACTGGCAAATGTATTCCATTGCCGAGCAGAGCGCAAACGCGAGTATAGCTCTTCTAAAAGCCGGAAGATTTGAAGATATAGAAGTTGGTGTATTTTTTGAGGCTTCGGAGTCTGTAGACGAACCTGTTGGTATGACAAGAGAGAAAATCATGGGCCTAAGCGTATCAATTCCGCTGCCATTTAACTCGAACGACGGAGGCATTGAGGAACAGTTCGCACTGCGCAGGCAGGCAAAGGCGCGCGCAGCAGCAAAGGAGAATCAGATAAAGGCGGAAATTTCGATATATAGAATGCGGGCGCAAAAATACATGGAAATTCTAAATAATCATAGGAGCAAAGTAGTGGCGCTGTCGGACGAGATATATGAGGAATACCTGAAGGCCAGAAAAGAAGCCCAGGCTGGCATATCGGACGTATTCAGTGCCTGGCAAACCAATCTTCAACTCAAACTAAACGAAATTTCCATAACCGCCGAGCAGGCGAGAAATTCAATATCATTAAGATACGCGTTAGCATTGGAGAATAAAGATGAGAAATAGAATATTTATTGCATACATACTATTTGTAATTTCATTTGGGCCATATGCGGCTGCTCAACATGAAAATTGTGATCACGGAGATGCCCCGTCTGTATCTGATCAGATGGGGGTGTCAAATTTTATCCATGTAGACAAGATGTCTATGGATACCATTAATCTAAAAACAGAAAGAGCAGAAGCAAAAAACATAGACAATCTGGTTACGGCGATTGGGAAAATTGAGAATATACCAGAGAGGGTCTCTGTTGTATCTACGCGCATTGCTGGGCGGGTTTCAGAGCTTTATATATCGCCAGATTCCGCCGTAAAAGAAGGCGACCCAATCTGTAAGATAGAAAGTTTTCTTCCGGGTACTCCCCCGCCATCTATCGTCATTACCGCGCCTAATGGAGGAATAGTTGAGGAGTTAAATGTGTACAAAGGAAGCCCCGTAGAGCAGAATACGCAAATAGCGCGCATTGTTGATACCTCTACATTATATGCGGCGGCCAATGTATTTGAAAATAACCTCGGCCGCTTGAAACCCGGACTTAGCGCCCGGATAAACCTTGAAGCATTTAAAGGCAAAACATTCCTCGGAAAACTTGTAAAATTTGGAAGTAAAATCTCTCCGGACTCAAATACATTACCAGTATATTTCCTACTGGAAAATCCGAAACGTGAAGTTAAGAGCGGAATGCGTGGAATTTTTCATATTTCAACAGATACAGGAAGTGCGCCTGTGGCGGTAAAGAAGAGCGCAATCATAGGCGATGAGATACGGAAGTTTGTATTTGTGGAGAGAAATCATGAAGGTGGAATTTTTGAGAAGCGCCAGGTAATAGCCGGCAAGAGCGACGATGTAAACACCGAGATATTGCACGGATTAAAATCAGGGGAAATAGTGGCTACTGTGGGCGTCTATCAGCTTCAATTCATGCCTGCCGCCAGTGAATTAGAGATAGGAGCAAGCAGGCAAATAAACGCAGGCGCAGCTGAAAGCGATCTTCCCCCGCACGACCACACCCAACACGGGGAAACAGAGCCAAAAGATGAGCATGACGCCTCAACTCACATAGACCATATCCACAGCCAATACGAACATTTGGCATCTACGGCGGAAAATCAGCCCCCGGAAACAGGCAATGGAAAGGTTATATCCGGGGAAATATCCCTCATAGACAAGCTGATGGAATCTGGATATTTCTATTACCTGTTGTTGTCCATACTGGCTGGCTCAATTCTATTAAACGTTATTTTTGCTGCGGCATTTGCGCGCAAAAATAGGGAGGAAAAATAGAACATGAAGATATTTTCGGCAATAATTAGATATTCGCTGGCAAACAGGTTTCTGGTACTTGTAGCAGCGTTGATTGTAGCATGCTACGGTATATATTGCTCTGTAAAACTGCCAGTGGATATTCTTCCAGATTTGGACAAGACAATGGCAACTATTGTGGCAGAGGCCCCGGGAATGGCACCTGAAGAGATAGAAACGCTAGTAAGCATTCCTTTGGAAACGGCTTTAAGCGGTCTAAATGGAGTAACTAGGGTTAGGTCTGCAAATACGCCATCTTTGTGTTTAATAAACTTGGAATTTGGCTGGAATACAGATCCATATCAAGTTCGCCAGTTAATTCAAGAGAAACTACAGTCTGTTGCATCTACCCTGCCCTCCGGCATACGCCCGTTAATAGCGCCCATATCGTCGGTCATGGGTGAAATAATGATACTTGGCTTATCAACAGACAATCCAGACGTTGACGACATAGATCTAAGAACACTTGCCGATTACACCGTAGCGCGCCGTCTTTCAAATATTCCCGGAGTTGCCCAGGTGCTTTCAACGGGAGGCGGATTAAAGCAATATAGGGTTATTCCGGATACGGCAAAAATGGCGTCTTTTGGAGTCGGCCTTGATGAGCTTGAAAAGGCGGTATCAGAAGCCCAATCCAATACAGGGGGCGGCATAGTAAATCGCGGAGGCGTTGAAGTAAGCGTGCGCAATGTAGGAAGGAGTGTCTCAATATCTGATATAGAGAACTCGGTTGTAAAATCTGCACCGGACGGAAATATCATGGTAAAAGATATTGCCAAAGTAAAAATAGACAAAGCGCAGCTGCGCGGAGATGCCGCCATAGATGGGAAATCCGGCATTATGATAACCATTGCAAAACAACCCGGAACAGACACTCTAAAGCTGACAAGAGATCTGGACGCGGCAATTGCGGAAATAAAAAATAGCCTTCCTAAAGATACGAGCCTCAAAGTAGTCTATCGGCAAGACCAGTTTATAAACACTGCCATAGACAATGTGGAAGACGCCATAGTCGACGGAGCCATAATGGTGTTTGTAATACTGTTTATATTTCTATTCAATGTAAGAACAACACTTATTACAATAACCGCAATACCGCTGTCGCTGGCAATTGCCCTTATATATTTTAAACTGACAGGCTCATCAATAAATACAATGACACTCGGCGGGCTTGCAGTAGCGATAGGGATGCTTGTAGACGATGCCATAGTTGACGTTGAAAACGTATATAGAAGGCTATGCGAGAACGCTAAAAAGAGCGAAAAAACAAATACCATGAAGGTAATTTTAGATGCATGCGTTGAAATACGAGCTTCAATATTTTACGCTACGGCACTGATTATGATAGTGTTCATACCAACATTCGGGTTGGATGGCATGGAAGGGAAGATGTTTAGGCCATTGTCGGAGGCGGTAATAGTGTCAATGGGAGCATCATTTCTTGTTGCACTCACAGTTGTGCCAGCCTTGTGCTCTATCTTGCTTGGAAAAGTCAGGAATATTCGCAGAGAACCGGCGGTATCGCGGGCTATAAAGTGGTTAATAGCAAAGGTTGCAATAATTCCATCTATAAAGCATCCACACGCTGCTATATGGACAACAGTAATGATTTCAGCAGCGGCATTTGCATTCTTTCCAATCATGGGCAGAGATTTCATTCCCGCACTGAACGAAGGCAGCTCTCTTTTAATATTGCAACTTTCGCCGGACAGCTCAATCGAGCGTTCGAGAGAGATTGGAGACATAGTTCAGAAAATACTTGCTAAGAATGGAGACATTAAAAGTTTTGGCATGAAGATAGGACGAGCCGAAAAAGACGACCATGCGGAACCCGTAAATGTTATAAAATTCAATATAGATTTCGACACATCAAAACGTAAACAATCGGAAATAATAAGCAGTCTGAGAAGAAAGTTAGATCAGGTTGCCGGAATAACCTACTCTATCGGACAGCCTATGGCACACAGGATAGACTACATGTTAAGCGGAACACAATCGCAAATAGCCGTAAAGATATTTGGAGACGATCTATCAGTTCTCATGGACAAAGCAACCAAACTTGCCAATGAGATAAAGAAGCTCAAGGGAGCAAGAGATGTAAATGTAGAAAAACAGGCGCAAACTGCGCAGATAAAAATAAAAGTTGATAGAGAGAAAGCAAAGCTTTACGGAGTGCGCGTAGGCGACATAAATAATGTTTTACAAACATTACTTGGAGGTAAAGTACTCTCCCAGATTGCCGAATCAGATATGCTGTTTGATGTATTTCTTAGAATGGATGAAAATTTCATATCTTCAAAAGAGAATCTGGAAGGCATTTTAATAGATAATATATCTGGCGAAAAATATCCCCTATCATCGTTTGCAACTGTAGAGAACTCAACTGGTGCGAATCATATAAACAGGGAGGGATTAAAAAGAAGAATAGTAGTTGGGCTAAATACAAACGACGGAGATTCTGTGCGTTTGGCTGGCGATATAAGGAAGATATTGGATACATCTATAGATCTACCCGATGGCTACTACGCTAATATAGAGGGACAGTTTCAGAGCCGTATAGATGCCGGCAGGCGGATAGGAATACTATTCCTATTTTCTATGTTAGCCATATTTGCCATATTATATACGCATTTCAAGAGTGTTGCTTTGGTTTTGCAAATTATGCTCGGCATACCCACGGCCTTTGCTGGAGGTATATTTGCAACATGGTATTTTATAGGGACAATCTCTGTAGCTTCGCTTATAGGTATGATAGCCTTATCAGGCATAGCCGCTCGAAATACAATAATGATGATATCTCACTATTTGCATCTTATGAAATATGAGGGCGAAAGCTTCAACGATAAGATGATATTACGAGGCACATCAGAGAGGATAAATCCCATTCTAATGACCGCATTGACAGCAGCATTTGCATTGATTCCATTGATGTTCAACCCCGAAACTCCAGGAAAGGAACTGCTCTATCCGGTTTCAGTGATGATAGTTGGAGGATTGATATCGTCAACAATTCTGAGTGTTATCATCACGCCTGCGGCTTTCAAGCTTTTCGGGCATGGCTCAAAATAAAAGATATATGCCTCAGATACCTGATAAATAGATAAATGAATTTTAGAAAAAATCCAGAAAAACCAATAAGTTATTCAGTTCACACAAGATAGTAGAAGTTCTATATGGTAATAAGTATTTTTTTCTTAAGCCATTATGCAACGTGCATAATGGCTGAGATAAACTTTACTTAACACATATGATAATTATTTATTATCATTTCCATTGCTATATCGCAAAGTAAATAGCAAATTTTGTTATTACCACGGAGAAGATCATCCCATAAAACAAGACATCTAATTATTTATTCTAAGGATAGAAGTTATATTCAGAAGAACTTAATAAGCAATAAATAGAAATTATAAATAAGATATTATAATTTCTAAAATCGTAATATATATGAATATTGGATTGCAGCGCCTTAATTTTCCTGATAATGCAAATATAATACAAATTAGAAAAATTTCCTCTTAGAAAAGTATTTTGTAGTTCTTTGAGATTTACTTAGTCCGCTAAATGAATCAATATTCAATAAGTTCATGGATTTTAAACATATATTTTATTTTTTAACAATTTTGTTTCCGTTAATCATTCTATATAGCGGACCCAAAAGTGAAAATATTACTTTAGATGCCAGCGCCACATTTCTTTCCGAACTTGAAGATTCCTTAGAATATTATGAATCCCATAAAGACGAAATAACTTCTAATTTTATAGAAGTTAATAAAGATAAATTATGGCATGATACTACTTACGCAGTAATTCCAAAATCAAGAAACGATATATCCAACAGAGCATTGGAATTATCTCTTTATTACGCAGGTTTCCCTAAAGAAATCTTTGGAGAGATTGACTATAGCATTCCACCTGATATGTGGAAATTCTCTCCGGGTGAAAATATTAGGCACTTAAAACGCGCTAAGGTGCGAAATGCAAAAAAAAGCAATTCTTTTTGCGAAGATTTCCGAGGCAATAGCAGAATTTGACATGAAAGCTGTTTCTCGCGCTTTGATAGAATCATACGAATTTGAAGGTATCGGTTGTCCCCAAAGTGTGGACGTAATCTACAAGAGTGAAAAATCATTGGCTCAAGCTCTCGAAAAACGCGCACAAATGTATGAAAAAGCAAACGAGAAATCCAAAAAAGATGCATCGGAAAAGACATTAAAATACTTGAAAGAACTAAAAGAAAGTCTTGATGCGGATAAAGAAATTCAAACATCTGAAACCTATAATCCTAAAAAGGCCTATCAATGGAGACCTTATCGCATATATGTAAACTACCATGGACTCTATGGATTCAAGAAAGATTTGGAGAAAGTTCGACGGGTAATCTTAGCTTGTAATAAAGACATATGGTTAAATTTCTACACGGGCTTTTTGGCTCCTCAAGATACCGAATTAGCCAAATATATTTTAAGAATTCAGAATACCGAAGAATCATTAAAATACTTGCAAAAAATAAAAAAAGAGAGCGGAGATTAATTTTCGCTATCTTTTTTTTATTTATTTTATTTTTAATTTCCCCTCATAAATAGGATTAGATTTGGGGGAAATTTTTTATGATAAGTCTTTTTTCCCCCAGCTAAATTTTAAAAGTTCGTACTATTTTTAAAAATATTTAAAGAATCTAATTGATGACATTTTCTGAAGGAGGAATTCCGCCAAATTTTGGCACTTTAATATTCAATTTTCCTGGATTAGCGCAAGCCTGACTCCGGGACCGACTTGGCATAGGCTACCCAAAACCCTTCTGTCCCCCGTTTCCTTATGCAAATAGCTAAAAATTAAGCGGCTTGCAAAAATTTCGCAAGTCGCTTTAAAACAGTATATTATCCATCTTTCAAATGGAGCGGGCGGTGGGGATCGAACCCATAACCTCAAGCTTGGGAAGCTCGCGCTCTGCCAATTGAGCTACGCCCGCATTTGAAATTTAAGAATCAAATCATTTTATATACGTTTGTAAAGTATTTTTTGCCTTACAATGGCATTTATTTGCTATGTACAACACCTGCCCGTACTTAGCAGAATTTATCACTTCTATGAGCATTATTTATATCAAAATCTCCTCCAAATATAGAAAAATTTTATTGGTTGAATATATAAGTAAATTGTAGCAGTATTATACTGTTTTTGTTGGAGCAAAAACCTCTCATGCATATCTTAAAAAATAATTATAAACTTACCAACACATTAGATAATATGCTTAAATGACGCATGAAACAAAAAAAAATGCAAAATAAATCAAAAATATTCCTTTCTATAATTGTTATTATATCAATAGTAATCTTTCTATTAGCCTCAATATCCGTTATCTTATTTAAAAACTCCGGATGGGTATATTCAGAAACCGGAGTCTTAGAAATATTGCAAGGCATATTATTGCTATTTACATTTATATATTATCTTATTGCTTTTCTGAAATATCCACAGGCAAAAGACTCCATGATAACTTTGTTTTTTGCTGTTCTTATGTGGGCGTTCTTTTTGCGCGAAGTTGACTTTGATAAGATGAACCTTCCTGAGATCCTAACTTTTATTCTATACGGAAATGGACGAAATATAACCCTGATTGCTGGATTCTCCATTGCGGTAATTGGAGCAATCATACATTTTAACAGATATATCCAGCAAACACGGTCGTTTATATTTTCCATAAGAGGCTTGCTGGTTGTGTTAGCGTGTATCTTTCTATGGCTTGGATATATATTTGAACGCCACTTGGATATTGGGTGCTCAGAATTATTTGAAGAAGGTTCTGAACTTATAGCTTACTTATGTCTATTATCTTCCGCTTTAATAACTAAAGATAAAGCATCTTCATTAAGATAAAATTCTACAATATCTCTATATAAACAATACCAGATTAATAAGCTTAATAAATTATATACATCAAACTTAATATGCCGGGTTTCTAAGAATCTTAAATTTACACCTTCCCAGATAAGAGCATCAATACACATCTAAAATATCTTCTCAGAATATATTGTTTTTTACAGCAATGCATTTTTCTTTATGATACTAAATCTTACTACCGGGCAAGAGACCGTTTATAATTTTTTATTATCTCTTATAGCATTTAATTTTTGCTCTACAAAAATATAATTAACTTATTATCTAATATTCTCTTATTTGTATATTCTCTCTATTTTGAATTATATTCCATACCCACCTACTCTATTGAAAATTACTCAACTTATGTATTGAATAAAATTTATCCCTTAGGCTTGCGTTGCTAAAATTGTCATATAAACTGGAAATAAGATACACGTTTTTTATATATCATGCATATGTTTAAGGAAATTTCCACAGACCAAGCATTTATGCTTATAGAACCAGGCAATCTTGTTTTGCTTACAACACGCGATAACGCCAAGAACAACCTAATGCCTATAAGTTGGATTATGCCCATGGATTTCTGCGCGAAGTTCGCACTGGTTACTGGAAGATGGAACTACTCATGCATTGCGCTTGAAAAAACCCGCCAATGCGTATTGGCAATTCCTCCGTCTTCCATAATAAAAAAAGCGGTATCGGCCGGCAATATCAGTGGAGATGAAGTGGAAGACAAATTCAAAGAATGCGGTTTTACACCGCTTCAAGCAGGCGATGTCTGCGCGCCTCTCGTTGCCGAATGCATAGCAAACATAGAATGCAAAGTTATAGAGCATATAAAAAGGCACGATATCTTTATATTATCCGGAATCCGCGCATGGATAAACCCAAAACTGCGCAAGGCAAAGCGTATACACGCCGTAGGCAACGGAACATTTATAGAAGACGGAAAAACTATAAACCTAAAGAATTTTATGATAAAGCGCCCCAATGTAAAAGATATCTAAGTATATACTGAAATTACGTAAAAAAAACGGCGGGAGAGAAAATCATTCCCGCCGTTTTTTAATTCATAGCGTTTATTTATCAATAGTGCCTATAAAATGCCTTGCCCAGATATTGTCTGGGTCAAGCTTTAAAGCCGACTGCATCTTTGTTCTTGCAGTTTGAATATCGTTTTTTGCCAAAGCGGCAAGACCAAGTAAGAATGTGTTTGAGGAATCGCGTTTAGATTTTAAAGTCTGTTCGCCAAACTTGGAGAAGAAATCCATTTTCCCATCGCGTTCTATAAGTTTGCGGGCTCCATTTTCTAAAATGTCGGCATATTTTTTAGAATCTTTGCTATTTCCAAGTTTTGAAAATGCTACGGACTTGTAGAAATTTAAAATATCACTTTCAGCCCTATCGGGGAACTCCACTATACGCCTGTACAAGCCTAATGCACCTTCCTTATTACCCATCGATTCTAGCGCAGAAGCTTCAAAGAACATAGATTGCGGCAGCGATCCACCGTTCGAGGGCATACCTACTTCAAGATTTCTCGGGTACGTTCCGCTAAGCCTAAATAGCTCTAATGCTCCTTTGTAGTCTTTCAATTTCATTTTCTCAAGCCCTCCAAACACGCAGGCATCAACAAAGGTTCCGTGTATTTGTCCGCCGCCTTCCCATACTCTGAAATGCCTACTCTTGAGAATATCCAATGCGCGGGCATATTGCCCATCTATGATGTATAATTCTATCTGTCGTGCTATGGCGTCGTCTCGCTGGGCAACGGCCGCAGCGTTAGCCTCTAAGACTGCTAAACGCTCCTTTGCCGGTTTCCCAGACGCTTCATATAGCCTGTCCAACTCAAAGTATGCCCTTGCATTTGACGAATCAGCTTTAATGGCCTTCTCGTAAGCAGATATAGCCTCTCCAATATTTCCGGCACGCCCAAGAGCAAAACCTATATTGCGCCATGCCACACACAAAGTATCGTCTATTGAAACCGCCCTTTTCCAGTGTTCAATGCCTTCTTCTTTTCGCTCTAAGAAATATAAGAGATTGCCAAGATAATAATGGGCCTTTGCGTCTGACGGATTTGCTTTAATTGCCGAATTTAATATATCTATCTCTTCGGCCCTAAATGGAAAACAATAATTAGTGGAAGCCCTTGCCCCCTCAAAGAAATAATCTTTCGCCGACTTATCAGAAAGCATCTGTTTGCAATAGGCAATATAGTAATAAACAAGAGCGGAAATTTCTGCTCCTTGCCTATTGTTAAGATAAGAAGTTAAAAGTCTCTCAGCATCTTGAAATCCACCCGAATTGATATAAAAGCACGAAGTCTCCAATATGTTCTGAAGGGAATTCCCCATATGCGATATATCTAATATAGGCTCTTTACCCTTTAGAAACTTCTCTTCCGCTGCGGCGAAAAAGTCCAGAGAATCCATTCTTAACGCCTCTTTGAGCGCGTCTTTTGCTGCCGACTTATCTCCAGACTTTCTCAAAGCATACGCCTTTAATACATGCGCTTTCACATTCAGAGAATTATTCTGCAACGACTTATCCGCAAGCTCCGCAGCCTCGGCATACTTTCCCTCTCGGCATGCAATTTGCGCCAATGCAAAATATGCCGGAGCCTTAAATTCTGCACGCCAAGTAGACTTCCAATAATTATCTTTGGCCTCCTTTAAACGTCCTGTTTTTTCCTGCAACACTCCAAGATAATACAAAGGCTCAACATCTTTTGCGTTTGTATAATTGCGCGTAAGACGTTCAGATGCTGTCTTCAAGTGTTTTTCTGCCTCTTGATAGCGGCATTGCTTCAGCAGGCGCAACCCCATTGCGGTATTTGTGCGGGCATCGCCGGGATCGCGACGGAGTGCCTCTGAGTAATAATCCAATGGATTCAATGTGGCATTGTGAAATTGCTCTATGCGCAGCCCGGCCAAGTAAAGCTCCTCTACCGTCTTGTAACCTTTGGGATCTGACGGAGGCACCACAGGCTCTGGCTTTGCTTCAGGCTTAAACGGCGCCGCATCATATGAAACAAGCTCTCTGCCAGAAGAATCTAAAAGCGACACCGAAAATTCCTCCGTATTATCAGATGGCAGAACATCTATACTCTTTGTATATGGCTTTACTGGAGATATGTCTATCTCGTCTTCAAAGAAGAGCGCTCCATCTTTAAATACCCGTACCTTTGCGTCTGAAAATTCAGCGGTGGCATTCATTCCTATAAAAAGTATCTCCGCAGATTTTCTCTCCATGTTTACAGCCGCGTCTATGGTGGCATTCTTTACGCCGCCTATCTTTATTACTGGATACCAATATTGCTTGAATTCCCGCGTTTCGCCAGGGTTTATCCAGCTGTAGTCTGGCTGGTTGTCGGAAAAGGCTCCAACCATAAGCTCAAGGTAGTCTCCGTCGTAGTCGGTAAGCATTTCTCGCCACATGCGCGCGGAATCGCAATTTCCCCACAGGAAAAATTTCTTGCCATTTACTATGTGATGGTTCGCGACGTGCACTGTGCCGGCTTCGGCTCCAAAATCATACCCGGCAAGAAAATCGTCATCGAAATTCCACGCAAATATAGAACAGGCCTTGGGATAATTCTTCCACATTGTCATGTCCATACCGCGACAATCCATCTCTCCGTATTCAGATTTGCCTATAGGCCATTCTATAAACTCATTCTTTGCATGCTGGGTACCGTACTGCGTTCTCGGAGGAAATATAACTTGGTATTTATCGTTGCAGTGCACGGATACATTCGCCCAATAAAGCATAGACTGCAAAAAGGGAGTATTGTTGTATATGCGTACCGTTGCCTCAACATACGAACGTTCAGGCCTGAGCGTTAAGCCTATGACCCATTTTAATCTATGCCTTAGTTCAGTTTCTCCTATCCATACGGTGGCACTGCCATCGGAGTTCTTCTGAACATGGTAGTCAACCGGAAGCTGAGTGGAGGCTCTGTGATGGTGCGGTATATTCCATTCTACTCCGCCCGACATCCATGCTCCTATCATACCTATCAAAGCTGGCTTTACCACATGCTGCCTATAAAAGAAGTCGTAAGAGGTTTCTTTGTCTGTTGCAGAAAGAATTCTACCGCCAAGTTCGGGAGATACGCATAGGCTTGTGTATTTGTTGTCGAGTAAAACCGCCTTGTATGGCTTATCTGTCTTTTTATCGGTAAGCACATCGTACATCGGATACGGATATATATGCCCGGCAGCTCCTTGATACGTACGCCCGGTAAAGAAAAACGGGTTTATATCCGCCGGAGCAATCTCGTAAGTTGGCATTACCACGGGTTCTTCTTTTATACTGACCGCAGCAAAACCAATTTCAAATGCTGCAAAAATTGCGGCAAAATAACACGCCTTTTTCATAAATATATTCATATCCCCCCTATTTGTTTATTTATGCCGCCAGGCGCTGAATATATTATAAAAGAATTAAAGAGAATCTCTTTTCTATATAGAAAGAATCCCCCCATTTATTCTCGTTTATATACAGCAAAGCAATAGCGGTATTGGACTTTTGAGATTGAATAAGAACTTCATAAATTAGTCAACTGCAATTTAAACTTAATATGCAACATAGACTTATAACAGAATAGAAAAAGTCCGCAGCAAATGCGGACTTTTTATCTGCATATTTTACAGAATATTATTAATCGTCGTCAGACGAAGATGCGCCGTCAGCTGTGGCGTCAGAAATCTTATCTAAACCTTTTTCCACAACATAGTCGTAAAGAGTTTTTGACGTGTATTTGGACGATATGACCCTGCCCGACTCTTTATCTAAAACCAACACGCAAAGTTCTATATCTCCCATAAGCCTTGTTCTCCCTTTGTTTCTGGAATTTCCTCCTGTTGTGTAAACCCATCCTGGTTTTAATCTTGTACTTGAAGTTTCATACTCGCAGGAGGCAGATTTCTGATATTTAAGAGGCTCTCTAGATGTTATCTTCTTTTCCTCGCGCGAGATATTAACTTTTGATTCATTCTGGAGGAAAGTGAGTATGTAAAAATCGCCATTTCCAGAAATCTGCACATCGAATTTCTTGTCAAGATTTACAGTCTTTATGGTCTTAGTTTCTGGACCGAAAGTCTCTCTCCTGCTCTTTGTGCTTTGCTTCTTGTCAACCTTGATGTTTATTGAAGCGCTTTGCGCATGAACACTTGCGCAAAATATCAAAAAAACCCCATTACAACTATGCGAAAGATGGACCTACTTTTTATGAATTTCATATTAGTTCCCCGTCTGAATTGGAATTTGTGTTTCAGGAAATTAATATAAAAATATAAAGCAAGTCAAGCTAACATAAAAAATTTATATAATGTATAGACAAAAAGATTTTTAATATACATAGAAAACCATTTATATCAATATACAGATATCAATAGTTATCTTTGGAAGAAGAATCAAATCCGACCGTTTTGTTTACGATATAAAGAGGCCTGCCCCTCACCTCAGTAAGAATTCTTCCTATGTACTCCCCAAAAATCCCAAGTGCTATAAGCTGAATTGAACCGAAAAATAAAATTGATACAATCAAAGAGGCATATCCAGGAACATCAACACCCCTTACAAGAGTTCTTACTACAATGTAAAATGCATACGCAAGAGACATTAACGCCGTACATGAACCTATGTATGTCCAAATTCTAAGGGGCAAAGTTGTTCCGGCAGTTATGCCGTCTAAGGCAAAATTCCAAAGCTTCCAATAATCCCACTTGGTACGCCCCGATGGCCTCGCAGGGCGCACATAGTCAACAACACAAGTTCTAAAACCAACCCAATTAAAAAGCCCTTTCATAAATACCGATCTCTCCCTCAAGGTAAGCATGGCATCTATAACCTTACGGCTGATTAAACGAAAATCTCCCGCATTATAGGGCATAGTTCTGTCGGATATGGCATTGTAAACCTTGTAGAAAAGTTCAGAGGATTTACGCTTTATGTATGAATCTGACTCCCGGTTTGAACGCACAGCACAAACCATGTCGAACCCTTCTCTCCACTTTTCCACCAGCTTTTCAACAAGCTCCGGAGGATCCTGCAAATCTGCGTCCATAGGTATTGCGCATCTGCCGCAGCAATACTTTAACCCAGCCATAAGCGAGGCGTCTTTGCCAAAGTTTCTCGATAGCGATATGTATTTTACCCTATTGTCGGATTCGGAAAATCTTTGCAATATAGATTCCGTCTTGTCCGAGCTGCCATCATTTATAAATATAATCTCAAACGAATAATCCTTTAGAAACTCCGTTCCTATCGCAGATGTAAGCCTACCGAAAAACTCGTCAAGAACGTCTTTTTCGTTATAAACAGGAACTATTATGGAAATATCCACCATAGGAAAAATATTTGCTTATCTGCATATCATATAAAAAACCTCTTGCGCCGCAGTCAAACCAAATCGGCAGCACAAGCGCAAATACGGGCAGCGCAGCGCAATGGGAGATGTAAAAAAGGCATCAATTGGCAGTAGCAAGTTTCAACCTTAAGAATACATCTTTACCTAAATAGGTATCGGTTAAATACGCCTTGTAGTAAGAATAATCAGAATCTGAATGAGTCTTTTCGACCCGGGCTGAAACATCTGACCACGTTTTCAAATCATCAGAGACTTGCAATGAAAACGATACATTCTCCACATAAGAAGCAACCCTATAAAAGAAATTTATAGATCCATCTTCTCTAATCATCTCAAACCCGCCTCCCTTGGCCGACAGCAAGGTGGAATCTAGCCTAAAGGCGTAGCGCGCCAGATTGGTCTCGCCAGATGGAGCATTAACAGAATCGGGGAGCGCAGATTTTCCAGAAAGCTCCTGATCGACTGCCCATGCGTCGTAAGAGATCTTCGTATCTCCTTCGGAAAGCGGAGAATATATTTTAACCCAATCGACATCCATACTTGTGCCGTCTATAGCATCGGTGACAGCTCCGGAAAATTCGGCTATGGCCGCACTGAGATACACCGGACTTGCAGTATCGCAAATTCCGGCACTTGCCCCGCTGTATCCGGTATTCTCAATACGCCTTATCGGCTTATCGTCGAAATAGTATACAAGCTCTTCCGAATTCCATTCCAGACCATAAATATGATATTCCGCGGAGAAATCAACAGAAGGAAATCTTGTTGAGCGGGTAGATAAGACTTTCCACTCATTTTTATCTTCGTCGAAATACTCCAAAACGTAATCCTCAAGATATTTTACATAGGCACCAGAGGCGGAATCGCGCCAGCCAGTAACAATCTGTATGCAATCTGTCGATACTTTCTGAGGCAGATCAACCTCAAACCACTTCTCTCCTTCTCCGCGCTGCGAGCACCAACTGGTGCCTATCTTACCGTCTATTGCATTGGAAGGATTATACAATGGATCGGAATCGTCGTAAGTTCCGCTTGCCAACGCCGCTCCCTGTTTTGCAACGTTTTCGGCATTGGGAAATATCGAAGACGTGTCTATATATGCGCTTGGGTAACCGTTTTCATGGGTCTTGTAAATTCTAAATTCCCTAATATGGAAATGCTCTTTTGTGTTTGCCCGCAGCCTGAACCTGCGCCCTTCAACCGGGTTGTAAAAATGATGTATGCCAGCCGTATTTGGAAAAGGAAGCCATGAATTTGTTGCACTGTCTAAATACTGGATTTGAAAGTTTCCTATATAATCGTTATTGTCCGCACCCCAGCCCGTATAGGTCTGCACACATTTGACAAGTGTTGGAGAATCGAGCTCAACAACAAGCCATTTGTCGCCGACGGTATTGCTTGTCCAATCAGTACTGCGGCTATTATCTACTGCGTTTGATGCGGCATATAGCGAATCTGCATCGTTGTAGGTGCCGCTTGCGTAAACCTGACGCTTGTAGGCGATATTTGAAAGCGCTGGAAATTTTGAAGAATAGTCAGCTATTTTGGGGTCCTGATAACCCGATGCGCTCGATCCAAATATTCTTATCTCTCGCAGATGAAAATATCTGTATGGCCCCCTGAGAAATCTTATTTTACTTGTCAAAACCCCATTTACGCACTCGAAAGACGCCCACGGCGCAAAATTATCTGATTCCGACATTTCAAAGGCTTTGCTTGAACCTACATGACCGCTTGAACCGTCTGGATTTACAAATGTATCGCTCCAATTATGAAGATTTGTGTTTATTTCGCTCGGATAGTGCCCTTCATTTATATCTATCTCATAGCGGCTTTTCCCCTCCGGAATTGATCCCGTTGTGATAAGCCAAAATGAATTGTTGGTTCCGGTGGCGGCTGAATACTTGTAGCGCGCCTCAAAATAGCCGTACAAGAACTTCCGCTTTGTCCACATGCTGGCGCTTGTCCACTCTTGCCCACCGCGAGATTCCTTCCTGTTCATGAGCTTTAGCACTCCGTTTTCGACGGTGGCATTTTCACGCCATCTGCTGCACAATATATGGCTATTTGGACCATTTTGAAAATCCCAACGGGCATCGAGATCTGAGTTCTCCGCGTTAAAATCGTCAAAAAATACCAGTCGCCAAGATTTTCCCGCAGGCGGATCCGCATAAACATGCGGCACAAGAAACGCGGCGCAAAAATATGCAATGCAAAGTGTAAAACTAAAAAATCTCATAGGGGTAAACGCATTGAAATTTAATATTTTTTATTCCGGTAATGGTCAACCAATAAAAAATATACGAACTAAAAGCTATTTTGGAGATTAAAATTCTTGACGGGAAAGGCGGCATATACAAACTGCTTAAATTCAACGCACTCCCCGGTGGTGTAATGGTAGCACAGAAGATTTTGGTTCTTTTAGTCGGAGTTCGAATCTCTGCCGGGGAACGCGCATTTATGCGCAAACTGAAAATTTTCATTTAAGCGTTTTTTTGCGTATATTTTTTACGATAATTTTCTAACAACAATATTTTGTCATGCTTTCAAAAGAGGAAATTTTAAGGGCGCTAAGGGCTGTAAACTATCCGGGGTACGACAGGGACATTACGGCGTTTGGCATGGTAAAATACGTCAAGTGCGACGGCGACAAGGCCGATGTGCGCATATACACCGGCACAAATAAATCGCACGATGCAGAAATTCTAAAGGCCGCGCAAGACGTCTTGAACAAGGCATTTCCAAACTGCGAAATATCCGTAATGATGCTCTCTGAAGATCCTGCCAAGGCAAATGCGCCCAGACCAGACAAGGATACATTCAAGGGAGTAAAATATAAGATAGCCATAGCTTCCGGCAAGGGTGGCGTAGGCAAGAGCACGGTTGCCATAAACCTTGCTAGAGCTTTTGCAAAACTACTGTCAAAGCCGAACGATCCGCGCGTAGGGCTGATGGATTGCGACGTACACGGGCCTAGCGCAACTATACTTCTAAAAGACAAGACATTCCCTGGGGTAACTCCAGATGAGAAGATAATTCCGCCAGTGATAGATGGAATGAAAGTTATGTCTATGGGAATGCTTGTTGCGGACGACCAACCCTTGATATGGCGTGGCGCCATGGTTATGGGCGCGTTAAAGCAATTTGTAAACGAGGTTCAATGGGGCACGCCCGACGTCATGATATTCGATCTTCCCCCCGGAACAGGAGACGCTGTTTTAACTGTTGCTCAGACGATACCTCTCGACGGCGCATTGATTGTTACAACACCAAATCTTCTGGCGTCAACGACGGCTGCGCGCGGCGCAAAGTTATTTGAAAAGACAGATATAAAGATACTTGGTGTCTTGGAGAACATGTCATATCTTGAGCTTCCGGACGGAACAAAACAGTTTATTTTTGGGCGGGGCGCGGCTGAAGAGGCGGCGAAGAATCTGGGGGTTGATGTTCTTGCGTCTGTTCCAGTTGATGTTTCGCTCCAGGCGGAATCGCACGATGACGTTTCGGATAGGTCCAAAGCTATATTTGAAGCGCTCGCAATAAAGCTAATGGAGATAATAGATAAAAAATAGACCTTATAAGCTCAGTTGAAGAACTTTTTATTGGCAGGCGCATATGCATGATGCATAGCGCCTGTTTTTATTGTTTAGCACTTGCACAATATACGCTCAGATATGCACTTTTGAATTTGCACATAAATCACATAGGTTGAAATTTGCCAAAGCACAGATGAAATTAAGAAATAGAATAAGGCACTTTAGAGTAATCCGAGAAATTCGGCTCTGGCACGGCCTGATTTATCCTCTCCAGATATGCGAACTTTTGCGGTAAAATTCTTTAGCCCCGGAGTTTCTATTGGAACGGCAACCTTCAGATATTCAGATGTAAATCCAAGATATTCCCCAGACGGCAACCTATTTTCAAGCAATACCTCGCATACTTTCCCAACCATGCTTTTTATAAACTCCGAATGCCTGCGTGCCGCAAAGATTCTTAGAAGGTCTGAACGGCGCTTGCGTTCAGCATAGGGAACAAATCCTTCTGTATTTTTTTCAGAAAGAGTCCGCTTGCGTTCGGAGAAAGTAAATACATGCAGATGCGTAAGCGGACTTGCTTTGATGTTTTCAAATGTCTCGGCAAACTCTGCGTCTCCCTCTCCGTGATGCCCGCAAATTACGTCGCTGCCAAGGCCTATTCCTGGGCATAGCTCAGCCGCCCTGCGCAAAAGCCCAAAGTATTCCGCCGCCGAATACGGACGCCTCATGCGCCTCAGTACGCTTTCTGAACCGCTCTGCATAGGCAAATGCAAATGCTTGCAAAGCTTGTGTCCGGAATCGTTCATGCGCTGAGCCAATTCTTCTATGGGAAGATTTACCGGCTCTATGCTGCCCAACCTAACACGCTTTATAAGGGGAATATCGCTTACTGCGTCTATTACATCCAATATGTCCGCATCTGGACGGGAATATTTAGACAGATTTATTCCGGCAATTACAATTTCAGCAACCCCGCGCGAGGCAAGCGCCCTAGCCTCCTCCATTATATCGCCAAAGTCTCTACTGCGGGGCAGTCCGCGCGCCCGCGGAATTATACAGTAAGAGCATGCAACATCGCAGCCGTCTTGAATCTTCAGGTTTGCTCGGTCAGACAACCTTGTTGCGAAAGGCTCAAACTGCGACGCCACCGATACCCCGTCAACACGCCTTGGGACAGATTTTACAATCTTCTGGCAGTCTATTTTGGGAATCTTGCCTATGGTACGGGCAATGGTCTGAGGCAAAGAGAGTTTATCGTCGTTCCCAACTATCCATTTTACATTGGGAAGTCGCTTAATATCCTCCGGCGAAGTTTGGGCATAGCAGCCTGAAACCGCTATGTAAGCTGAAGGATTCGCCTTTGCAAAAGCCTTTAACGCGCGTCTGGTTTTCATCTCGGCCTCGGCAGTAACAGCGCACGAGTTTATAACGCCTATGTCGAAATGCGCCCTTGAATTCCACGGAATAACCTTAAATCCCAAAGCTCTGAAGGAATCTTCAAGGCAGGCAGACTCATACTGGTTTACCCTGCACCCGAGAGTGAATACTCCAACGGTCAAATCCATACAAACACTCTCCGGAAAATATCAAATTCTTGCGATAACGTCCAATATAGCCCGGTGCAGACGGGCGATTGTATCGCTTAGCGAACGCGCAATTAAATCCATCTTGGAAACGTCCCTGATTCTCTTAGCGCATGTTTTTAACTCGTCGCGGGTAAATACGGAATCCGATAATCCGGCACACTCCATTAATGATATAATTATAACATCATGTCCCGATGGCACCAACTCCGGATTTTTAATTATTCTCTTTATTCTTACTTTAACCGCAGTCAAATCGGAATCCGACGCAAGGGAATATTTTTCCCGTCTGAAAATCCAAAGAGACTTTTCGCCTTGTTTCTCCAGAACTCCGCGAGAGACCAAAGCTGAAAATATATTGGATATGTAAGAATCTGCATGAGTTGAAATCTCCGATAGAGCTTCTGCGGTTGAAATGGTTTTTCCCATATTCTTTAAAATGCCAAGAGCATCGTCGCAAACGGGATCACCCATAGATTCTTCGGAGAGGAGAAATATGCTATTGGTATTAGCTCCTATGCGTTTTGCAAAGGCAAGCTCGCAAAGAACAGCCCCAGCCAAGACTAGGGCAAAGAGCCTTTCGGGCATAGGACGCAGCGCACCCGATTTATCGTCGAGAGCCAGCAACGCCAATTCTTCCGAAAACTTCAGCATATCCAATTTAATTTTAACGGCCGACAATTATTCCCGTTGCGTGTAAAAATTGCAACTTTTTTAAACTATCTTCAGATTTCCAGCGCAAAGATGGGCAAAAATATTTGCACTAAAAAAGCAATTTGTTGCATTAAAATTTTCTCAGGTTAAAATATTTTTCATTAAGCTTGAAGTTTTCGGCATCTGAACAAAAAAACTAAACCCCGTATATAAGATGAACCAGTATTTAAAATATGTACAAGACGTATCCCGCACGGTGAAGTCCGCAAAGAAACTGCCTCTGGGAGGAAGCGGAAAGATCGCTAAGGGACGCGGAAAGGGAGGAGAAGTTTTAATATTCGCCCCCCACCCCGATGACGAGTGCATAATAGGCCTTCTGCCCATGCGCCTTATGAAAGAGGCAGACATGCGCATAACAGACATCGCCGTAACATTGGGAAGCAATAAGGCGCGCAGGAAAGAGCGCCTCAAAGAGCTTTCAGCGGCGTGCAGATATCTCGGCTGGAATATTGAAGTGTGCGGAAAAGACGGCTTTGCCGGATTGCGTAAAAGCCTTGCCAAGACAGATCCAAAATTGTGGAACTGCATGGCCGATGAAATTGCCAAAAAGATAGTATCGCATAGGCCAAATTTAATATTTGCGCCAAATCCAGATGATGCAAACGCAACGCATCAGGGAGTTTCAGCCCTCGTCAGAGCAGCTCTTAAGAAACTGCCTAAAGATATTGAATTAAAAGTGGTTCTAACAGAATTTTGGGGTGAGAACAAAAAACCTAATTTGTTTGTGGAAGCTTCGAGCCAGGACTTGGCAGATATAATAAAGGCGCTCACATTCCACACAAAAGAGGTTGAACGCAATCCGTACCATCTATCTTTGCCGTTTTGGATGGCAAACAATGTAAGGCGCGGAGCGGAAGTTGTAGGTGGACAAGGCGCTCAGGCGCCGTCGTACGAGTTTGGCGTAATTTACAAAATATATTCATTAAAAAATGGAACTTTAAAACTTTTGAATCTGCGCCCGGAAGAGAGGTTTATAAGCGTTGGCGCATCATTGAAAGACGTAGTTAAATCATGGAAGTAGTTATAACTAAAGACAGTTTGTCGGCCAGCGCAAAAGCGGCGGATTTAGTGGCAAAAGCGGTGCGTTCAAAGCCAGATAGCGTGCTTGGATTGGCAACGGGAGGAACCCCGCTTGAGCTGTATAAGAGGCTTATAAACATGCACAAAAATGAAGGATTGGATTTCTCCAAAGTAAAAACCTTCAATCTTGATGAATACATAGGCCTAAAGCCTGAAGACAGACAGTCTTACAATTACTTTATGAGGGAAAATTTCTTTTCCCATGTAAATATTCCCGATGAGAATATAAATATTCCCGACGGAATGACCGCAAATATCCCCTCTTTTTGCAAGGAATACGAGGAGAAAATTAAGCGTGCCGGCGGAATAGATCTTCAGATATTGGGCATAGGCTCAGACGGACACATTGGCTTTAACGAGCCAACATCGTCTTTGGCGTCGCGCACGCGCATCAAGACGCTCACTCAAAAGACAGTCTGCGACAACGCAAGATTCTTTGGCGGAGACAAAAGCCTTGTTCCATTGCACGTAATAACCATGGGAATAGGCACCATCATGGACGCAAAAACAATAGTTCTCCTGGCATTTGGGAAGAACAAGGCAGAGGCCGTTGCAAAAATGATAGAAGGCCCTATAACGTCGATGGTGCCGGCTTCCGCGCTTCAGTTCCATCCGCGGACAAAAGTTTTTATAGACCGCGACGCCTCCGAAAAACTCGTAAACACTTCCTATTACGACTGGGTATTTGAGCGCAAACCTGAATGGCAAAAAGACATATAGCACATATATTTCCTTGAGTGCTTAAATATAAATCTGTTCTAAAAAAACAGGCTTTCTCCTTTAGATATTTTAAGACCAGAGGAAATCACATTGCTCAAATGATAAAAAAATGCGGGGGAAAATCCCCGCATTTTTTATTGGCTAAAATTCCTTAGCTTTTATATTTGAAACATAAAAACTAATGGCTTCTTAAGAAATCAACACTCTTCTTAAGCACGGGCATAGGATCGTCGGCGATGTTTTCATTTTCTATTACAAGATACCCATCGTAGCCAACACTATCGAGATACTTCAGAACCTTTTCTATTTCCAACGCTCCCTCTCCGTGCGGAACATTTTCATTCTTGATGTTTCCAAAGGTGCGCTGGTCTTTAAAGTGGATAACGTCCATCTTATTTCTCAGAATTTTGTATCCGTCGATTGGACGTATGCCGCTTCTTGCCCAGTGTCCATTATCGGGACATGCGTAGAGATATTCGCCGTCTTTTATAAGATTCCAAACAACATTTGGATCGTAATAGTTATTGGCTTTTGAATCCTTGCCGTGGTTATGTATGCAAACGCGTATATTGTACTTCTTGCCAAGTTCGTTCATGTAAGACAAGCGTTCAGGCTTTGCCTCTGTAATTATTGCGGGAATATTCATCTCTTTGCAGAAGGCAAAAAGCTTGTCGGAATCGGCATCGGTCTTTGGTGTATATACTCCGTAGCTGGCAATTTTGAAACCGTTGTCGGAAAGAAGCTTCTTAACAAAGGCTTTTTGTTCGGCATTCATCGATGGATTAAATTTTACCTTCGGAAATTTCCTGCTTATTTCTTGTCCAGCAGAACAGCCCAAGGCGTCAACCCCTATGCTCTTCAGCATTGGCAAAGACTCCTCAAGAGTATTCTTTCTAAGAGTATAGGTCTGTACTGCTATCTTGCGCTGCGGCTTTTCAGGTTTTGATTCAGATGTGCAACCGGCTGCTAAAAATGCAAACATTGCCGTTGCAAGTATTGTGTATCTTATTGCATTCATATTATTTAACTGTTGAAATTAATTATTTGGAGAAACATTATATTCCTCCTACCCTCTCAAACGTTTGAGCAATAAAGGAAAGTAAAATATCAAGCATGTTTGTTGCAAGGAAAAAATTAATTCACAGAGAGAATCAACTCTAATAGCTTACTTTTTTGCGCTTATCTACGGAGATATTCCTATTTCCAACTTTTATCTTTTTGTCAAATTTCTCATATGGCTGGCCATTTATGGAAAGGCAAATACCATCTAACTGGCTCTTTTTTGCCGCAGCAGATATGAAAGTATATTTGCCTTTTGGCAGTTTGTCATCTATGTGCAAGTTGACCTTAACACCGTCCATATTGCCGCCGGCCAGTGTTGCAAGTGGGAATTTGTCGCCTTTATTTGAGAAATTGATGGCAAAGAACATTTTTGAGTCTTTAGCGGTCAGATAGCTGTCGACTACAAAATCGCCCATGCTGAAGTTGGATTTACCAACCAGATTGGCAGAGAATCCCATGTTTCTATCTTTTGAGACATTTGCACCTCCAAGAGATATGGACATTACCGATTCCACAGAAAATGAAGAATCTTCAAGATCAACAATAATGCCATCGAGCGTGGTGCTTCTAAAATCCATATGCGTTTCAAACATGCCGCCTACCTCAAGAGATGCCCCATTTTTTAGATGTATTGAAGATTTTGAAAAATTCATATTCAGGTTGTTGGACACACGCAACTTATGAGAGTCGGCCTGCAAGCTTGCCCTACCGGGAATAGTAAGAGAATTTATTTCGGCATCTGTATCAAGAATCATAATCCCACCAAGACAAACACCGTCAGATGCTGAAGGTTTTATCTTGTCTGAAGGAGCCGATGCCTCTCCAAGCGACCATTTTGTCTGTGTCCATTTACGCCCTTCCGGAGGAACTTCTACCGCCTTATAATTATATGCCAATCCCTCAGAAATAGAAAATACATAAAGCGCAAAAAACAGAGAATAAAAAGTTTTCATATATAAAAATTAAACTAAAAATATGAATCTTTCGAAAAAAATTATTCTAAGGCTACGCCTTTATGAGATCGTAAAAACGCCTTACATCTTCAAGCATGCGGCGGCATACATACTCGTTTGAGGGAATTTCGGAAATATAACTTGTACGTCCAAATATGGCCAAAATTGTTGCCCCTATAAAATTTTCCGGAAGCTTTTTTATCTCGCCGCGCAATATGGCATTATGAATAACCTTTCTGGCTTTATTAAACTCCTTTTGGGCAACCTTCTTAAAGTCTGGCCGGCTCTGTATAAGGGCTGAATAAAGCGAGTTATACTTAAGCATGTCTACTTTTTTGCCGTAGAAATTTGTCATGCGCCCCACGGCATATTTAGCATGCTCCAAAAATTCCCCAAGAGAGATTTTATCATAATCTACGCCTTCAAAATATCTGCCGTAAAAGAACTCGCAGCAAGCGTCGAACATCAGGGCGTCTTTGCTCTTATAATATCGGTAAAGCAGCCCCCTGGAAATTCCAAGGCGCTTCTGAATATCGCCCACCAAAACTTTGTCGTAGCCGCGCTCCAACATGAGCAGAAATGCAGTACGAAGTATTTTGTCTTTTGTCAGTTCAGATTTGGACGCTCCAGAAAGCTTCTTCATGAGAAATTACAATAAATTATCCTAAAAAACTAAATCAAGCGTCTATTTATTTCTGTGCAAAATATATTTTTAATGTATCCATTAGGCATATCGAAGAAAAGATATTATCTTCTTAATTGAAGAATCAGACTTATCCTGCCGAAATAAGAAATACACGCAAATAATGAACGGTGATTCATTTTTGTTGACAGTGAACGCTCGTTCATTTTTAATGGCAGCTTTATTCATTATAAAGGAAAGATAGAAATGTCGGTAAGGAAAAATATAGCGGCTGCGCTTGCAGCCGGGTTTATGAGTCTTTGCGCAAACGGCGCCGGATACCAAATTGTAGAACAGGGAGCCGCAAACCAGGGTACAGCCATGGCAGGTTCGACAGCTAATGCCAATGCAGATGCGTCTGCGGCATTTTGGAATCCATCTGCGGCTACGGCAGTAGATTTGGATGTGGGAGAGACCAGAGTAGATGCAACATTGTCATTCATAATGCCAACTTTGTCGTTTCAGGATAAAGGCTCTCAAAGCATAATAGGCGGACCGGTAAAAGATAACGACTGTGCAGTTAACTCTGTTGTGCCAAACATATATGGGGTACATAGACTTACAGAGGATATTTACCTTACAATGTCCTCTACTGCACCTTATGGGCTTGAGTCGAGATATGGCACAAACTGGGTTGGCAGAGCGCAAGCCTTGCGAAGCTATCTTATGACACTCGATTTTAACCCGAGCATAGTCTACAAGATAAACGATTGGATATCGATAAACGGCGGAGTAAGTGCACAATACGCATACTGCTCTCTTACTCAATACTCTGTAACGCAAGTGGGCGGAATGCTCATTCCCGGAGTTCTCGACATGACGGGCGACAGCTGGGGTATAGGTGGCAACGCTGGATTTACCATAAATTATCTTCCTGATGGCAGATTTGGTTTTCAGTGGAGGAGCAAGGTGGAGCACACTCTCACAGGAACATATCAATTCAACGGCATACAGGGAGGAGACATCAAGGCCGACATGTGCACTCCAGACACATTCACTGTAGGCATATACCAGCGCTTGCGCGGACCTCTGGAGAAATTTGCAATAATGGCCGAATATGCATACACAAGATGGTCTGTCTTCGACGAGCTTTACGTTGACGGAATACAAGGCTCTACTGCCATTAAAGAGAACTGGAAAGACACATCGAGAGTTGCTGTGGGTCTGCATTATTATCCGATAGAAAACCTTGTATTGCGCATAGGCAGTGCTTTCGACGAGTCTCCTGTTCACAGCGCACAAGATAAAACTCCAAGAATACCATGCGAAGACAGAGTTTGGTTGTCTTGCGGTATAGGATACACATTCGGGCAGTTCAGCGTGGATGTTGGTTATTCCTACATACTCTTGGTAGGAGACTCAAATATAGATAGATCTGAGGGAAGTTTTGGAACGGTAAAGGGATCTTACGCCGGACATATCCATGTGTTGTCGGCCCAGGTAGGTTTCAAATTCTAATTAAGATATCTTAAACTTTTTTATAAAGACGAAGAACACACATTAGCCGTGCGTTCTTCGTTTTTTTATATTCACATATAGACAGTTAAAAAATGTATTTGTGTATATCAGATAAAGTTCATAAAATAAAGATATTGGTTTTTAAAGGTAGTAATATAAATTGAGTTGAAGATAGAGGAATTTACAGACATGGAAATAGGAGACTTTAAAGGCGTCCAAGCACATATGAGGAAAGACAAGCTTCCGGAAGTTTTATTTGCGAGAAAAATATCCCCAGAAGAGCTCGTTAGAATTTATAAATTGGCTGGATTTAAACTTGGAGGCAAAGTAGCCGTAAAACTCCATTCCGGAGAACCAGGAGGGCACAATTTTCTGCAGGCAGAGTTTGTAAAGCCCATTGTAGATCTATTGAAAGGAACTGTTGTAGAGTGCAACACGGCCTATGAGGGGCGTCGTTCTAAGACAGAAGATCACATGCAAGTTTTGCGCGAGCACGGTTTTGCGGCAATAGCCCCTGTAGATATAATGGATGCCGAAGGCGAGCTTGCCCTGGATATAAAAGACGGCAGACAGATAAAGAAAAACTATGTAGGCAAGAATCTATCCAGGTACGATTCAATATTGATATTATCCCACTTCAAAGGCCATATTATGGGAGGTTTTGGAGGCGCACTTAAAAATATGTCTATAGGCATAGCTTCCGCGCACGGCAAGGCCCATATACATGGGGCCGGCGATCTAAAAAAGATTTGGAGTTGCGAGCAAGATAAGTTTCTTGAGGCAATGGCAGATGCAGATAAATCCATAGTAGAATTTTTTGGCAAGCAGATTGCCTATATAAATGTGATGGTAAATTTGTCCATAGACTGCGATTGCGACAGCAACCCCCACCCTCCGGAGATGGCCGATATTGGCATACTTGCCTCATCAGATCCCGTCGCCTTAGACCAGGCATGTGTAGATTTAATTTACGCCTCGCCGGACAAAGGCAAAGCCTCATTGATAAAAAGAATGGAAGACAGGCATGCCGTACATATCTTAGAGGCGGCCGAATCTCTTGGGATAGGCTCAAGAAAATATGAGCTAAAAGAAATATAATATAAAAAAGGGGCAGTCTACAACTATGACTGTCCCTTTTATCTAAATGAATATTTCAAATATTATAGATGTGCTTTTGAATCTTTAGAAAGCTCTTAGAGAATATTGCGCAAAGAGCTCTATCTATCAAGCCAAACTACTACTTCTGCAGTATCTGGATTTTTAGATCCTACAAGAATTTTTCTAGCGCCAATTATTGAAGCTGCATCGAAAGGTTTGTCTGAATAGTTTAGAATTATGCCGAATCCATCGCGGTATTCAAGAAGGACACCTTCTGGCAGATCTAAAGTTTTAATTCCGGCATCGGAATAAATCTTTTTTAAAATCTCCCGTTCCAAAGCAAAATCTTTAGACTGAACACCTATGTATGTTGTACTGCCCTTGCCTATTTTCTTATGCAATACGGCGGCCTTGCCCGAGTAGAATTCGTCGGCATATTGCCCCCAAACCTCAACCTCTTCTGAAGGGGTAAATATTTCCGCCCAAACGCCCCATTCAAAATCTTTGCCAAAGGCTTTTATCTTGCTGAATTTCTGATCCGGAAGCATATCGAACTCCTCCATGCGCTTTGCACCAGTCAGACCATAGAGCAATCCGCCAAAAGGCTTTTCGTAAAGCTTGCCAGATTTATCCATATAGCCTGAACGAACGGAAAATATTATATGTCCACCGTTTTCGGCGTAAGAGCGTAGTTTATCTACAAGTTTCTCGTCCATCATAATATAGGCTGGCACTATCAAAAATGGATATTTGGAAAAGTCGGCCGATTCGGAGATCATATCAATAGGCGCGCCAAAGCTCTTTAGAATCTCGTAATAACCACGCCAGTGGCGCTCTGTATTCCATCTATATGTCTGCTTATTTTTTGATAATTCCCAGTCGTTCTGGGCGGAGTACAATAAAGCTGCTCGCCTGTCCATATAAGATTTATTCTTAGCCGAAAAATTCTTGTCGTAATGCTTTCTGAGTTCTGCATTTTCAGAAATGAATTTTGCAAATTCCGTCCCGCCGCGAGTTGGCGTTACGCCGTCGGGCCCGACCACACCATAGTGGTACAATTCAGACCCGTAAAGAGGCTCTCTATAACGATATGTGCAGATAAATTTTGAGCCTCCCGCCCATACGGACCACAGCCATAGTCTAACCGCGCCCGGCTTTGGAATTGGATTTATTTTTCCCCAATTAACCTGACCAGGCTGAAGCTCCATGACTCCGTAAATACCGTCTGATAATGGACGGAAAAAGTCGTTTGCGTAAGATATCGCAAAAGAACTTCCCACTCTGAAGCCCTCTTTCCCCAAGCCATCATAGACAGGTATCATATAGCGCGTATATGAGACAAAGTCCAAACTGCGGCACCTTCCTATTGCTGGAGCCGGAAGATGCGGAATATAATTGGTTGTAACCCATTGGTTCTTCGACTTTGACTTTATCGCCTCAGCCTGGGTATCTAGAAACTTCGCAGTTTCATCTCCGGAAAAACGCATGATATCTAGATATTGATGCGGATTGCGCTGTGAAAAACCAATCTGGGAGAAGTCTCCATACATCTGCCCCCAAAAGCGAGCACCCCAAGCCTCGTTAAGGCTGTCTATATCTCCATATTTTTTTCTAAGGTAGTCTTGAAAATGTTTCTTTGCTTCCTCGGAAATTTCATTTGGATGAGCCTGAGGTTCGTTGTCTATTTGCCAACCTATCACATGAGGATCGTTTCCATAACGTTCAGCAAGCGCATTTACCATCTTCAATGAAAGCTCCATGTACTTTTCGCTAGAATGGGAACAATGCTGGCGTGCTCCATGATCGTATTGAACGGCAAATTCTTTGCGCAAAACCTCCGGGTATTTGCGGACAAGCCAAATAGGAGGAGTTGCCGTAGAGGTACACAGAACTATTTTCAAGTCATGTTTTTTTGCAAGATCTACAGCTTTGTCCAACCAGCCAAATTCGTATTTTCCCTCCTCCGGTTCAAGAAAGCACCAGGCAAACTCTGCCATATGAACAAACTCAAAACCGAGTTTCTTTATATTGGCAAAATCCCTGTCCCACTGAGATTCGTCCCAATGTTCCGGATAATAATAAACGCCGGTAAGCAATAAATCTTCGTCTTTAAAAAATTTCTTCTGATTATCAGAGCCTTCTGCTGCAAAAGAGCATGCAGCAAATAACCCAGCAAAGAATGACATTAATAGATATATTTTAAAAATTTTACGCATATCCCCTTCCTGTTTCTTAAGTAAACTTTTTGTAAATGTACGTATTTTACAACAACAAAATTCTGAGAAGATGTTTTTAGATTCTGTTCGGAAAGGTCAAGTCTGCATAAAAGAGCAATGGTTGGCTACAAATAACTTGAGCAAACCAAGCTAAATAATATAGAAACGCAAATTTTTCATCTTAAGAGATAAGAATTGAAAAATTTGCGCCGATAAAATCTTCAAGTGGATTTAGGCTATTGAGAATCTTTCGCAGAGATATCTTCCGAGAGAACCTCGCGCGATTTAGCCAGAGCCGCATCTATATTTTCAAGTACAAATCCCTCTCCTATCTTATCGAGGAATCCAGATTTTTGCATCATGTGCAAAGGCTGGGAATGGGCTCCGGTTATCATGAGACGTATTCCTTTAGACTTCATCTTCTCATAGAGGCCGTCGAGCACGGAGAGCGCCGTGGCATCCATTGCAAGAACTGTGCGCATGCGCAATATGACAATCTTTGGCGCCTCGCCCATGGAGCTTAAAATGCTTTCAAGCTTATCCGCCGCCCCAAACATCAAAACACCGAATATTCTAAATACCATTACGCCTTCCGGTATTGATTTTCCCTCAATTAAAAATAAGTTTTGATTAAATTGCTCTGTAATTTTAGAAAGTAGTTAAAATAAGGTTTATAGGCTTTTATAATGCGTATTTATGCGGGTTTATACTCTTTTTTGCTTCTTGACTTTTTAAAAATTTTTCAATGATATTGTTGGCATCAAAAACAAAATAGGTGGACAAAAAGAGGGATAAACTTTTGAGGGCAAAAACATGATTCTATCCTATAGAGATTTTAAGCTAGGCAAAAACTTGTATTTCTACGGGCAAAAAAAGCTTATTTACGTTCGCTTTAAATATCGCGGACGCGATGTGAGGCGTTGCACCGGCAAGAGAGACTTGGCAACCGCACAAAAGGTAGCTTGGGAAATTTATTGCGAGGTTGCGGGATTGTCCGAAAACAAGGTGGCTTTGCGCAGAAGCAATTATTCCACCATTAAAGAGATTGTGGAACTTTACAAAAACAATATTTCATCTTTCGGAAATTGCTCTTTGCAGTCGGCAAGAAACAACGCCATGAACCTATTGAGAATTTTAAAAGTTGTCGGTTTGAATCCGTCGATTCGTCTTGATGCCCTAAATGCCGAACTTGTCTACAAATGGCGAGCAATTCGCTACCGGGAACGCGGGTTAGACATCACAAAAGATGACGATTTAAAGCTGAACTATTCACTCAATTCGGTATTTAGACAGGCCAAAAGCGTATTTTCAAAAGACGCTTTAAAGCTTTATGAATTGAAAAGAATAAAGATGCCTCCGTCTGTAAAAGATTTTTGCCAAGCGGCGTATTTAAAGCAGATGAGCACCACTTTTGAGCCAATACCGGAGTCGGTTGACCAAAAGATAAAAGGCATTACTGAAGACATTTTAAACGGCGTTGATTGCGGGGAAATCGCGGAAAAGTATTCCTGCGAAAACCTGCCTACAAAACAAATTGCCGTTGCGGTCCAGCTGGCGCGTTTCTGCGGGCTTACCGCAAAGGAAATAATCGGTATTAGGTGGGAATGGTTCGAGCGCCACAACAATAGTATCGTAATTTCCATACACTATCGTCCGGCCCAGGGAGACGTGCCCGCTTGGAGCTCCAAGGGCGACAAAAAAAACGGGCGTGTGCCCGTTTCGCAGGAAAGATTGGACTTGTGGCGTAAGGCGTTGAACGCTGAAAACAAAATAAGCGGTTATGTTTTTGACTCGCCCACGCCGGCAGGCAGGGCGAGTCTTATAAAAAGAGAAACTTCGGCGTGGATTGCGCAATTCTTGCCAAACCGAGAAAAGCGTTTGCATGAGTTGCGTAAGCAGGCCGGCAGTGAAGTTGCCACAAAGCGCGGAATTTTTGCAGCGGCAAAATTCTTGCGGGACACCGTTGCCGTTGCCGAAAGGCACTACGCCTCTTTGCTGCAAGACTTCGAGCCACTTTAAAGGTTTTCCTTGGCGCTTTGCCGCGCCAAAGGAATTTCCCTCATGCGTTCGATTTCGCTTTTGACAACGTTCAGCCAGAACACGCCGCCAGAGCTATGCGCCAAAACTCCGTGGTTATTCGCGTTGTTGGGGTCGGAATTTTCCAGAATGGCCCTGTCTATGTTTTTTTGCAGGGTTGCCAGCACAAGATTGAAGCTGTCTTCCGGAATTTTCTTCATGGTTTCATATTTTTGAAAATCGTCCATGTTAAGCCTTCATAACGGGGTTTACGCCAAGTTTGCCGGTTTGGGCGTTCCTCTGCTGTATGAGCGCAAACTGCAGGTGTTTTACGCGGTTTTCAAACAGGCTTTTGACAAACGGATTTGTCGCAATCTTGCCCTGCACTTCCGGGGATTTCGCCAGGAGGTTTTGCAGGTATTGCAGCCTCATTCCCGCGCTCGGCTCGTCCTCGCGCATGGGCGGCTCCTGCCCGGTCATTATGAGAGACACGTTGTTCTGCTCGTCGGAAATTTCCTTTAAGGCGCCCTTCTGCGCGTCGGTGATGAGTTTTTCGGCCCACAGCGGGTCCACCATGGAAACGGCCAGAGAAACGGCTTTGTTGATGTCTATAATCCCGTTTCTGTCGAGCTGGATAATTTCGACAAGCTGCTTGGCTTTTTCCACGGCAACTTGGCTGTCCATTTCGCGCGGGTCGAATGTGATGTAAACGTCGAACTGCCCTGAAATTTCCTCTCTGGAAATTTTAAACGGCTTGTCGATAATTCCCGAAACCCGCGTTACGACAGTCTCGGGCAGGTATAGCTGGTCCAGCTGGAAGGTGCGCGTCAGCAGTTCGCCCATCGAGCTTAAGTATCCCGACAGAATGTACGACTGGATTGCCTGCGTAACATTGTCGGGCACGCCGGTATTGGAGGTTCCGCAATACCTGTCTATATCAATCTTTACGGTGTTTTCGATTTCCGTGGCCAGATATGTTTTGCTGTCCGGAGTTTTCATCCACTGCGTCGAGCCGCGCACGCTTTCGTATACCGGCACGTCGGGGCCGAGCTGGAACGGCCTGCCCATATCGCGCACGTCCCTTACAACCGGCGGCAGAATGTTTATGTCCTTGGCGTTGATGCGCGCGTCCCTCGCTTCTTTAACCTCCATCTGGTGTGTGTAGAGCGCGTAGGGAATGCCGTAATTGTCGATTAGGCAGTCTCCGTCGGGGTTTATCTCCAACGCCACAAACGGATAGTCTCCGTTTTCGTCGTATATGCCGTCTTCGGCCAAAATATATTCGCCGTTCCCGCCTTTTACGTGTTCGGAGAATACGCATTTTTTCAGTTGTTCAAGGCCGCGTTCGTCCGTTGCCCTGTAGTAGAACTCGTAAATTTCGTAAAGGCCGGTGTTGTCCGTGGAGCGCACAAACTCGCTGTCTGCGCGCTGAGAGCGTTTCCATCTTTCGGAATTTTTGCGCAGGCCCTCCAAAACCTTTGTGGAGCTTTGCCCTTCGTGCTTGAGCAGTTCCTCCTTGAAATTTTTCGGCCATTCGGCGTTGCTTTCAACATCGGTTCTGGTCAGCCACTTGCGCAAGGCTATCCAGCGCGCTTCGGAGAGGTCCTCCGTTTCCGTCGGGAAGAATATATTCTCGAAGGGCAAAAACGCGGACCACGCGGGGCATTCCTTGACCACTCTTTTTTGCGGTATCTGCGCGGTTTGTTTTTCACGCAGGCTTTTGGCAGCAACCAGGCACGCGGCGTCGTTTGCGTCCGGATAAAATTCCCCAAGCCATAGCGCAAGGCTTTTTTCGGGGTTGTATTCCTCCGTTATCGGCGCGTAGAGCAGCGTGTCCAAATCCACTACAAGCTGCGCCTTTGCCAAAGTTTCGGGCGCAAACTGCCCGCTGAAAATCATCGGGTTTTGCGTGTATGCCAGCCATTCCTTCTCTATGCCGAATTTCCTCGCCAAATCGATTGGCGCAATGTCTATCAAACCCAGCCTTTCCTTTTTGCTCCAAGAAACAGCTATGATTGCCAAGCCGTACATAAACATGTATTTTGTGGCAAGCTTGCGCTGGCGCTCGGCGTTGCGCCCCATTTGCGTTTTTATCTGCCACTTCAAAAGCTGGTTGAATTTTCCCGCCTTGATGAAGTCGAAGCCGTCAACGCCCGCAAACTCCCATTTGCCCCTTGTCCACGCGCTTTCGCAGACGGCGCACAGCTCGCGTATTTTCTCCTCGACAAGCCGCACCCTGGTGTCGCTTGCTCCGTCCCACGGCCACGGCGTAGGCTCTCCGTCGCGCTTGCGCTTGCGGCCGTCGTCGCTTTGCCCCGCCCACCAACAATAAAAGGCGTCCTCGGCTATCGATGCCCTGTTTGCCCACGGCACAGCCTTGTTTATCGCTCCGTCAAGCTCGGAGAGCAAAGATTGGGGCGAAGCTTTTTTTGCGTTGGAAATATTTTCGTCGTCAGATTTCATTTAGTACGTCCTTCATAATTTGAATTTTTAGATACATTGCCCTGTTGCCCCCGGACAGATAGAAAGATTTGATTTTTCCGGCCTTTTTCAGGCGCTTGATGCTGCGCACGCTCAGCCCCTTGGAGCGCAGCCAATCGACCATTTCGCCCCAGCGCAGGAAGTATTTTGAGGGCTCTACATTCGGCATTGGCTTTCCTCCCCAAAATATCTGTTCTTGTCTATGACTCTCGTTGCGCTCTCAAAATAGTCCGCGCTCAGCGCCAGGCGGCTGCGCACGGGCTCGGCGTTTTCGGAAATGTAGGGCGGCGCGGATTTCGCCAGATAGCGCACAAGGTCTGCAAAGTCTTTGCTGGCCTCTTTGCCGCCGCCAAGAGCCGTATAGTTTTGCAGCGCAAACCAGACGTTGGCGCAGTCTTCGCAGATGAAAAGCTTGGGGCCGTCCTCCGGTGTCTGCCAGTTTTCCTTGTAAGCCAAGAGCAGGTTTATGAGCTTTATGCCCTCTTCAATCCGGGCGCCGCTTGTCGGCTTGCAATAGATTTTCGCCTTCTGGAGTTCGTCCAAAAGCGTCGTGTTGCCTTCGGCGTTGTTTTTGGCGGTGTCGGCAAACCTCGAGTCTATCTCGCGCCAATAGATTTGTTCGTCCGCGCCGTTTAATTCGTCGCACTCCAGAACGGGCTTTTGGGCGTAATAGTCCTTCCAGCCCTCCAGCCGCATGATTTCGTTCTTGTACTCAGGAATGCCAAAGCCAAGCCCCACGCTTCCCGCGCCCGGCACTCCGCCGAATTTGTGCGCGGCGGTCTGCCCCTCCTCGGCCCACGGGCCTATCCTTCCGTAGCCGGGAATTGGTATGTTCGGACACGGCCATTCCCTGTAAATCCAAGCCCTGTTATAAGCGTCGATTAAAACCCAAATCATAGCCCAATTCCTGCGTATGCCGCAGGGGTCCAGGAAATAATAGCGCGTGCCGTTTTTCGGCAGGTCTTCAATTTTGAATCCATGGACTGCTTTTGAGAGCTTCGGGAACAGGTTTTGTTTTTCCTGTTTGCAGAATCCGTCGTAGCGGATAAGGCGCACCGCGTCGGAATCCGAGCCGTAAAGCTGTTTTAGCCCTTCGTAGTTTGCGTATGGCGAATATTTTGAATGGAAATAGACCACCGCAATTTTCATGGGCTCGAATTTCTTGTCCACAGCCTTTTTTACTTCGACAAGCGGCACGTCAACCGGGGAGGCGATGTCCGTTTCGCGCCTCGACAAAACCGTTTTTGCCCCGTTTCTAAACCACGCAACAACGTCCGAATATCCCTGCAGCGGCGTAAATCCGAAAATCCCGCTGGCGTTGCGGCTGGCAAGACGGCCGCGCAGTGTTTGCAGGTACTTTAGTGGGCAAAGCTCGTCGGCGCAAAAGCCTATTGTGCGCTTTCCCGTCGGCGCGCCAAGCTTACCCGATTCTATCGTTTTTATGTCCTGTTCGTAGGTTCTAAAGCGCATGTTTGAGCCGTTTGCGCCTATGAAGTTTCCCTCTGCAAAGCCGGTTTTTTGCTTGTACGACACATACCCCACGGAGCCTTTGCCGGCGGTCTTCCAGTTTGCGGGCAGATACTTGTAGACGATGTTTTGGTGGTAGTCCACGCTCAGTTCCTTGCTCTCGTGAAATACCCAGCTGACGTGGTACGGATTGTCCCTTGCGTCGGATACTATGCGCTTTAGCATGTACTCGGTTTTTGCGCTACCCGTTCCGCCCAAAATCAAGAGCAGGCGCGCGGGGTCGCCCTCGAATGTTTTTTTCAGCTCCTCCGTTTTCCATTCGTCGGGAACTTTGCAGGAATCCACACAGCCTTTTGACGCACAAAAATCTTCCCAAGAAATCCTGCCCAGGCACCAGTCGGCCAAAAGCCACGCGGGCAGCTCCACGCCGTAGGCGAAGGGGTCTTTGAGCTCGGCTTCTATGCGCAGGTTTCTCGCGCGCATAATTTCATTCCAGCCCTCCTGCCCGTAGGCGGATACAATGGCGTCAAACTCCTCCTGCGTAGGCAGGGGGAAGGCCGGGTGCGTTGGCTCTATGGGAACTACAAACTCCATTTTCAACCCTCCACAATTTCCGCGTCGAGCGCCGCGTCTTTGGCGTTCTTAGGCTTAAGGTATTTTTGCGCGTAAGACAGGTAGTCCCCGCTGAATTTGTCGCCGTTTTCAACAACAACCCTCTGCGTCGCCCCGCCCTGCAGCAGGTTGGCCTTGTCTATGAGCACTCCGGAGGCCGTCGCCAGCTGGAAGATAGAGCCCGTCGTGGCCTCGCTCGTGTCCAGGTTGGAAAGCATCTCAAAGAGCTTCTGCTGCGCTATCAAAGAGTTTTGCAGGGCAAGGTTCGCGAAGTCGTCCTTTGCCTGCGCCAAGATTTGCGGCTCAAGGCGCATGACGGCGCAGACGGTGTAATAGTGCACGGAGCACGCATGGGCGATTTTCTCTATGGGCAGCTTCAGCTTTAGGAGCATTTTTATCGCGTCGTACTTTTGGGGCATCTTCTTTTTCAGACGCTCGGCGGTATACGCGCCCGCGCTTTCCTCGTCGGCAATCTTCGCCCTTATTTCCGGCGTAAGAATTTCCGCTTCGGTAAGTTCGGCATCGGTAAAAAGCTCTATTTGGTCGTCAGGCATAGTTCGCTAAAATACTCGGCAATTTCTCCTCCTTGGCGCTTTGCGATTTTCTCGAGCCTGTCGAAAATTTCGCAAAAGCGCTTTGCCTCATTACTACGTATAACATATTCTGCGCAATTTTTTAGATTTTTTTCATAAAAAGTTTCGGTGTCGCCTTCGCGGGTCAGGCAAAAGACTTCCTCTCGCTCGGTCGCAAAGCCCTGTTCCCAATCCGGAACATACTTGTCGTCAACGATATGCCACCTGCCGTTGATTTTCACCAAATCTCCTATTTCAATCTTTAGCTTCTTCATTGATTCTGTCCTTCCACATTTGAATTAGGTTTAGGGGTGAGAAATCCCTTTCCTCTCCGTACTGCCAGCTTTCAAGGTCGTAGAACAGGTGCTTGATTGGCTCCTGCCCGTCGCCTTCGCGCTGTCCGCGCACCACGAACATTGCGTCGGCCTCGTCCTTGAGTTTCTCTATCTGCTCCGTATCGTTTTTCAGCATGGCCTTCTTCATGCTTTCCTCCTTTTTTCTGCACCTGAAAGCCACAAGAATGTTGTGCACCTGCTTGATTATGTCGCCGGAGCCTTCAACCTCCTCCGCGTATGGCACGTGGTTTAGCTGGTTATCCTTGTTTTGGGGCTTGCGAGAATGCGCAACCAGGAAGAGATGCACATTCATGTCGCGCGCCCAGTTTGCCATTTCGTCAACAACATCGCTTTGGCGCTGGTAGTCGTCCTTGCCCACGTCCAGCTTCATCAGCGAGTCTATAATCACGGTTGAAAGCCCGTATTTCCTGACTGCAAAGCTGAATACCTCCAAAATTTCCCTGATTTTCGCCCTGCCTACGCAGTCGAACATAAAGAAATGCTCGTCCAGATATTCCAGGGCGTCCTCAAAAAGCTTTCTGTCGGGCTCGCCGTTGGCGTCCAAGGGCTTGCGCTGTCCTATGGCCTGCCTCATGATGTTGCGCAGGGTCTTTTGGGGCTTAAGTTCCATTGAGGCAATTCCAACGCGCCTGCCGAAGGCCGCCGCATGGCAGTTTGTAATCCACGAGAGCATCACGGTTTTGCCGCTCTTTTGGTAGCCCGAAAATATCGACATCTCGCCCGGTCTAATTCTGAAATCCGGACAGTTAAACGGCAACGGGTCTCCTGGTTCTTCGCCGCCTTCAGGGAAAAACTCCTCCCAAATATCCTTGGCGTAATCACGTGCCCTGCGCAGGCGCTCGGGCGTAAAAGCTTTTGAATTTTCAACTGCACTTGTCAGGTATTCAGGATTGGCAAGAAATAGGTCGTTCAAATCGTTGTACGGCTCAAAAACTTCAACTTGTTCTGTACGCATATAGTTGAGTCTTGGCACTATTGCGGAGGCCGATTTTCTTCCCGCCTCGTCAGAGTCCATGCAAACCTTAATCAGAGTAAATCGGTCCAGCCACTCAAAATCGTTTTCAATCCATTTGTTGCCGTCTCCCTTTGCGCCGAACGGAATGCTTACGGCGTTAAATCCGCAGGAGGCTGCACTTAGTGCGTCGATTTCTCCCTCGCAAATCAAAAGCTCCCTTGCGTCGGAAGGCACGGCGTCCATGCCCCAAAGGTGCTGTCTTGACTCGTCCATGCCCTTGTCGGTCGTAACAATTTTCCTGTTCTTTTCGTCGCGTTTTACGAGTATGTACTTGTTTCCCGCAAAATTCCCCTCGCAGTCGCGGAATCTGAAGACAAACGCGTCTTCCATCTCCCATTCCCCGGCCTTGTTTCTGATGGGCACTTTGGCTTGCCCCACATGGTACTTCCTCAAAATTTCAAGCGGAATACCGCGCTCCTGCGTCAGGTATTTCCCAACTATGCTCTCCGGCATCACGGGGTCAACCTTGTAGCGGGCAACAATGTGTTCCCCGGCGGGCTTGAAGGTATCCTTGCCGCCCTGCTGTTTCGGGTAGGCGGAAATCCTTTTCGGCTCGTAGATGCCGCACCAGGACTTGGCTTTCTTTATGCCCTCGGAAACGTCCTTGATGTTGTTGGCGGCCATGAACAGGTCCAGAACGCTTCCGTTCGTGTAGGTTTCGTCCCCTTTCGGGTTGTTTTCGTAAAAGTCTCCGCGCTCCCACTTCGTGCCGCGAGTCAGGTGCACAACCATGCTTTTGCCGTCTCCGCCGTGAACGCCGCTTGTCCTGTAGTAGTGCCCGTCGGAAGAGCCGCCCGGCAGAAACTCGTCGAGCAGTCTTTCAAGCCTGTTTTTCAGCTCTTCCCTGATTTCCCATGCGTCCATACTCAAAACGGGTCTTTATTGTCCTGCGTGCCATCCTCGCTGCCTTTTACCTTAAAATCCTTTGCCGGCGGCGGATTTTCCCTGCGGGGGGAACCGTTTACAAAATCCCAGCTGCGAACATCGCAGTACGAGTGCGACTGCTTGTTTTTGTCGGTATACTGGCTAAGCTCGCCGACAATCGCAATGGCGGAGCCCTTGTCAAAAAACTTTGAAATATTCTCGGCGTTTTTTGCGTAGGCTATGCACCACAGAAAGGTGACATCGTCGTTCCATCCGTTGCAGGCAACGGTAAAGCGCACAACCGGCGTATTGTTTTTTTCGGTAAATTCCAGCTCGGGCTTCTTGGTCAGATTGCCTATGGCGGTGATTACGGGTTTCATAATTCGTTCAATCCTTTGTTTTTTTGTTTGTCGTTGTTCGTTTAAAGTTTTCGGTTTTTTCAAGCTCCCTCAGCCTTGCCCACTCGCAGACTGCGTCCTGCTTTAGGGCAACCATATCCCTTTTGTATTTTACGCAGTAGGGCTTTTCCGGTCGCGCCTCAGAAGCGTATTGCAGGTAGAAGCTGTCGTCCGGTAGCTTTCCTCTTTGTCGTGCGCTTTCGCGCAATGCGCGGTTGCTGCAGCCGAACGGGGAATCCGAAATGTCGTTGTCGTACGCGCCCCTGTGCCTGCAATTCGAGCAGTTCTTGAGCTCGGAGCTTGCAAGCTCTATGGCCTTGTAATACGGCATTCCCATTTAACGCCGCCCTTCTTGGTGCGTACACATTCCTCCCCAGCCCTGGACCTCCACAAAGAGGCCTAAGGAAAGCGCAAGCAGAAGCTCCCTCTTTGCGCCGGCTGAATCCTGCCAGCCGTGCAGCAGGTAGATGCCGTCACAGGTGCAAAGTTGCGCCAGCTCATGTTTAAGCAGCTTTTCAAGCTTTTCCCCAAAAATCGGAAATCCCACTTTTTCGCTTTCATCGGCGGGGTTGTAAACTTTGTAGCCTCTACCCTCCAATAACCCTTGTGCTTTTTTAAAACTTTCAATGTTGTAGTTCTTGTAGCCCGTCATGGGGCCTGCAATGTACATTCTCACGCTATGCCCTCGCTTTCCTTTTGTTCGGGTTTCTTATGCGGTCGTAGTAGTCGGCTATATCAAGCGCGCTTTGCGCGGCGTCTTCGGCGGACGCAAACACTGAGGTTTGGACGTCGCACTTTGTGCACTTGGCATACCAGCTCGTTTTGTTTTTCTCAAAATCGAACTCGTCTTTAAACTCCATCTCCGCGCCACACTTCCAGCACTTCGGCAGATAGAGCATATTTAACGCTTTTTTCTTGGCCATAGTTTTGCCCACAGAGCTTGGGGTTAGTAATTTCCCTCGCGCACCCTGCGCGCATATTCCGCTTCGGGGCTTTCCTTTGGCGTTTGGGGTTTCCTTTCAGCCTTGGCTATGGCCTGGCGGCTTGCCGCAGGCGCGGTTGGCGTTTCTTTCGTTTCCTGGTTTTCTTTTTCTTTGCTCATGTTTTTCCTTTTTGTTATGAGGCGTCGGCCTCGGTTAAATGCTTTCTCCTGAACTTGTCCCCAAACACGCCTTGCGTCTTTTCCCCTCGCGGGGAGAAGCTCACAAAATCGCTTGCCGCGTCCGCCCTTTCGGTTTCGTCAAAAGCGGGGGGGTTGTTTTTTTTTGCGCCTGAATGTTCTTCAGCTGCTTTCCTTTCACAAAATGCAGTGGCAATCTCCACCATATCCTGCCAGTTGTTGATTAGCGTTGCTGTATCGCGCTTGCGACGCCAGGTTTCGTCAAAGTCTTTGGACTTCTCCTGGGCGTAAAACCAGCGCACCAAATTGATTTCCTGCACCGACGGTTTGTGCTTCAAATTTTTCCAGGCGCGCAGCTCTTTTGGAGTTCGCTTGCCCTGCGCTCTCGGCTTGAGAATCCTCACCACCCTGAGCAAAGACTCCTCCGCGGGTAAGTATGTTGTTCTTCTTAGTAGTTCTTCTATGTTGTAATTATTAGTTTTAGGTACAGAAGCGGTATCAAAAGCGGTATCAAGGCTGGTATCAGAAGCGGTATCATGGAAAATCTGCGGATTGGTATCAGAGGTGGTGTCAAGAGCGCCTGCGCCGTTTTGCCCATCGCACCCGCAAGTGCCTTGTTTGTCGCCGTTTGCAAAGTTTTTATCATCTTCCGCGCCGGTATCAGAAGCGGTATCAGAAGTTTCATCAAAAGTGGTATCAAAGCCGGTATCAAGGTTGGTATCAAAGCCGGTATCAAAGCCGGTATCACGGAAATCCGCGTTTTTTTGTCCGCAGAATTTTTCAAAATCAAACCATATTATAGTCTCCCCAAAAACGCTTCTGATTTGTAGTGCCGACAACTTTTTTAGCATTGAAAACAGTCTCAGTACAGTCGGTTTGGAACATTTCCAGCGGTGCGCCAAAAACCGCGACGACCCCACAAATTCGTTTTCGCCCAGGTCTATTTTCTTGCCGCGCACAAGCACGGTGCGCTTTGTCCTGCTTGCTATGCTCGCCATGTCGAGCAAGCATTCAGCCTCCGAGAATGCGCGTCTCTTCGTCCAGCTGGCCGAGCAAAAAAAGCTTCTCGGCAGCATTATGAAGGGCTCTTTGCTATCCTCGCTCATCTGATAATTCCCCTCGCGCAGGGCATCTTGCCCGAATAGTTTAAGGAAGAGCCCAGCTGCCGCGCTTTAATCTTCATTCCAGGGGTAAAGAGCGCGTTGTCCTTTACCCTGACCAAAGCCGCCCCGTTTCCGTCCGCCTCCCGGCATAGCAGAATGCGCTGGTTTTTTGGCACTTTGCACACTATAAACTCCCTTTCCGAGGGGCCTTCTTTTTTGGCGGTATCTACAATATCCCCCATGACATCGGCCCAGGGAGACGAATTTGCGTCCAGTTCTTTCGGCAGAATTGCCGCGCCCAGGAGCTTTTCTATCGCGCTTTGGGTATAGATTACCCTGCCCTTTTTGTCGGGCGTCCAGTCGGCATTTTTCGACAAATTCTTCTTCCGCCATTTTGCGAACACTCCGCGCTTTATGCCCGACCAGGCAGCTATGGATTCTTCAGATACGTTTTTCACTTTGCATGACTGTTTGTTTGAGTTTCCGTCTTATTTTTCTGATGGCGCATCTTTCTATGACCGCCACTCTTGCAACGCTCATTCCCGTGATGTCCGCAATTTGCGCCAGGGTAAAACTCTCGTGTGGACGCCTTAAAATGACCATGATTTCGAGGGCGCAGTTGATTTCGTTGTCGCGGGGGCATTTGGCCATGTCTCTCAGGCCTCTTGCGGGTGGTACGCTTCCGATTGGTCTCTTAGAAATTGCTCGTAGGCTGAATTTGAAATCCGCACGTCTCCCACCTTGCCGGGGAACCTAAAAACCCCTTTTGGGTTGAATCTGCCAATTTTAATCCAGTTTAGCACCACGGTCCTGTCCACGCTCAAAAACCGCGCAATATCGCTGGCTCTCCACCAAATTTCCGGTGGAGTAGATGACTCTCTAATTTTTCTTTTCATAATGAATATTCCTTCCTGTTAAAAAACTGTTGTTTGCGTGCTAGTCTGCCATAGCGGGCTATAGAGAAAATCGGGGGGGGGTATTTTTTTGCGCAAAAATCGTACTTGAACATATTTCCATAGCCCCAAAAGCGGCGCGCAAAACGCCTTCCAATGGCTTTAAAATACAAAGGGCATATCCTGTCTTCAAAAAATCCAAAACGGCGCCTGTAGGGCAAAATTTCAATTTCCCGAACGCATTTGCCCCGCCTTTTTGCAAAAAAATTTCCGAGAGGCAATGCATAGTGGAGTGAATGGGGTGCCCAAATTTTTTCGACCCCCTCCCCCCCCTGGCTTGGGCGCAAAAAAAAGCCAGCGCGCGCCTCCGAGCCAATCCGGCGCCCGTCCGAGGCATTTCTCAAATCCGCCTGCCAACCGTTGCCTATCCGCGCATCACAACCTGTCCTCCAAAAAAAAGAGGCTGGTTTTTCGCCGCAAAAAACAGTGCCTTTTTGCTGTACAATCAAATATTTAACGCCTGTAAACCGCATAAACAAAGGCTTTCTAAAAAATCTTATCCACCTTTTTATCCTAAAGTGCCTCAAAAAACCGCCGTTTTTCGCTTCAAAAAACGCCATGTTTGCGCTGTACAACTGCGCCCAGAATCCATCGCCACGCGGCGCACACTTCGCGCCTCCTAAATACTCTCCACGCTCCGCACGCAATAGATACTCCGCGCAATCCGGATACTGTCCACACTCCGCGCGTCCTGCATCTTCCGCGCGTCCTGCATCTTCCGCGCGTCCTGCCCGTTCTTTTTGCCGGTTTCCCTCACCCCTCAAATCGGTTGAAAAGCCTAAAAGTGCCTTATAAACACGCAGATTTTGTAAATGAAATAAGCTCAAGCCCTTTTTTGCGCAAAAAAAAGACGCCCCCCATTTTTCAGCCTTTGCCCACATCGCTACCATATCAGACGGCCTCTTCTTTTCTTACTTCATCGTTACTTTGAACAGGCACTGATTGCACTACCTTAGCTATCGTTTTTAAAGCGAGGTATGCAGCCTTGTTTCCATCACGTTTCTCAGCACGCGCAAATTTATTAATAAAATGCAACGTTCTTGCTTTTGCTTCTTCTGCGGTTGGCTTGTTAAAATAAGAATTATTCATCGCACTCTTGTTTTTGAACGCAAATTTGCGTTTAAAAAATAAGATGTCAACAATAAACTTGATTTCTTCAAAAAATTTCGATTTGAAATTAAAAACATGAAAACGAGACTATACGACGAATTTGTTTTAGCTTGCCAAATGGAAGGTATTGCGCCTTCAGCGTGGGCGAAAGCTCACGGTTTAGGTACATCTATCCCGACATCATTAAAAAACGACATTAAGCCGGAAACAAGCACCTTGAAACAACTCTACTCAGGTTGGCATAATAAAAGCATTGGACAAAATCTTTTACTCGCCTATTTAAAAGACGAAATAGAAAGAGTTGGCTCATCACTAAAAGAGATTGAACCCATCTTAAAGAGTTCTACTCAACCAGACCAAACCGAAAAAGACCTTGAGATAATTGCCCGTTTTATGGCAAGAAAAGAGCCTTTAAGAGAATCATTGCATCAGTTGGCAAAACTCTTGGAGCTCTCGGAATGGGCTACCCCATCAGAAAGGGCAAAAGCGCAGATAGAGGCGGACGCCGCCGCGATGCGCGCCATGGCGGGCAAGAGATACGCTGTTCATTCCAAGCGCAGGCGCGCAAGCTCGTCGTAGAGCGCAAGCACGGCGCTTTTCAGCCAGCGCACAGACGCTCCCGCGTCTAAAAATTCCACAAGTTCCGTCCTGGATAATTCAAAAACGCACGGCAGTGGCAGATATAGTACCCCGTCTTCTTCAACAAATGATAGCTGGTTTTTGTCACTATCTTTTTTTTCGCCATTTCAATTTACTTATTAAATCGTCATAACCTACATAAATGAGTGACAATATAATTATTGTAATTATAATTGCACCAATCAAATCACTTAACGAAATTCCCAAAAAAAGATTGAACATCGTTTCAACAAAACTTATAAAAATTATAAATTGAAAGAATAAAATACAACATAGAAAAACGCCAAGCCGACGAAAGAACTTGTTTTCGCTTAGATAGATTCTTTCTTTGCCAAAATTTTTATTTTTTAAAGTAAGCAAGATTGCCCAATTTGTAAAAAAATATAAAAAACAATAAAAAATATACAAAGGCGTATTATCTGGAGATTTACTCTCGGCATCTGCAATTCTAATTATAGCTTCGCGCTGAGAAGTTTCAAGGCCGTCAAATTCAACTTTTCCGGCCTTAATATCTTTCCAAAGTATTTCAGTCTCCAGGCTTTCCAAAGTCCGCGTTTTTGCGGGAATTTTACCAACCACACCATGCGCAAATGGAGTTAAGCAATACGCTTTTCTTTCAAGTTCAATAATAACTTGAAATGCAGGGTGTTTGGAAAATTCTTTATATACATAATTTATATATTCTTCAGCTTCCTTCTCAGACAAAGCAAGTAATTCACTCGCAATTTGAGGTTCCTTAAGAAAAACATCCTTAACATATTTTTTAACATTACTCCATATTTCTACGGGGTCTTTGACTTGCGGAGAGGGCTTTTCAAACAAAACAAATGAATTAAACAAGCTAACAACAACAAAGGCAAATAGCACTATCAGAATCTGGAAATAGACTCCGAAAAATAATTTCGCTCCTTCACTCATAAAAATAAAGATAATTCTTTGAAAAAATCCTTCAATTAAAAAACAAAAAAACCTTGACTTTTGCGTTTTAATCGCAAAAATGCGTTTCTATCAAACTTAAACCACACCAAAAGAAAACGCCGCAATAGGGCAATATTACGGCGTTTGACCAACAAAACTAACCAATGAGAAGAAAGGAATATAAATGGATTATGTAATGTCAGTCGAACCGCATCCAAACGGCGGATACTGCATCGTAGTAAACGGCGTGCGTTGCGGACATTATGCAACCTATGCGGACGCAATGCGCATTGTCAAGCTCAACTCGTAAAAAACAACAAGCTCCCGGGCGCGCATCCGCGCCGGGGGCAACAAAAAACTTTTAAAAATTTCAGAAAAAATGGGTATAATGACTAAAGAAAAACAGATAACAACCGCCGACGAACTGGAGAACGAGCTTTCCGGCTACATCGGCACCGAGCTTTGGTACAGAACTCCGTACGGATTTCTTTACACCGACGGCGTGCAGGCTCTTGCGAAGCTTTGCGGCGCATGGTGGCTTATCGATATGGTAGGTTCGCATTTTCCAGCAATAAACAAAGAGGAAGACCTGCGGTATTTTTGTTTAATCACCCTGGACGTTGCTAAAGACGAGAGAGCAATCTTCACCGTTAAGGCTGACACAGACGCCCCTGAACAAATACGACAAGATATAACTTATACGGACTTTCCGGAAGGTAAGTTTGAGCTGTTTCTCTGCCAAGGCGTTTTAATGTTAAAGAGCGAATACTAAAAATAAAAAAGAAATAACAACGATGAACTACGCAATTTTCAAAGAATATACACACCGAAACAAAACCGTAATACTTCAAGGCTCCCTTACGCTGGAAGAAGCATACAAGGTCATAAAAGAGTTTTTTGAGATAGACCTAAACAACATGGCAGACCCAGACGCTTTTATGGAGGAAAATTCCGTCAATTACATTGTTGACGGAAAAATTCTTTCGCCGGAAGCAGCCGCTCAATTAGATGAATTGAAAGACTACGGATACTCTTACCCAGAGGATTTCAAGTCTTACGAAGACATTGGCGACGGCACAAGAACTTACATAGACGAAGACAATTAAACGGCTATAAATAAAAGGAGATGCGAGATGAAAGAACGGCCAATATTATTTTCCGCGCCTATGGTAAGGGCGATTTTAGATGGTAAGAAAACGATGACAAGGCGCATATACAAACCGCGCTTCGACAAGTGAAGAGTCGGAGACAGGCTATGGGTGCGGGAGACTTATGCGCTTATACACGGGCGGGCTGATTATGCCGCAACTTGCGATATTAAATCTTATCGATGGCGTCCTTCTATTTTTATGCCGCGAAAATATTCCAGAATCCTTTTAGAGATTACGGAACTAAAAAAAGAACGCATTAAAGACTGTTCAAATGAAGACGCTGTAAAAGAGGGTTTTTTGCGAAATATAGAATTTTGGGAGTATTTTTGGAAGATGAACTCAAAGCTCTACCCGCAAGGCGTGGACATAATGGTGTTAATGGCTAATCCCGAAGTTTTGGCAATCGGATTCAAAGTTCTGGAGGTGAAAAGATGAAGGATAAAAACGGAATCGAAATTAAGTGCTATAATTGTAAATTATATACTCAAGGATTTTGTGGGGCAATAGAAGTATGCCCAGAATGTTATAAAACAGGTTTTTTTAATCCCACTACCGACGCCTACGAAGCCCGCATTGCAGAGCTACAAAACAGTCTCGATGAAATAGAGGGGAAGCTGACTGAAACAATTAAGCGTCTTTCTGAAAGGTCAAGGGAATGCGGAAAGCTACAAGCCCTGATTGAAATAAAAAACAAGTCAAATATATCGATGCAATCGACAGGAGGTAAGAAGAAATGAATCCGTTTATTGAAGACATTGTTGCTTGGATTGAAGAAAATCAAAGGGAAGATTTACCAAAATTCTTATCGAATCTTGATATTTGTTGCTATTCGACAAAGTACAATGAAGACCTAATTTGCATTCAACCGAATGGGCCAAAAGGCGTAAACTTTGAAATTGCCAGTGTATTTTCCCACTCAGATAAAACCCTTTCACAATATAATCGGACGAAAGATTTTACGCGCGGATTTTTGGAAAGAATTGAATTGCTTTTTAAAATCCATAAGGGGCAAACGAATGACCATTTAAAAGACATTTTAAGAACGGAAAGCGGGAAGAAATGACAGAAAGCGTAAACAATGGAAGAAATAACAATTAAGAACTACCAAGAACTCGCAATGTGCACTCGCTTACCTTCGGATAAGAACTGGGAGTATTGCTATTGCCTTATTGCGTCTGAAATATACGAAGCTTTCGGGAAATGGGGTAAACAATTCCGAGACAACAAACTATACAAGGACGCGCTCAAAGACAAACTCGGCGACGTATTTGGGGGAATTGCGCTTGCGTGCGAGCTTGACGGTGAAAAGTTTGAGAACCTCTGGTATAGGAGCTATAAACAGTATTTTTTACTTATCGAAGCCATAACTCCACACAAGTTCTCTAAAGGTGGCCTAATCCTCAACAAGCTATCTGCGCTATCTTTTGCAAAAACATTTGCCGAGGAATGTGGCATAGACCCGCTTGACTGTTTAAAGCGTAATATTGCCAAGCTTGCAAATAGACAAGCAGAGTACAAAAGACGCAATAACAGAAGCGGCAAGAGAAATTATTACGGGAAAAGAGAATAATAAGAAATGAACAAATGTTGTATCGAATTATTTGAATTGATGATTTCCAAGTTTCGGGAAGAGATGCGGGAGAAATTAACTTGGGATGTAGAATTATTTTTTAAAGGGAGAACACACACAAAGAGAGTTTATCGCTTGGGTAAGTTTTCCATTGTAGAATATTTGAGACCCAAAAGTAATTCCAAAGTGTTTTTCGGGAAGGTAAATATTTCATCAGAGTTCTTTATCCTCTCTCCAGATTATCCGCCGATTGATAGACATCTGAATATAGAGAATATTAAAGAGAATATTGAGAATTACATTATAGGGACTCTTGAACCGAGATATTCGGAAATCGCTAAGAATTTGCTTCATGAATAAAATGCAAGCGCATTTAACTAAACGATAAGCAATAACTTCTTATTTTATTAGAAAAATTCATGAAAATGTCATCTTTATGAAAAGAGATAATCAATTAAGATAATCCACCTTTTTATAAAAAACAAAAAGCGCGGCGAAAAACCGCGCTTTTTCCACTATTTAGATTCAACTCGTAAAAACAGTTCGTTTGCTTTTTCCGGAGTGATAGCCCTGCTTTTTACAAGAGCTCTTATTCGCTCTTTGGCTTCCTCATTGCTTTTTGCGCCAAGAATAGCCGCGTCGTATGCGGGGTCATGGCGCATATAGCTTTCAGCTGCCATGCGTTTAAAGGCGTTATATTGCCCCGGCGTACGTATTGCCTGCGTAAGATTATCAAAATCTTCTCTACTCATAGTACCGCCAATAACTTTGCCGACAGCATCGCGGCGGACAAGCTGCGCGGGCGCGGCAACCTCTTGCCTATACTCAGTTCCGGCTTTGTCGGCAAGCTCGTACAAGCCCCGATTTGAAACTTTTATGTACCTGCCAATAAGCGGCCGGATAATTGGCAGACTCAAAAACCACTCTATATGGCTTGCCTCTGGCTCTCCGGCGCGCGGCGGAGGGTCCCACTTGCCAAGCAGGACGCCTGCAGTCTGGTTGTAAGAGTAGCGCGCTAAGTCTTCAAATTTCTGTCCTGCCTCGAATTTAACAGGGTCTATAACCTTTGCTCCTTTGTACGAGCTCGGGTTCTCGCCACCAATGTATGCCTGCCCCCATTTTTTAGGCAAGTCCCATACGGGATTGCCTCCGCTAAATTCGCCCCAAAACACCTGAAGCACGTCGTTTTTCATATCCGGGTTTAAGCTGACCATTAGTGCGTTAGCAAGAAGCCTTTCGGTATCGCCATAAGGCAGGCATAGATAAACGGTCTTACCGTTGGAATCAAAATCAATGGGCAGACAAAATCTATTGGCTTTGTCCCACTGCGGAATTTGTGCATACATGAGGTTAAAATTCTTTGCGTATTCCTCTCCGCCAAACATACGCGCTACAAGTTGCGGCAATCCAAGTTTGCCTGCAAGATAAAGTGCGACGCCAGCACTGGAAAATAAAAGCATATTTTCAATCCATTTTAATTTTCCAGAATCTTTCATAAGTTCCCACTCTGAATCAAAAGCTTGCCTAAGCGGATTTGCAAAAAGCATGATGAATGTGTCAAACAAAGGTAAGGCATGCCTATCAATCCTGTTGTTAAAGTCCGGACTGCCTCCATGCATACGTATCCATTTTTGCTTTTGGGACTCACTCATATTATCTGCGTATTTCTTATCGAGATAAAGTGTTGATGCAATTTTTGTTGCCCTTTCTGTAATCTGTCCCATTTGCGAAAAACCAAGCCACAATCGTGCAAAGATGTTTTGTCGCTCATTTAGGAGTTGCGCACTTTTTATCCCAAATTCCCTAAGAATTTTAGTTGTTTCGTGTTCGTCGGAAACTTCTGAATATGGCTCCCTTCTGGAGACAAGCATGCCTCTTTTTAGAGCGTTTAGGGCGTCTTGGTTGGGTTTACCTTTCCAGCTGGAAATTGCTGCGGCAAAAGCGCGCGGAGCTTTTTTTGTCAAATCATAAAGCACTTGAATGCGGTTGTTTCCCGGAAGTGCCCGGACAGCGTGTTGAACGTCTCTCATATGCAAGATAGGCCAAATAAATGGATTGTATTGCACAAGTACTGATTTGACAATTCTGTTTACCAATCCCAACGAGCTTAAGATAAACTCTACGTTTCCGGCGTCTGAATATTCAAACGGCCGACTAAACCAACTTGGAACATACCAGGCCTGAGGTTTGCTCGCGTAGAGTTCAACAAGCGTTCCCACGCCTGCTCTGTTTATTATGATTGGCTTTCTGCCTTTGCCCTCCTGGTAGACAACTTCCGCCGGGACTATCCATTCTGGGGAAGTCTTCTTCAAAATGTCCACAACATTGCGTATGGCTTTTTGCCTTGCAATGAAGTTTATAAGCTGAAGGTCTTTTTTAAGCAGCTGTCCAAGCGGGTCTTTTATGTCTCCAAGGTTTCCAAACTGCTTATGGATTAGCGCTCCCGTACTTTTGCCGTACACCTCCGAAAGCAAGCTTTCTATGCCCTGCTTTGGGAAGTCCTCCACCTTGGCGGCCTTGACAAAAGGCACATAAACATTGTTTTCGGCAATCTTATTTGTCAGCTCTCCACTGAAGGAACCAAGTTCCACAAGCGGGTCTACAACGGTCTCCTTTCTTATCCTGCGCAGGTTCTTTTCCGCCTGAACAAGAGCTTTACGCATTGGCTTGTCGAGCCCGTCCAAATACCGTCTAAGCTCGATTATAGCTTCTCTGGGAGAGAATGCTCCCGGATTGGCGATGGAGTGCCTCTCGGAAATTACCCTGCGCAAAAATTCGTATCTTGCAAGGTCCTCCGGAGCTAGCTGCGCCTTGTCGAGTACCTCTAGAACCTGCGCATTGAACTCTCCAACATATGCTTCTTGCATACTTGAGCGGTAGCGGAAGTTGTGTATGGGCGCGGTAAGCTCATACCAATTTAAACCTTCTTTTTGGGCAAGGGCTTTTGCCTTGCTGTAAATCGGGCTGAACTCTGAATTGAAAATTGCTTTGAGCGCATTAAAGATGCGTTCTTTATTGGTAAGTTTGTAGTTTTTGTTTGAAAAATTCTCAACCCTACGCGACTCTTTCCAACCCCGTTCAACGTCGCGCATAATTTTTGCGGTGGTCTCCTCCGGGTGGTTAAGCCTGCGTTGCAGCTCCTCGTACTTCTCCCAGAAAGTGTGTTTACTTTTCATTCTGGCGAGCATGGTTTTGTAAACGGTAGGTGCAAGACGCTGGAAGGCCTCCGGATTGTTTAAAAACACACTGAAACTTTCGGCAAAGAGCTCCTCGGGCCGCGTTGTGTAGTAGGCTTCTAAAGGCTCGCCAGGTTTTTTACTATGCCAGAAGCGCAAAACACTATGCAGCTCTTCGGTTGCGGTTTCATAGCACAAAATATCGTGCGCGGCGCAATATTCCTTGACGTTAGTTTCGTAGATTTTTGAAGCTCTGTCGCGCCACAAATCGTATCCAGCTTTATCCTTCTTTGGGTCGGGGCGTTTTCCGGCAAGTTTTTCGGCGTCAGCGCGCATCTTTTTTCTAAGCTCGGCGTCCAAGCCAAAGCCGCCCTGCCAAATCGGCATGGACTTTTTCAAAAATCTATAAGTGCTTGCCAGATGTCCCAGAATGTTGCCCCTGTGGCCAAGTACGCCAAAGCCCTCCGGCATGTCGTCCAGGGCGTGTCCCAGCTCGTGAGCGAATACTTCCAAACTTGCGGGCGCGTAGCCCGTCTTCTTGCGCTCGCGCAGCAGGTCGTGGTAGAGCTTGTCGTATTCGGCCTTTAAAATTCCCGCGCCGTTTTGCATGGCAAAAGAGTGCTTTTCGTAGATGTCCATCTCGCCGAGCATGGCTTGCGGCACTTGCAATTTTACCAAAGTATTGTCTATAGCCTGCTTTAAAAGGTCTATTCTGTCAAAGTCCGAGACAAGCTTGAACAGTTCGGTTCTCAGCGTGATGCTGCCGTCCAAAGGCTTGTAAAAGCCAAGCGCCTTTCTCGTGTTTCGCTTTAGGCGCACCTCGCCGTTTCTGATGCTCTTGAACAGTTCTATAAGCTCGGGCATGCGCAGCAGGCGCGCGTCTATGGCCTTTGAAAGCTCCTCTATTTGCTCCTTTGCCTGAACGGCCTTTTCGTAGGAATCAAAGCCGCCTTCACCCTCGCGCGGCAGGAGTTTCCAGAATTTGTCGAAAGCCTCCTTGCTTTTTTCTTCGATATATCCGCTGCTGTGCTGCGTACCGCCAAACCTGTCGGAACGCGCCCTGTGTACGGGCTGTACTCTCAAGCCGGGCATGCCCTGCCCGTCCATATTTGAAGAGGGGTTTGCAGGGTTGAAGTTTGGTGCGCGCATGGCTAAATCAATTTTTTTGTTGACTTCCCGCAATTTTTCAAGGAAGTTTTCAACAGAATCCGACACCTGGACTGGAATCGAGTTCTCTTTTGAACCACGCGACTGCCCACTTTGGTCGGATTCTCTGTTTACGTCGATTCCTTCAATGGAATACAGCCTGTTTCCCGTGCCGTCGCTCAATTCTTTTGCGGTTATTTTCACGGCGTAAAGCCGTCCATCCAGATATAGCGGAGCGTAGAATTTTAAATATCTTTTTATGTTTGGGTTTCTGTCTCTCGGTGCTTCCCTTCCCAGTAGTTCGGAATTTCCGAACACTTTGTCTACATTTGCAAACGCGAAAGCATGAAGCCTGTTGTTTTTTGTTTTTCCGCGGGCCTTGCCGCTGTTCATTTTGTCTATGGAATTTCTCGTTAGGATAGCCGGATAATTATCCTTGCTCCTTAAGCTTAAGCCTTGCAGATTTTCCCTGGCATACCTGTAGGCCTCGTCTATATCGTAAATCTTATTTGGATAATCGGCTCGTTTAATCAACTCGCCGTCTTCGCCTTGAAGATTCCTTGCGGCTTCATCGCGCAGATTGTCCATCAATTTTGTATTTTGGAAATCTTCAAGCCTTGACGCCGTGGCAAACAAATCTCCACGTTTCGGCGGCGGGTTGAGGAAAATATCGCCGTTTTCCTTTTTATAAGTGCCCACGTTGCCGGTTGCGGATTTTATCTGGGAGGAATCGCGCACAATATAATCTGTCGCCAGGGGGAAATCTTCCCCGTTTCTCAATTCTCCCGTTAAACCTCCCTCGCGGATATTTCTACCTATCAAACCGTCCGCCTGTGGATTATCACGCAGGTCTTGCTCCGGCATAACCTTTCCGGCCTGCCATGTTTTGCCGCCATAGTCGATTTCAACGGGGTTGCGGATATTCAAAAAAGCTTCTATAATTCTTCCGCCTTTTTTTATTTCGAACGGAAAATCTCCCAATGCTTCAACAGTATATTCGTTATGCGTAATATCAGCGAGCAAGGCATTGGCATACATCATTTCTCCGGCCTCGTACTCTCCCACAAGGCTGTCGTATTCGGAGGAATCTCCCATAACTTCATAGGCCAAAGCCTCCATATCTCTGCGCGACATCGGGTACAAATCGCCGTTTATTTCAAGGAGATAATCGTTTCCGTTTAAAAATCCGTCCGCAACAACGGGATTGTCCGAAAAGAAATGTTCAGCTCCTTCAAACTTATTGAAAAGCTTTGTGGTGCGCGTTCCATGGTAGACAACCAGCGGCTCTCCGTTTTCGTCCACAACTTTTGAAACATTTCCCTTGACTTCTTGAAGGTGTTTACCAAGTATAAGTCTGGACACTTGAGAAGCGTTGCCGTTATTCGCTACGGACTTGAACACGTTATCAAGTGTCCTCTTTGTTTCTACTTCGTGCAAATAGAAGCGTTGTGAATTATTCACTCTTTTTACAACTACCTCGCATATGTAGTTTTCTCCTCCAATTTTTATAGGCGCTACAATAACTGCAGTATCCCAGCCCCTGTTTTTCCAATTTGTTTCCCGGTTAAAAACAAATCCCTTTTCTATAACATCTTTAACCGCCATGAATGCTGCTGCTTTTACTCTGCCTATGCCATGGGCAAGGCTGTCTTCAACGCCTTTTAAATCCAGCACCACATTGCCCAGTTCTTCGTTATGGGCAAGGTTTCCGATGGAATTAAAATAAGCGGAAACTTTATCCGTCAGCTTTACGCCGTCTTTCTGAAATTCCCCGCCTGTAAGTGTTGCAACGGGCGCGGTATTTTCAAGAAACTCAATGGCAGCCTTGGCATAGGCTTCCTTTTCCCAATCGCCAAACCACTTTTTGAAGTTGGGCGTGCGCACCCAAATCCACTGCTCTTCTGTAAGGTTTGAAGGCTTTCCGTTGGGGGCGAGCATGTAGCCCTTTTTCATGGAGCCGTCGGGGTTTGTCCACTTGGCTTTCACTTCATTATATTGCCTTTTGGCCTCGGCTATTTCGGCTTTGGTTGGGCTGTTAGACCGGAAGTCTTCAACGTCTTCTCCGCTTGGCATATCCGCAAACAAATCTCCGTGCCTTGCCGACGGGTT
>CALXQW010000019.1 GCA_944390805.1 uncultured Opitutales bacterium | reverse complement strand
GCGGTAGGCGGCGGTGTTGAGTTTGTTATAACAGACAAGCTCTCCTTCTCCCCGAAGTGGGTATGGCATGGAAATCAGGCCGATTATCTGCCCTGCTATCAGACTGTCGGATGCGAGCTCACTTATTGGGCGACAAATCAGATTGCGGTTTCCGCTTTCTGGAATCATAATCTCGAGGCAGACAGCAGCCTGGTTGGCGTAGACAATTCAGAATTCACCACTCGTGGTGATGTAATCGGCCTTACGGTAAAGGTTGGTTTCCCAAGGTAATATTTTAAACTTCAATCAAAAAAACTCCGCTTCGGCGGAGTTTTTTTTGTCTTTATATGGCGGAACTTATGCGAATGGCACTTAGAATTGCTATATATTACGGTTTATTTTGCCGGTTTGTTTTGTGTTGAAAAGAGTATGTTATATTGATGTGGAATATTTTGTTGCAAAATTCCTGCGGCTATAAATCTTAAATTTGTGCCTTTAAGTATAACAATAATAAGCGGAGTAACCGCGTCTGGCAAGACGGCGGAAGCCTTGCGTTTGGCGCGTCTTACCGGGGCTGAGATAATATCTTGTGATAGCGTTCAGGTTTATCGCGGCATGGATATTGGTTCTGCAAAGCCTTCTAAGGAGGAAATGGCAGAGGTTCCTCATCATCTTATAGATGTCGCTGAACCTTCAGAGCCCTTCAATGTGTCGGAATACATAAGTATGGCGAAGCGGGCTTTAGAGGATATTTGCAGTAGGAAAAATCCAGTTATAATTTCTGGCGGGAGTGGATTTTATCTGAAAAGTTGGTTTTCTGCCGTGACAGACAACATAAAGATTTCAGATTCTATCAGGGAAAAGGTAGCATCAATTGTTCATAAGGGTGGAGTAGAGGCTTTATCAGCCGAACTTTTGAAAATAGACCCAATGGCGTATAAGAGCGTTGATATGTTAAATCCGCGCAGAGTTTCCAAGGCTCTTGAAAGATGTATGCAAACTGGCAGGAGTGTTGCGGATATTCTTGCTGATTTTAAGCGTTTGCCTTGCCCCTATGGAGAACTTGATAGAAAGTTTATAATGGTGGAGCGTTCTGACGAGGAAATAGAAGGGCGCATACGCTCAAGAACCGCCGGCATGATTTCTTCGGGCCTGATAGAAGAGACGGAAGCTCTCTTAAAACGCGGTATTCTAAAAAATCCTTCTGCCGCAGGGGCAATAGGGTATAGAGAGACCATAGAATGGCTTGCCAGCAACCTTAAAGACGAGCACCAACTCTATGAAAATATTGTAAGGTCAACCCTTGCCCTTGTGAAGAAACAGAAGAAATTCCTTAGAAACAATCTGTTTTAACTGCTATTCGCATCTAAAATGTGCGCATGAAGCTGTGTTTCTATTGTATTTATTGATATAATAGCAACTTAAGCGTTGTATTTGGCAATGTGATCTGTGCTTATTATATCTGTAACAAGTTAATTACATTTACCAGATATGCAAATATAGTTTGCCCGCAGGAAGTTGTTGCCGCATAAGATTATTTGTTTTATATACAATACAAAAGGCGGACAAACAAAAATATGTGCGTTTGCCCGCCTTAAGATTACTTTATTTGTTTGCTTCTTAAAGACTGCCTTTCAGCTTACTTCTTAGCTTTGGGGTTTGCATCTTGCAGAAGCTGTCTTTCCTTAAAAGAAAGCTCATTTTCTGCTTTATTTGCTTTCTGCATTGGCTGCAGCTTTTTGAATTCTATGGTTGTCTTTCCTCCTTTTGATAGAACCAGGGTATCTGAATTTGCTTTAATTTCATCGGACGAAGACAACGCTTTGAGGAATACAAATTCATAATCGGCGTACGGTCCCATGCGTCTTGTTGAGCCCAGTTTGGAGAAATCGTATTTTGTGTCGTTTGCATCTGGCTTACTTATAGTTCCAAAGAACGAGTTGCACCCAGAGTATCCGTTTACTTTCCCATTTTCTCCAAAATGCAGGAATGGAGCGTCTGGAGAGTCTTTTCCCGGAGCTTTTACGCCATTTAGGCCGTCTACAAAAACTGGCTCCCAAGTGGTTTTGTCGAGTTCCGATAGGTTTTTTACATCTTTCGGGCTATCCGACGGCTGCGACTGGATAGCATCCTGAGAACAGGCCGCAAACATAAGTGCCGACGAAACACATATTATAGATAAGAGATAATTCTTCATATAAATTTTTTATTTTTCAATTTTAGATTTATCGTACAAAATAGACAACAAATTTAGGGAATGTTCGCAAAATTTTCTTCAATTTGCAAATGTCTAATTCAGCCATATGGATTCGGATAGAACTATACTGCATTGCGATCTCAACGGTTTTTTTGCCTCCGTGGAGGAATTGTATCATCCGGAGGTTGGGGGAAGGCCTATGGCGGTATCGGGCAATCCGGACAACAGGCACGGAATAATACTTGCCAAGAACGAGGCGGCAAAGGCTTTCGGGGTAAAGACTGCAGAGACCATATGGCAGGCTAAGCACAAATGTCCACAGCTTATTCTTATAAGAGCCAGCCACGACAAATACTCTCTTTATTCCCAAAAAGTAAATGCTATATATTCCCGCTTTACAGACAGGGTTGAACCTTTTGGCATAGACGAGTCTTGGCTTGATGTAAGCCATAGCTCAAAGCTTTTTGGAGACGGTAAAACTATTGCGGATAAAATTCGCGGGTTGGTGAAGTTGGAATTGGGCCTTACTGTGTCTGTTGGGGTGTCTTTCAACAAGACCTTTGCAAAACTAGCAAGCGATTTAAAAAAGCCAGACGCAACAACTGTTGTCATGAGACAGGATCTTGAAAGCAAGGTTTATCCGCTCGATGTATCTGCTCTGCTGTATGTGGGCAAGAATACCGCAGCCGCCCTTGCAAGGATGAATATACGCACAATAGGGGCTCTTGCCGCCGCCGACAGGCGCATGCTTGTCCGTGCCTTTGGAAAATTCGGTGGCGATTTAAGCGATCGCGCCCGCGGCCTTGAAAACGAGCCAGTATCGTATTTCGGGCAGACAGAAGAAGTCAAAAGCATAGGCAATTCCATAACTTTCGCGCGGGACCTAAAGAGCCAATCTGACATCAAAACCGGATTCATGCGCCTTGCCGAAAAAGTCTGTGCCCGCCTTAAGAGAAAAAATTTCAGATGCTCCGTATTGCAGATAACCATAAAGTCTGCCTCGTTTCATACTATAACCCGTCAGGGAAGCTTAGATGAACCAACAAGACTCAGGGCAGATTTGCTTTCAAAGGCTATGGAACTGTTCGATTCTTCATGGGACATATCGGAGATTCCAGTCAGAATGTTGGGCTTGTCGGCATGTTCGCTTTCTGACGCTTCCGCGCCTATTCAGGGCAAGCTTGACTTCTCTCAAAATTCAGGGGAAAGTTTGCAAGATTTAAAAAAGCGACAGAATGCACAAGACGCATTTTTTAGCGTTAGGGACAAATTCGGTTCCGGATCAATAAAATTTGGCTCTATGATGGACGGAGACTTGCTTGAGTAAAAAGTTCTTCTCAAGACGTTGTGCGTATTATTATTGCCGCATATGGTTCGGAAAGTACTGCCTGATTTTTAACTGGGCTTTTTTACACCTTACAATGAATACTTCGCACAGTGCTATTTTAAAAGAGGCCTCTTTATTTGTTATGGCAAAATGTTCGTATGATACGGCATCTTGGTTTGTTGCGGTGTTTTCCGCATTTATATTTCCTCCACCGCTAATTTTCCAATCCTTGTAAATATTAGACTAAATATTTCTGATGTTATGGTAGCATCAAATATACTGAGCAAATCTTGTCGTGCAAATTTGCATTTCTTACTCTCTAATAATATGTGGTAGAAGCAGTTTCTCTTGTATACAAGAATGCTTATAGGCCTTCTGGGCATGGTAGAACTTTTTATTTGTAATTTTATGTTGTCTACTTCTTGAGAATATATGGCCTATAAAATTTCTCAACTTTAGCCTGTATTTTTAATAAAGTTGTTCTCGTGCGCTACAATATGCGCAGTGTTATATTTAGCCTATTTTGACTTGTTGTTTCTTGCCTTTGCAAATATAAGCTGCTGCGCGTATCCGCCGTATTTGCCAAAGTGGGATCTGGCAAAACGGCGTATTTCATTTGGGTCGGAGAGGTTGTACATATCGCACATAGCCTTCTTTATCCATGTATCTACAGGAAAGGCCTCAAACTTCGCAGCCCCAAATAAAAGTATGCAGTCTGCCACCTTTTCTCCAATACCGCTCAAAGATAAAAGATATTTTTTTGCGTCTTCGTAGGGCATCTGCGGCAGAGAATCTATATCAAACTTGTCCGTAAGTATCTTTCGAGCGCTCTTCTTTAAATAATCTGCCCTAAACCCAAGCTTGCAAGACTTTATCACCTCAAGGGGAGCCTCGTCTATTGCCTCTATTGTTGGAATAGCGCTAAAAACTCCCCCAGATATTGGCTCTCCCAAGTTCTGTGCAAGAAGCCCAACGCACTGCTTTATCTGAACTATCCGCTTGCTGGAAGAACATATGAAACTTATTAGAGCCTCTCGCGGAGTTTGCTTTAGTATTCTGAGAGTTGGCCTTGCCTTTAAAGACTGCTCTATGATTTTGTCGGAACGGAAAGGGAGCTCGGCTCTCAATGATTCGTAATCTCTGTATCCGTCAAGATATTCTACAAGTCTTGCCCCTGAATTCTTGCTGTCTGCGCAGCAAGGAAACGATGCAAACACCTCTCCGCTTTCCGATAAAAATATTCTTGCAGCTATATCAGAGAAAAAACCTTCAAAAGCCTCTGCAAACCCATGTTTGTCTGGCATCTTATGCCATGTAAACGCTTGGCCGCCGTCTAGCGTCTCCACAAAATCTTCAAGGGTAAAACGCAGAGGGTAATTGAGCTTTGAGGCTTTAGACCAATTTTCCACTAATTTGCGGCTTTCTTATCTGAACTTTCAGAACTTGTGGAACTTTTATCTGGCTTGGGTTCTACTTCCTGAGTCTGTCCATCTTTCTTTTCGGCAGCAGATTTTTCATCAGCCTGGGCTTGCTCAACCGCCTCAATGGCGTCCTTTTCGGCAATGCGCTTGCGTCGTTTTAGGTCTTCCTGCAATTCTTCGCGGGTAATTTCCTTGCCCTTTATGCTCCAAAGCCAGGATTCCTTCTCAACCACCGGCAGGCCGTAGGGATTTTTAATGGAGATTTTCCACGCGTTTACCCGCTCTTCAGGATCTGGCCAGTCGGATCCGGTAATTCCCAGCTTTACCTCCCTTAAAAGGCTATGGGTCTCTGGAACTGTAAATACATATTTAGATACGCCCAACCTCTTTGAGGAGTCTACCTCCAGTGTGATTGTAGTTCCAAATGGAATTTCATCAGGACCGCTTACCATGAATGAAAAATACCTTCCGGCCCGCTTGTCGGGCTGAGTCCTCATTGTAAGATATCCTTGCGTGTATTCCTCGCCGGTAAAAATTTCCGCTATGCTTCTTGTTTCGGCATCGGTAATATAATTGCTAAAACAATAGGAAATTTCTGTATCGCCCTTATAGGTAAGACCCATTATGCCGTCGTCGGCTTCCTCGAGAGGTTCGTCCGCCTGTTTAGAAGTATCGTCTTTCTTTGTGGCGGCGTCTTTTGCTGGATCTGCCTGAGTCTCCTTTGCAGCAGACTGTTCTGGCGGAGTCTCCTCTATTGCTGTCAACTGCGAGCGGTCCATCTTCTCCGACGCACACGCCGCAAACATTGCCGCTAATATCGAGATTAGCAAAATATTACCTGTATTCTTATAACGCATCCTCACACAAACATGTTTGCGTGTACCCCAAAGGTCAAGCCTATTTACCCCCTCCATTGAGTATTACTTCTGGGTTTTTTACAAGCGGGATTTGTACTTGACGCGCATAAATGCCGATACATTATCTATTCTTTATTTTAAAAGACAGATTTTATGAAAAACAATATTGAAGAAATAGCTTCCACCCGCAGGAAAATAACCGTCTCTTTCGACGCCAAAGAAGTTGAGCAGGAGAGGCAGGATACCTTTAAGGATTTCCTTAAGAATTCAAAGATACAGGGATTCAGGCCGGGCAAGGCGCCGGCTGCGCTGGTAGAGAAGACCTATTCAAAGGGCATAGACGAGGCCGCTGAGCGCGCGCTTACGCAAAAGGCGTTGCAGGAGCTCAACGGTATAAAAGATTTGGATATATACTCGGTAGTTTCGCTCGACCGCAAGGATGCCGACGGCGGTAAGAATTATGAGTTTGTTGTCGATGTATATCCAGATTTTGAACTTCCGTCTGACTTGAAGACAGAAGTTGAGCTTCCTGAGCCCAAGGCAACAGACGAGGAAGTTCAGAACGGATTGAATTACTATCTCAATCAGCGCGCTTCCTACAACGAGGTAGACAGGCCGATAGAGAAGGGCGACTTTGTCCGCTTGAGCTACAACGGCAAGGTTGACGGCAAAGAGATATCTCAGATAGCGCCCGAGCTCGCCATGTTTGGCAAGCAGGCATCTACATGGGAGGAAGCCGGAAATGAGAATGCTCCTGGTGTGCGCGGAATAGTAAACGGAATAATTGGCATGAAGAAGGGCGAGAAAAAGACCCTTTCGCACGAGTTCCCCGCTGAGTTTGAGAACAAGGAGTTGGCAGGAAAGACGGCCGATTACGACGTTGAAATTTTTGAGGTTCGCGAGAAAAAGCTTCCTGAGATAAACGAGGAGTTCCTCAAGCCTTTTGAGGCAAAGACCAAGGAGGAGTTTGAGGATAAGATCCGCAAGGACATAGAGCAGGAGAAGAATACTAACAACGAGGTCATGAAGCGCCAGCGTGCTGTTGAGCAGCTGATGGAAAAGGTGAAGATAGAAGTTCCGGAGAGCGCTCTTGAAGACGAAAAGCAGATGATTCTTGAGGATATGATGATGCGTTTTATGTCGTCTGGAGCTTCCAGGGCTGACATAGAGAAGAACAAGGAGCTTCTTTATGAATCTGCCTCAAAAGATGCAGACATGCGCGCAAAGATGAGAATTTTCCTCAACAGGGTAGCCAAGGCTAACAATCTTAAGGTCGAGAGCGAGGACATGAGCCGCATGGTTTGGCAGGAGGCTATGCGCATGCGCATAAAGCCCGACGATCTTCTCCGCCAGTTGCGCAAGGATCCGGCCAAGGTAAACCGCATGCGTTCCGACGCACTCATTCAAAAAGCTATTAACTTCATAGCGGAAAAAGCCGAAGTTAAACTGAAAAAGGAAAAATAAATGAGTGAATATTATCTGCCAAATGTCGTTGAGCGCGACGGAAGAACCGAGCGCACATGGGATGTCTATTCCCGTCTTCTAAAAGACAGGATAGTTTTCATAGGCACTCCCATAACAGACGGCGTGGCCAATGCTGTAATAGCGCAGCTTTTGTTCCTCCAGATGGAGGATCCTAAGAAGGACGTGCATGTTTATATAAACAGCCCTGGCGGTTCCGTCACGGCTGGCATGGCCATATACGATACGATGAACTTTTTGCAGTGCGATGTTGTAACCTACTGCGTAGGGCAGGCTGCCAGCATGGCAACAGTTCTTCTTTCTGCCGGAACAAAGGGCAAGCGTTATTCGTTGCCGCATTCGAGGGTTATGATACATCAGCCTTCGGGCGGGGCATCGGGGCAGGCTACTGATATAACCATAGCCGCCAACGAGATATTGCGTTGGCGCAGGACTCTCAACGAGATTCTTGCAAAAAATACCGGAAAGACTGTAGAGCAGGTTGAGAAAGACTCCGATAGAGACTATTATATGACTCCGCAGGAGGCACTCGCCTACGGTATAGTGGACAAGGTTATAGAGTCTAAACCCCGCTCAGAAAAGTAGCATGGGCAAGGACGTTTTTCAGGACGACTATTGCAGCTTTTGCGGGCGCTCCAAAGATAAAGTTGGCGGAGCCTTGATAAAGGGTGTGGACGGTGCAATGATATGTCCGGCCTGCGTAGAGGCTTTGCACAATGTTATGGAGCTGCGCTCTAAGGAGCTCGGTCGGCAGGCGCGCGAGGAGTTGCTCTCTTTCGATCTAAAGACCCCGTCTGAAATAAAAAGGGGTTTGGACGATTACGTAATAGGTCAAGACGCTGCAAAGCGCGTTTTGAGCGTTGCTGTGTACAACCACTACAAGCGCTTGATGGTTGAAAAGCTCATACGCGAGGGCAAGGCCGACAAGGATCTGTTGGATCAGCTTAGCGATGTTGAGATAGAGAAGAGCAACATACTGCTAATAGGTCCGACGGGAAGCGGAAAAACCTTCTTGGCGCGCACTTTGGCGAGGATGCTGAATGTTCCGTTTGCTATGGGAGATGCAACAACTCTCACAGAGGCGGGATATGTTGGCGAAGATGTTGAAAACCTTGTATTAAACCTTCTGCGTGCGGCAGATTTCAATGTGGAGAAGGCGCAGTGCGGAATAATTTACGTAGACGAGATAGACAAGATAGGCGCACATAAGGAGAATGTTTCCATAACCCGCGATGTCGGCGGGGAGGGTGTTCAGCAGGCGCTTTTGAAAATACTTGAAGGTACTATCTGCAATGTTCCGCCCAAGGGAGGTAGAAAGCATCCTGACCAGGAATATATAAGGGTTGATACCAGAAATATACTCTTCATATGTGGAGGAGCATTTGTTGGGCTCGACAAAATAGTAGCGGAGCGTTCTGAAAGTAAGGTTCTTGGATTTAACTTTTCGGAATCGGAAGATGGAAAATCTAAGGAGGATAGCAAACTGGAGCTCTTGTCTAAAGTTCAGCCGGAAGATCTTGTGAAGTTCGGCTTTATACCTGAATTCATAGGAAGACTTCCGGTGGTTACCGCGCTAAGAGAGCTTTCTGAAGACGATCTTGTCCGTATAATGACGGAGCCTAAGAACTCTCTGGTAAAGCAATATTCTAAGCTTTTGGCGCTTGAGGGAGTAAAGCTGGAGTTTTCCGACGGCGCGGTAAGAAAGATTGCAAAACGCGCTCTGGAACTTGGAACCGGAGCAAGAGGTTTGCGTTCCATAATGGAAAGAATAATGCTCGATATAATGTACACGCTTCCGGACGAGCTAAAAAAGGGTTCAGCCCCGCGCAATATAATAATAGATGAAACTAAAGTTTAGCGTATTATAAGTGGTTGCAACTTTTTAGGCGCATGCAGGAGAATTTTTCGGCATGCGCCTTTTTACTGCGTAGAAATTCCAAGACGAGCTCGATTTGTACTTTCAAGCTTGCCAAGATTTGCGGCGGCGTTGTCGCAGATTAGCTTTACAAGATTTTTTATGGACGAGTCTTTTGCGGAACAAAACATTATTTTATTTTCCCCATCCGCCGCAGGATAGTATATTTTTATTCTTGCGCTGCACCCCATTATGCTCGGTTTCAATTCGAGCACTTCCACTCTTATATTTCTTCCGGAAAACAAGGTAAAAAGTCTCTTTGTAATTCTTTCTGTGAAATCTTTTTCAAGGTGTGTATCTTGAGTGCTTTCTTCTAAATAGCTATTTGAATTTGTATCTGGATTATCTTGCACAAATACCGTAGCTTGCGGGTAGTTCCCTCTTATGGGAATCTTTCTTCTTCTATATTTAATATTAAAGAGTTTTTTACATGTATCTTCCTTGTACTTTTTGAGAATCTTTACCGGCTTTCTGTGGACAAAGTCTGGAGAGCGGTAAGGCGCGGAGGAGTACATATCGTAATAGCTTCTTGGAATACCCTGTTAAAATGGTCGTAATTATAAAAGTGGTTTTTACTTTTATGGTTGCGCGAAGCATCTGCGGATATTCCAAAAGTGAATATTAAAATGAAAAGCAGAATATATCTTGCGCATTTTGCCATGTTCTTCTCCTTATGGGCAGATAAATTTATATTAAGAGCCAATAGGATAGATTCAATTATTTCATATTTTTTTTACGCCTTTTTCTAATTCAGAGTTGCTCGCAGTTTAAAAAAATCACCCAAAATGTATTTGGAATTTTCCTATTTCAGATAAGCAAATTTATGGGATTTGCTTAACAGTGGTAGATGACTGATTTGATAGCTTGCCAACAGCATTTATTATTTCATTTGCAAGATACGTTTTTAGCTCTTCATAATTTGCCTTTGTTCCCCCTGAGCTTATGCTATAATTGTTTCCTCCCACAGATACAACCACGGTTATGCTCGCGCCAAAGTCTGTGCCGATTGTGAAGAAATCTCCCACTTCAACGGAATACGGTATGTTTTTAAGATGTTCTGCAAGGCTCGCCGCCAGATCATTTTTTAACTTCTCCTTGCTGATAGTTTGAAGTTTCTCAACCGTTGTTGACTGTTGCTGGGTATTTACGCTCGGCTGCACAATAACAGTTTGCGGCTGAGTATATACAACGGTTGTAGAAGGGGGTTCATTTACAACTCTTATTACTGTTCCTGAAAGGCAGGTAATGCCACCAATGGCAAACCATGTTCCTCCGCAATGCCTTGGTGGGAGAATATGCCTTGGCGGCGGAGGGCAATGCGTTGGATAGTGATGGTGCCTTGGGATTGGCGGCCGGCCCAATACGCATATGGGGCTTGCCAAAATTGAAATTGCAATAATTACATTCAATAATTTTTTCATATTCCTTTTCCTCTTTTATTGTGAATTTAATCTCTGATTTCTTCCAATATCATTGGAGGCCGCCTGGCTTCAGATTTATCTGTTATTGCTTTTACATATTCAAAAGGCCTGATATCTGAAGAATTTACTGTAAATATTGTATATCTCTTTTTAGTGGAAACATAATATCTTAAGCTGCAAGAAGCATATTTATTATGCCTTATGCATAGTGGAAGCGCACAGATATCATGAGCAACTTTGCGCAAGCCAATAGCTGCGCCAGTTTTTTTAGGAACTGTCTTATTTGGGATTCTCCTCAATATATTATTTTTGTATTTGCCAACAATAGAAGATTTGCGCATTGCAATAGGCGTGTTCCTTGTTCCGGCGTATAAACCGGAAATATCAAACCTTCCAAAAACAAGAAATAATGTAAACAATATTCTGTAAAACATATATTTCTCCTTTCCACTATATATATAAACGCAAAACATAAGCTTTCGTTTCAAAAAACTTAAAAATACCCTTTAGAATGTTTAGGCCTTATGATTTTAACAGATTTAAGTTTAAAATTTATGAGAGTATTTTCTAGTTTCCTTAAAATATAGGTTAAATGTTGTTACAATTTATTTTTTTTATATTGTAAAAAAGAACCAGAAAGAGTTTGTTCTTGACGATACAGATTCCTAGATAAAGATTTTTGCGCAATTTTTTATACTTAGGTAATCTTATATATAGGGGCATAAATAAATTTATAGATATGAAAGTGTTGAGACTATTTGCCATAAGTGCAGTTGCACTTGTGCTGTTTGCATGTGAAAAGCAAAAAGCGCCGCAGGTGCCAAGGCCTCCGTCGCCAGTTGTGGTGCAGGATTCCATAACGCTCGATGCGCCACGGTTCATAGAGTGCATGGGAACGATGCACTCTTTGCAGAGCGTTGTAATAACGCCACAGGTTGGAGGCCAGCTTGTTGAGGTTAATTTTACCCAGGGCGCCTATGTAAAAGAGGGAGACGTTATAGCAAGAATAGATCCGCGTCCGTACGAGGCCGCCGTTGAACGTGCCCGCGGTGCGTTAAAGCAGGCGCAAGCTCAGCTTGAGATAGACCAGCTTGAGGTAAACCGCAACAGAAAATTGGTTAAAGACAACTATGTGGACAAGCAGACTTTCGATGCATATCTTGCGAAGGTTGAAGTTGATAAAGGTGTGATAGAATCTTGCCGCGGAGATCTAAAAACTGCGGAGATAAATCTGCAGTGGTGCGAGATAAAAGCGCCAATATCGGGTAAGATAGGCCTGCGCGAAGCCGATTTGGGAAATATTGTGGCAGCAAATTCCAGCCGCATTACAACAATAGAACAGCTCGATAAGCTGTATGTGGACTTTGTCATTCCCAACCAGTATTTATTTGAAGTGCGCTCTTTCATGGAAAAGAACGGCGGCAAGCTTGATATAGATGTAAAATATATAGAGGAAAATATGAGAAGCAAATTGCGTCGGGCTACTGTGTCTATAATTCAAAACCAGATACGGTACAAATCTGGCACTGTAGTTTTACGCGGCGAGATAGACAATAAAGATTCTTTATTCTGGCCCAACCAGCCGGTTAAGGTGAATTTGATTTTAGAAACTATAAAGAATGCGGTCTCTATAAATTATGCGGCTTTGGAGACGGCTCCAGACGGGGGAAAATACATCTATACTGCCGATGTCTGCGAATGGCCTGTTAGGGAAGTAAAAAGGGTCGGCGTGGAAGTGATACAGATTAATGACGATGGCTCATGTCTGGTAAAAGGCCTAAAAGGTGGCACGAGCGTTGTTGTAACAGGTCAGCTTGCAGTGAGTATGGGTTCTTATGCGCTTGCGTACTCGTCGACACTCATGGGGTTGCCGTACGGGAAGGACGGAAAGCCGATAAATCCGAAAGACCTGAAGGAATTTTTGGCAAACGCAACTGCCATAGCTCAAAAGCTAAGGGCAGAGGCTGCCGCGGCGGCAGTTTCTGCGTCTGCTACCCAGCAGGGCAAATAGAGGATGTTATAAAGATTCAAACCTAAAAATAAAATTTATATAAGATGTCTCAGGTACAAACAGGTTCTATTTCGGACATATTTATAAAGCGCCCGGTTATGACCATTTTGCTGTCACTGACGGCGTTGCTATTCGGGGTATATTCATTTACGAGAATGCCTGTAAACGATCTTCCCGGGGTGAATTATCCTGTAATTCAGGTAAATGTGAGCTATCCGGGAGCTAATCCAACAATAATGGGTTCAAATATAGCCTCTCCGCTTGAACAGCAGTTCATGCAAATTTCCGGGGTGGATTTGGTGACAAGTAAAAATACTTTTGGCTCCACTCAAATAATATTGCAGTTTTCAATGGACAAAAGCATTGAAAGCGCCGCAACAGACGTGCAAAGCGCCATTCAGAGAGCCATGGGAAACCTGCCGGCAGATTTGCCAAGTCCGCCGAGTTTCTATCAGGATAACCCAAACGACATGCCCATATACATAATATCTGTTCTCAGCGACGCCATGCCCGTCGGGCAGCTGTACGACTATGCGTACAACCAGATAGCCCAGCGCATAAGCATGGTAAGCGGAGTGTCAAAGGTTGATATTTACGGAGCTCCCCGCGCGGTTAGGGTGTATGTGGATGTGGAGAAAGTTTACAATCTCGGCATGACCATGACCGATTTGAAAAATTCTCTTTCCACAACCACAAATTTGTATAGTTCCGGAAATATCGAAGGGCCTGATTCGCAATTTATAATATATCCAAACACCCAGCTTGAGACGGCGGAAAGCTATAGGGATATAATAGTTACCTATAAAGACGGGTCTCCGGTATTTTTGCGGGATGTGGCAAGGGTTGAAGATTCTTTGCAATCCGATACGCTGAATCTTTCTTTCTGGACTCGCCAGGGCAATTGCGAGGGTAAATCTATATTGTGTATGGGCGTGCGCAAGAGCGTAAACGGAAATGCCGTTGCCACTGTGCGAGATATTCAAGATCTTATGGAAGAGTTGCGCCAGGAGCTTCCCAGCTCAGTGCAGCTTATAACGTTTTACGACAGGGCCCAGTTTATCTTGGATAATATTGCCGATGTTAAAGAGACCTTGTACATAGCTTTTGTTCTGGTAGTTGGAGTTATATTTCTATTTTTAGGCAGATTCAGAGACACGCTTATTCCGGCGGTTGCTTTGCCGTTTTCTCTATTGCTGACGTTCATATTTATGAACGCGTTTGGCTTTTCCTTGAACAATTTGTCCCTCATGGGGCTTACGATGGCCATAGGCTTTCTTGTGGACGATGCCATTGTCTTTCTTGAAAATACCGTAAGGCGCATGGAGGATTTTGGAGAGAGCCCGCTTGATGCCACATTTGCGTCGGCAAAGGAGATAAGCTTTACGATACTTAGCATGACTTTATCTTTGGCGGCGGTGTTTATACCCCTCGTGTTTATGACCGGAATAATAGGCAGGGTATTTAGGGAGTTTTCCCTGACGGTTGTAACGGCAACGCTCATGTCGGGTCTGGTTAGTTTAACGCTTACTCCCATGATGTGCTCACGCGTATTGCAGCCGCGCAAGAAAGATTTTTCCGACAAGACTGCAATAGAAAAGCTTTCATACACATTGGAGCATGCATTCCTGAAATTTTACAGTCCAACTTTGACGTGGATGCTTAAGCACAATATTGTTGCGCTGATTCTGATAGCGGGCTCTTTTGGGGCGTCGTGGTATTTCCTAACAAGGCTTTCAACGTCGTTTCTGCCGGTAGGAGACAGCGGATTTATGCAGGGGGCTTTTGTGGCAGACTCAAAGGCGTCTCCTAAAGACTTGGGAAGATACCAGGCGGAGATAGCCAGGGTGTTGCAGGCAAATCCGGCAGTTAAGAATTATGTTTTGGTGTCGGGAGTGACGTCTTTTGTAAACTCAAATATGGGCTTTGGCTTTATAATTCTTGATGATAAATCAAAGCGTCCGCCCATAGAGGAGGTTGCCTTGCAGCTCAGAAACTCTTTGGGAATAATTCCCGGAATATTCCCCGCGTTTCAGCCGCAGCCAACCCTTCAGATCTCAACGGGAGCAACATCTAAGACTCTTGGAGATTACGCCTATGCAATGTCGGGCATGGATACGGCAACTATCAATACAGCGGCAACTGCTCTGATGCAGAAAATGTACACGCAGCAGGGTAAACTCTTTCTTACAATAAATACGGACTTATACCTGAATAATCCGCAGATAACCATAAGCCAGCACAGGCAGAAAGCCTCTATGCTTGGGTTGTCGGCCGATTCTTTTACGACGGTCTTTAAAGATGCGTATGCGAAATTTTATTACTATTTGATAAAGTCGACATACCAACAGTATTGGTCGATAATGCAAGCGAAAGATTCGGAAAGATCCTATGCCAACGATATCAAAAAGCTGTCTTTTACGCAGGATTCTGCCTTCACGGGAGGAGCGGTTCCGCAGCCGATTTTTGCTTCTGCTGATTCTCCTTCTACGGATTCTTACGGAGAGGGGCTTGTTTCAAATTTGATTCCGTTTGAGAGCATAGGCTATATGACGGAAACCCTTGCGCCGATAGCTATAAACCACATAAATAATTTTCCGTCGGTTACGCTTTACTTCAATCTAATGCCGGGAGTTTCCATAGGCGACGCCACAAAATGGATGGAGTCTGCCGCGGAGGAGGTTGTTCCGAACAATATCCAAAAGGGTTTCCAAGGCGAGGCCGTAACATTTATGGAGACTATCAGAAGCCTGCTTATACTTGCGCTTGTGGCAGTCTTTGTTATGTACGTAATTTTGGGAATACTGTACGAAAGCTACGTTCATCCCATAACAGTTTTGATAGCCTTGCCCATAGCTGTGGCTGGAGGCTTGGCGAGCTTGTATTTCTTCGACATGCCTTTGGATATATATTCTGCGATAGGCATATTTATGCTCATGGGTATAGTTAAGAAAAACGGAATAATGATGGTAGACTTTGCCATAGCCCGCGAGCACGAAGGTCTAAGCCCCCGCGATGCCGTTCACGAGGCGTCAATGGAGCGTTTCCGTCCAATTATCATGACGACCATGGCCGCCCTGATAGGAATGCTACCCATAGCATTCGGCATGGGCGAGGCCGACGCCGAAAGCAGAATACCTCTTGGAGTGACTGTAGTTGGCGGGTTAATTTTCTCCCAAATTGTAACGCTGTATATAACTCCTGTATTCTATGTTTGGATGGATTGGGTTCAGACGCGTATATTGGATAAGACGGCGTTTTTCCAGAGGGGCAAAATTTAAAAAGGTTCTTGTATGAGATTTTTAATACAGACGATGTTATCTATTGGGGTGTCGGCGCTTGCGGTGTCGTGCATGAGTGTTGATTCCGACGTTGCAAAGACTCCGTCCCGATACTGGAAGGCCCCTAAGGAGGCTATGCCGGAAAAAGAGGTAGTGCCCGAGCAGATAAAAACTTCCGAGATAATAGAAAAGAGCAAGATTCTTCCCGCTTCAGACAAGATGGCAGCAGGCAAAGTGTTGACCCTTGCAGACATAGTGGATATAACTCTGGAAAATAACACCACCACGCGGCAGTATTGGTACCAGGCAAAGGTGTATGCAGCGCAAAAGGGAATGCAAAATGCTCAGTACATGCCAACAATCAGCGTTGGGGCACAGGTTTACCGGGCTAAAAACCGCATGACCGGATACGGAACAACGCCGCCTGTGGGGTCTTTTTGGGAATCGGGCTATGGGCCAACCCTTCAGATAAATTGGATGCTTTACGACTTTGGCAAAAGGGAGGCTAATGTAGATGTGGCTCTCGAAAATCTCCGTGCGGCAAATTTCGATTATAACCAGTCCATACAAGATGTAGTATTGAATGTCAGCGTGGCGTATTTTAATTTGTTTGAGGCTATGGGGGCAATAAAGGCGTCGCTTGCGGATTTGCAAGATGCAAGAACGGCGTACAAGTCGGCAAAGGCGAAGATGGATCAAGGGGTCGGAAACCGCCAAGATATGCTCCTTGCGCTTGCGAATGCCAAGAATGCGGAATTTGCCCTCGAGAAAAACCGCGCTTATGAGGAACAGTGCAGGGCGGCATTGGCGTCGGCTATGGGCATAAGAGTGGACTCGAGCCTGAAGATATCGGACGATATAAAAGTGCCAGATACGGTCGATTCAGAGAAAAAGATAGAAACATTGATAGCTGAGGCATTGTCTGAGAGGCAGAATGTTCTTTCTGCGTATGCATCGATGAGGGCGGCGAAGCGTTCGTCGGATGCGGCGTTCGACGATTATTTTCCAACGATAAGCGCAGTTGGAACTGGTCAATGGACTGATTATTTTTCAAGTCCCTACACAGGGGCGCCCTCTTACGGATTTTCCGGTGGTATTGCTCTAAGCTGGGATTTGTTCGACGGTTTTGTAAGACAGTATGAGATTATCTCAGCCAACGCCAAAGAGCGGGCTGCCGCAATGAAGCTAAAGGAGACCCAGATAAATATAATATCCGATGTATGGACCTATTTTTACGCCTACAAAAGCGCTCTCAAACAGGTTGAAAGCGCGCGCGCCGCAGTTGAGGCCAGCCGCCAGGCGTGCAATGCTGTAAAGATAGGCTATGAAAGCGGTATAAATTCACTGGTCGATCTGCTTACTGCGCAGGCAAACTTGGCAACAGCAAGGCAGCAGAGTGTTAGCGCAAATGCGTATTTGGCGCAGTCGATAGTGCGCCTTGCCCATTCTACGGGAAAAATGCTTATAAACACTCCTCCGGACGAATAACCGCAAAAATCCATATTTTTAAGTTGCCTACTGCTATATGCTATGATTGGCAAGGGAGCCTTTCTAAAAAAGCAGGATAAATACAGTCTTATAGATTTCCTCTATTTTTTTTGAATGTCTACCTTTTGGCCTAAGCGGAAATGTGATAGGTAAAAATTAAAAAAAATTGGGAAAAAATGCTTGCGCAGATAGGGTGGGGCGTATTTCATGTCTAACTTTCATTGTGTCATGTAGGCGCAGTGGATAATATAAACAATAACAATCAAATAAAGAAAGTTATCCCAGGTTCGCCGCCTTTGCGCGCGCGAATACGGAGCTAAAAAATGAATATCACACTAAAAGACCTCATGGACGCCGGCGTCCATTTCGGACACCAAGTTCGCCGTTGGAACCCAAAGAGCAAGCCCTATGTATACGATCATCGCTCTGGAGTTTCCATAATAAACCTCGAAAAGACTTTCGAGCAGCTTCAGAAAGCATCGGAAGCCATAGAGGAGGTTGTGGCGAGTGGCAAAGATATAATGTTCGTAGGAACAAAACGCCAGGCTCAGGAGATTCTTCGCGAGGCGGCAACAATGTGCAATATGCCGTATTGCGTAAACCGTTGGCTCGGCGGCACGCTGACAAACTTTGAGACTATACAGTCCAGCCTCAAGAAATACCGCCGTTTCCTGAATATGGAGGCCAGTGGAGAGCTCGATAAGCTCTACTCTAAGGAAGCCGCCGCCATACGCCGCGAGATGGATAGAATGAATAGAAATTTCGAGGGCATCAAGGACATTACAAAACGTCCGGCGATAGTTTTCATAGTTGACATTAAGAATGAGGAGATAGCGGTTTCCGAGTGCAACAAGCTTGGTATACCAACAGTTGCTTTGGTCGATACAAATTCCGATCCAACCCAGGTTACATATCCAATTCCCGGAAACGACGACGCTGTAAAGAGCATACGTCTTATAACAGAGGTTATTGTTGAGGCTGTTCAGAACGGTTTGTCTAAGCGCGTTGTTGCGCCGAAGGCAGCTGCGCAGGCGGTAGTTCCGGTTGCAGCAGTTTCTGCTGATGGTCAGAACGAGCAGCCAGAGGTTAAATTCTCTGCTGATATAGACGTTGAAAACGTCAAGGATAGCGACGATGCCGCAAAGCCGGCTAAGAAAACAGCCACTCGTGCCCGCAAGCCGCGCGCCGCAAAGAGCGACGCCAAGGCAGCCACAAAGGAGAAGAAATCCGAGAAGGACGCCGAGTAGTCTTCAAACAAAAATAAAGGAAGAAAGATAATTTATCATGGCAGAAATTACGGCCAAAATGGTAGCTTCGCTTCGTGCAAGGACGGGTGCGGGCTTGATAGATTGCAAGAAAGCACTGCAGGATTGCAACGGCGATGAGGAGCAGGCAATAGAATGGCTTCGCAAGAAGGGAGTTGCCACAGCAGCCAAGAAGGCTGGCAGAACGGCTTCTCAGGGGTTGATTGCAAGTTATATACATTCCAACAACAAGGTTGGAGTGCTTATAGAGGTTGCTTGTGAGTCAGACTTCGTAGCTAAGAACGAGGACTTCAGGGCATTCGTAAAGGACGTATGCATGCACATAGCGGCTATTGCTCCGATATGTGTAAGTAAAGATGATGTTCCTGCGGATCTTATCGCCAAGGAGAAGGAAATTGCCATGGCTCAGATGTCTGAAGATCCTGCTTTTGCTAAGAAGCCTGATCAGGTAAAGCAGAAGATTGTAGAGGGTAAGATCGCCAAGATTATAGACGAGAAGGCTCTCTTGGAGCAGCCCTTTGTAAAGGACGACAAGCACACTGTTGGCGAGGTTCTCACCCAGAAGATTGCTACTATTGGCGAGAAGATAGAAATTAAGCGTTTTGTCCGCTACGCAGTTGGCGAATAAATTGCTTATGCGCTTTTTTTGATTTAAGGCGCGCACGATATGCAAATATGATGCGCGCTTTTTATTGAGAAGCTCAGGTGGCGAAATCGGTAGACGCATCGGTTTTAGGTGCCGATGTCCGAAAGGACGTAAGGGTTCAAGTCCCTTCCTGAGCACATTTTTGGCCTGCAAATCTAAATATTTGCAGGCCTTTTTTTATGCAATTTACCTTAAAAGGCTTTGATGTAAAATTTGTTTATTGGTAAAACCGGTGGAATATGTATTTATTGCTATAAGGGTGTGTGCGTAATCTTATGTATATGCTATAAGAAATTTTTGTAGATTTATTTTAGAACTCTTCTTAGTCGTGGAAGTTTTATAATTCATTGTAGAATATGTTTTTTTCCTGAGTTGTATAGCATTTTAGTGGGAAAGGGAAAAAGTTTGATGGAAGAATAAGTTCTACCATTCTTCAGCAATTATATATTTTACAAAAAATACGATATTTATATAAAAAATATATATGAAAGTATTACTTATAAATGGAAGCCCTCGGCCGAGAGGTAATACCTATATAGCTCTTTCCGAGGTAGCAAAAGCTTTAAATGAAGAAGGGATCGATTCTGAAATTATATCTATAGGAGCAAAGGCGGTTCAAGGGTGCATAGCTTGCAATAAATGTTCTCAACTTGGACGTTGTGTATTTAACGATACCCTTTATGCCGAGGTCCGCGAGAAGTTGCTTTCGTGCGATGGACTTGTGGTTGGCTCGCCTACATATTACGCTGGCCCGAATGGTTCCCTATGCGCCCTGCTTGATAGACTCTTCTATTCGAGTTCGGAATATCTGCAATATAAGCCTGCGGCCGCTGTTGCGGTGTGTCGCAGAGGTGGAGCAAGTGCGGTCTTCGACAGGCTAAACAAATATTTTACAATAAATAATATGCCTGTTGTGTCATCGCAATATTGGAATAGCGTGCATGGGGCGTCAATAGGTGAGGCATCGAGAGATGCCGAGGGATTGCAGACAATGAGGGTTCTTGGCCGCAATATGGCCTGGCTCATAAAATGCATATCCGCATCTAAGATTTCTCCGCCGGAGGCCGAACCTCAAATACGCACTAACTTTATACGCTGATAGTTGCACTGTGGATTTATCTTGATAACATAGATAATATATTCAACTACAATGCAGCCAGTTATAGATAGTATATCTATTCAATACTAGATGATTGTTATAAAAAGTTTATATATTGTAAGCTATTAATTTAAAGCCTATTACAATAATTCATATGTAAAAAGTTGAACTGTATTTTTTTTAAACTGTTCAACTTTTTTTGTATTGAAGTCTGAAGCAGCAGTTGTAAAAGGGTGGGGATATGCTATTGGTCTGATAGATAATACTTTTCTGGGAATATCTTAACAAGCAAGCTGATATACAAGTTAAAAGAACGGCTGTGCAAGATATTATACAAGAAGATTTATACAGAACAAACAGTGCAAGATGGATATAATGCGAGCAAAAAGCATTATAAAGACCATAAGAGACCAGAGTAATTTTTGATAAGCTAGCATAGGCTATAATATATAGCTTCTTTTGCCGATGATAGGAGTCTTTAATATTACAAATAGCAGTGGAATAAATGAAAGTATTCTACTACCTAAGAAAGAAGCTAATTTAGCAGTGGTCTTACTTACTAATGCAGAAACCTTGAAGAGCGTATACTTAATATCCTTGTAGAATATGGTCTGAAACTATGAAAGCCACACTTTCTTCCAATAAAATATTCCACAACATATTATGTTGACCCAATCTTATGCAAAAAAACGCAAGACGCTATTTTTATGCGATAACTTGCGTTTTCTAAAGTGGCACCCCCAAGCGGAATCGAACCGCTGTTTCCTGAATGAGAATCAGGCGTCCTAACCGCTAGACGATGGGGGCAGGATTACTTTCTTTTTGCAGCAGAATTATTGTTCTTTCATGCAAGAGAATTATGAGCTGCCAAATGTGCCATATAATTTGTTTCTGTCAAGCACAAGATTGTAAAATTTCCTCTTTTTTTATTTTTCTAACTATCTTTGTGCCTCTATGGCAAAAAAACGCTGTTCAGCTGCGGCATAAACAATATTTGTGATACATTATGTCTTTTCTTTTTCCATAGAATATTTTGCTATTTGAGAAATAAAATTGCACAAAAAAGGCGGATTCGCATTGAACGAATCCGCCCCTTGAAAGAGAGAATATTCTATTATTTCTGCGCCGCTTCTTCTGCTGCGTATTTTGCCTTAAGCCGCTTTAGGGCTATGAACGCCGAAGCGCTTATTGCCGCTAAAACTAATACGAATACTCCAAGTACAATTCTGTCCTGAGTATTTATAATTGTAAGAACAAGCATCATCACGGCAAATACCAGCATGCTCCACGCAACTACCATAAGAGGCATGGGGCTTGCCTTTGTCTTGACGGCCTTTTCTTCAGCTGCTTCAAGGCTGAGTATATTATTCCACCCTTTATCCGTTCTGTCGCCGGCAGCAAAGTGTATTATTAACACTACTACTATGGGCAGGAATATTCCAATTGTAGTTTCGTCGGCTATCCATGTGCCTTTTAATGACCCGAGGAAAGAATCGGGAGCAAACCAATTATAGCTGTTTATTCCAACGCTCAATAGTCCTAAAGGCAGGCATATAAGCACCGTTACCCACAGCGAGCTCGACGCCAACCTCTTGCTCAAGAGTCCTATCAATACAGGGGCAAGTATCGGCACGGCCATAACCTGCGCCGCCTTAATGATAACCTTCTCAACTCCGCCAAGATAGGGTATGGCTATTGCCAGCCCGGCTATGAGAATTGCTATAAGCACCGTGAAAACTCTACCTACAAATACAAGGCTCTTTTCTGTATGGTTCTTAGCAAGCGGTCTATAAATGTCGTGTGTGAGCACTCCTGAGAATACGTTCAACTGGGCGCTCATCATACTTGCTGTAGCCGCAAATAACGCTGCCACCATCAAGCCCAACATTCCAGATGGCAATACCGATTTGCACGATATTATATACGCCTTCTCGGCCAAATCTATAATATTTGCACCCTCCGGCGGTGGAAACTTCAAGCGCCAAAGAAGCGGAGGCGTGAGCCAAAGTATTGGGCTTACAAGATAAAGTACTCCGAACAAATATGCGCTCTTGCGGGCATCCTTCTCCGTCGGAACACAAATATAGCGCTGTACATACGCAAGTTCTGCTCCTATAACAAAGTAGTGTATCGCAAACCAGCCAATTAAGAAATATACAGAATATTCTACGCTTGTCGGCAGGAAGAACCCTTTTGGCGCAGCGTCCGCCATGGAGGATACATCGAGATTCATCAGCGTAAGCGGTATTACAAATATCACCGCCAAGTTCAATATGATGAACTGTATGGTATCTGTCATTAACACTGCCCATAGGCCGCCGCTCATCGTGTATATCACAACTACGGTCGTAATCAGCAGTATCACAACATTTTTCTGCGTCAGGCTTATCTCTATGGTGCCGTCGGGCGCTCCCCATAGCGCGGTTATGAATATTGTCGCAAATGCGTACAACGCTCCGGCGCTACTGAGAATCCTAAACACCATCATAAACCAGGTGTAGAATTGCAGCGCTCCGTTGCCGAATCTGCGCTGTATGTATTCAGTCGGGGTTTTTATGCCAAGCTTCTTCCACTTTCCGGCTATTGTATAGCCTACCAGTACCGCGGAAAAACCGTAGCAGAGGTTTATAACTATAGCAACTACGCCGTATTTGTAGGCTATTCCGCCCCAAACAACAAACGTATTTGCCGAGAACATCGCCATGAATCCGCTCAGACCGCTTACCCACCAAGGCGATTGACCGCCTGCGGCAAAAAGGTCTGAAGTGTTCTTTACCATCTTGCCCAAAAGCAGGCCTATGGTAATCATGGCAATGAGGTATCCTATGAATATAATCCAGTCGGGTGTAGTCATTGTCTTGAGTTTGTGTGTTATTGAGAAAATCTGTTAGTAAGCGCGCACCTCGAAAATTGCTGCAGGAGCTCCCCATGTAGATTTTATGTCTATCGATATGGCTTTTGTTGTTATTGGCTTTTCCAGCTTTATTACCTTTAAAGCGTTGTGCCAGTCTTTCTGGGCGCAGAGGGTGTTCCCCTCAGCATCTTTGACAGTGAAGTCTCTTGCGCAAAACGGAACAGCGTTTTCTGGATGTCCCATGAGTATCTGCTCCAACGGGTGGTCGTAGTCCGAATCAAAAGTTATATATATCTGTGATATCTTCTTGGGCTTGTCCCACGAGAGCGTAAGCTTGCCTTTCTGAGACTTCGCAACCCATGCATTTGGACCGCTTACAGGGCGGGCTATGCCGTTTAGAACATTCTCAGCCGCAAAACAGTCTATAGCCGGGGATATCTTCATAGCCAGATTCTTTCCGGCGGGCCTACGTTCCGGCAGCCAGAACTCAAAAGAATCTATCCCTATTCCGTCAGGAGCTATCTGCGCAGAAGACGCAGCAACTGCAGGGTTGAATTTCTGCCCAACAGACAATATTCCCGTAACTCTTTCGTCGGACAAAGCTACAGACAAATCTTTATTTGGCATGAGTGCCGCAAATACATATTCGTCGGCCTCTGCAACGGCGTCGGAAAAGTCTATCTCAACCCATTTTACTCCGCGCTTAACGGCTATTTCTTTGGCAGATAAAACTTTCTCCGGAGTGTGGTTGAAGGGCTTTAGCGGAGCCTTAAGTTCTGCCCTAAGGACGGTATTTTTAGCCGCCTTTACCAGGAATGAAACCTTCGGGGCTTTCATTCCCTTCTTAAGCGGAAGCATCATTGCCCTTGCAAATTCTAACGGTAGAAATTCCCCATTTTCCTTAAATCCTTCAAGCTTGAGCGTTGATGAGGCTTTTACCGACGCACTTTGCGCAATGTCTTTTGCGTCTTTTGCTATTATGCCGGGTATGTATGCGCCCATCTTTACCAGCCTGGTCTGAAGCTCTTTTATGCGCTTCTTGTCTGATACGTCGCGCGGGAGAATTTTATTCTCAAGGCACATCGCCGCAGCTATACCTACCGCCTGCGCACTGTGTCCACATGTCGACTGAACTCTCGTAGTTCCAAAAGCCACATGCGAGCAGCTTATTATGCGCCCCGCAAGGAACAAATTCTTTATGTTCCTTGAATACATAGTTCTGTACGGAATTGTATATACGCCCTTGCTGTGCCATTGCACGCAGGGGGCTTGCTCGCTGTAGAGTCCGTCTGCGGGGTGATGGTCCAATGCCCATCCACCGTAGGAGACGTCGTCGTAATGGAAGCGCTGCTCTATTACGTCCTGCTGAATCAACATGTAGTCTCCCTCAAAACGGCGACTTTCCCTCTTGCCGGGAATGTTTGAAACCCAGTCGAGAGTCAGATTTTCACTCTGAGGATACTTTCCGGAATTCTTTATGTAATTCCATATCCCATACGCAACTCTCCACAGCTCTTCCTTGATGTCTTCAGATTTTTTTATGGTATCGAAGACTCCTCCAAATTCTATCCACCAATAGAATATTTTTGCATTCAGATTTATAGGGCGGAACTTGCTGATTTTCTCAACTTCTTCCATCGACAGGGCAAATGATGGCGGAGTGAACTTTATCGGCCTGCCCATGTCTCTTACAGTAAACATTATTGAAGAGCCAAGCACATCTGTGGAAGCTTCTTCTGGAGCGTATAGCTCGCCAAATTCATGCTTGCTTTCCATTCCCATTCTAAATGCAGCGCCAGTCAGAAAGCCCAAAATGCCGTCTCCTGAACTGTCCACAAACAGCGGCGCCGAGACTTTGTAAAATGTTGCAGTCTGCGAGTTGAACGCCGTTACCGATTTTATCGTATCAGCATCTTTTTTGTCGGCCGCAAAAACCGCAGTATTAAGAAGTACAGTTATATTTGTCTCCGCCTGGACTTTCTCGTGAAGAAGCATGTCCCACAGATATGGATTCCCCTCTTTATTCCTCCATAGATTCTCCAAGAATAACTCCTGCGGAAGCCCGCCCTCAAGCGCCCAGCGGTCATTATTTCCCATATGGCTCGTGGCACCAAGAACCCACATCCTTATCTCGTTGGAGGCGTTGCCGCCAAGCACGGGCCTATCGTGAATAAGTACTACCTTCACTCCGTTTCTGGCAGCAGTTATGGCCGCGCAAGCCCCGGCGAATCCGCCGCCGACTATGCAAAGTTCGGTTTCGAGTTCCTGTACGGATTCCTCTCTCTTCTTACAAGGTTTTGCTATCCACATATTCGTATAAAATTAGTTGATATATTTATCGCCGCTTTAAATGCGGTATCCCTTAAAGAAACACCTCAAAACCGACGATTTGTCAAGAAGAAGAAAAATCTTTAATTATTTTGTCTTATATACGCTTATGTATCCGACATAGCCTTCTCTTTATTAAAAGCCGTATTTATTAGTAGTTTCCTTCCTATTTTTGCGGTGTGGGGCATATTTTATAAATATTTGTCTTTTGAATATTGAAGAGAAGTTATTTGCCGCGCTTATTTACCTGAAGATTTTATCTGTTTAAACTATCTTTAATTCAGTTCTTAGTATTTATTCTTCATACGAATAATATGGAACATAAGAGCAGATGTTCCTTAAAAGCTTTAAAATATGCTTGAAATATTAAACTTTGTATTCAATATCAAATGCGATGTTTTAACCTACCGGGCAACCGTTAATTTCAATAATACAATAAAGGAAAACCCATGAAGATGAAGAAGTTTATCAATAAGCCGGAAAATCTCTCCACAGAGCTTCTCGAGGGGCTGAGTATGGCCTATGCAGATAAAGTAAAGCTTACGGAAAATAAAATAGTTGTTAGGGCAAATCCAAAGTCGGAGGACAAGGTTGCAATAATTACCATGGGCGGAGCTGGTCATGAGCCTGCTTTGAGCGGATTCGTAGGCGAGGGTATGCTCGATGCGAGCGTTGTTGGAGACATTTTTGCCGCTCCTGGAGCTCCCAATGTATTGGCGGCGTTGAGGCGTTTTAAGCGCGATGCTGGCATAGTTCTTGTAGTGTTAAATCATGCAGGAGACGTGATGAGCGCAAATATGGCGCTTCAGATGGCCAAGAGGGAGGGTATAAAAGTAGCAAAAATACTTACCGCCGAAGACATAAGCGCAGGCCTTGATAGTCCGTTGGAGGACAGGCGTGGTTTGGCGGGTTGCATACCTCTTTACAAGGTGATAGGAGCCGCCGCGGAAGCCGGTAAGAGCCTTGAGGAGGTTGTTGAGATAGGCGATCGGTTTAATTCTCAGATGGCTACATTGGCAGTTGCCATGTCCGGTTGCACACATCCCCAGAACGGGCAGACCATAACTGAGCTGCCTGACGACGAGATGGAGATAGGCATGGGACAGCATGGCGAGGCCGGCGGTGGGCGCAGCAAAATTCTTACTGCCGATGAAACCGCCGAAAAGATGATTTCAGCACTTGCCGAGGCTGTAAAGGTAAAATCTGGCGATGAGGTATTTTTGGTCATAAACGGTTCTGGTGCAACAACCCATATGGAGATGGACATAGTCTTTAGGGGTGCGGCTAAATGGCTTGAGTCCCGTGGGGTAAAGGTTGCATGTGGACTTATAGACGAGATACTCACGGTTCAGGAGATGGCCGGATTCCAGATGATTCTCTGCAAGTTGGACGCCGACCATAAGGAGTATTTGAAGGCTCGCAGCAATACGCCTTATTGGACTTGCATAGGATAATTTTCACAAGGGAAGTTTATTTATATGGGAGAATATTTTGATTTAGATACGGCTAAGCGGCTTTTTGCCGCCGCCGCAGAGATGACGTCTGAACGCGAGTCGGAATTTTCCAAGTTAGACGCAGCCACCGGAGATGGCGACCACGGAACAGCCATAAAAGCGGCAATCGCCGCGGCGAGTTCTTCTTTGGCTTTGGCGGCGGATCTTAAGAATGGTTTTGTCGACGCCGGCTTTGCTACTATGTCTGCCGCATCGGGTTCTACGAGCACATTATGGGGCGCATTTCTGATGGGTTTTGGAGATGGCGTAAAAGACGGGGCTTTGCATCTTGACGCGTCTGAGTTGTGCGCAGCTTTTGAAAGCGCGCTTTCAAATGTAAGAATGCAGACTAAGGCATCGGTAGGGGACAAGACTCTGATGGACGCTTTAATTCCGGCAGTAGAGGCGATGAAGGGGGCTTCAGATGTCAAGTCTTTGCTCAAGTCGGCGGCAGCCGCAGCAAAGAGTGGGGCAGAGGCCACTGTTTCAATGCGCGCCAAGTTTGGTCGCGCCCACAACTTGGGAGACAAATCTATCGGGCATGCCGATGCCGGCGCTACGAGTGCGGCGGCAATTCTCGAGCTTTTTGCCGACAAATTTTAATTTCAACATAAACACAAAAAATAGAAAAAACAACTATGCCAGACGCAGACGGAAATAAAGACGCATCTAATTACGGATTGGGCATTCCCGTAAAGAAGAAGAGCTTTTTCATGAAGGGGCTCGAGCATGCCGATTGGGGAATAAAGGAGAGAATGTCCAGAATATTCGACAAGCGCAGCGGCAACGCCGTTATGTTGGCTTTCGACCACGGATACATCATGGGGCCGACAAGCGGCCTTGAGAGGATAGATCTGAATGTTGTTCCTCTTATAAAGCATGCCGACTGTATAATGTGCACGCGCGGCGTATTGCGCTCTTGTGTTCCGCCCGATTGCGGCAAGCCCGTTGCCTTAAGGTACAGTGCCGGCGGAACCATACTTGGCTCTTTGAACGACGAATGCGTAATGGACATAGAGGAGGCTATACGTCTGGACGTTGCAGCCATGGCAGTGATGGTTGCCATAGGCAGCGAGAACGAGGCTCTCACAGTCCGTAACCTGACTAAGACTGCCGATATGGGCAACCGTTATGGAATTCCCACATTTGGAGTAACTGCCGTTGGAAAGAATCTCGCCCGCGACGCCCGCTATCTTGGATTGGCAACCCGCGTTTGTGCCGAGAACGGTTCAACATTTGTTAAAACTTACTATTGCGAAGGGTTTGAGAAGGTTGTTGCCGGATGCCCTGTTCCGATAGTAATTGCCGGTGGTAAAAAACTTCCAGAAAGAGATGCTCTAGAGCTTGCCTACAAGGCTATAAACGACGGTGCAAACGGCGTGGATATGGGCAGAAACATATTCCAGGCGGAAGATCCTGCGGCCATGATTCAAGCTGTTAGGGCCGTTGTTCACAGAGGCTTTTCTCCTGATAGAGCCTTCGAACTTTACAACGATATTAAGTCTAAGTAAGGCTTTTATAGCGTTTAGCAAAAATGCCGCACCAATAATGTGCGGCATTTTTTTTGCCCGGCAAGAACGGTAAGTATTATCCTTTTTACACTATTTTATTTGATGGTGTATAGTTTTTCTTTGCCAAGATAAAAACAAGTTATTGCGTTAAGTTTAATCTACTATGCGTATTTCAAACTTCAGCTTTTTGTTGAAGGCAGAATGCAAAAATCTTAAAGTAGTTAAAAATAGTCTTAACCAAAACGGGTTTGGGGAATTGTTAACTGCCCAATTTAATTTCTTGGAGCTTAATCCTGCGGGGGCTATGCAAAATACGGCTCTTGCAAAGCGCATTATTGGTGCGCTATATTTGTTGCATAAAGATCCGCAGTTGTTTGAGCGTAAATCTTGGTTTTCTTCTGCCCACTTTAATCTGGCAGATATGGGGTTTGATTTGTAAATTTTTTGCGGCAGGTTAAATATTGCAGAGATTATAAAAATATTTCTGTCTTTTTCTAGAAATTCTGAGTTTCTGTGTCCAAATTTCAGCTCGGACTTTTTCTTCTCCAGAATTTTTCCATTTTCGAGAAATCGTACGCTCTCAAGATAGTCTGAAATATACTTTTTTTCTGACGGTCCAGTTCCTGCATTCATGGCAATAGCTCCGCCAATTTCGCATGGCGCGCTTGCAAGATAGTAGGGGGCATCGTATCCGTTATCCAATGCAAACTTTAAGAACGACATCATCGTAGAAGACGAAGAAACCTCTACTTTGCCTTCCTCCAACTTTCTTATATATTTTGGAAGATCATTTTTTATAACTAGGCTTTTTATCTGCCTATTCTTGAAGAATACATTTGAGCCTGCTCCTAAAACAAAAGCATTTAGCGAATGTTCCTTAGCGTAATTGAAGGCTTTTGACGCGTCGTCTGGTGTTTGTGCCTTACAATAATGAAGAGCCGTGTTCAGAGTTCTGAACCTGGAGAGATTGTCGGAACTGAATTTTGTTATTTTCAATATCCTAAATTTTTCAATCGCCGTAATTTTTATGCAAGAATAAATATTGACCATGTATTGAGCGCCGTGTTGTATTTTTCTGCGTGAGAGATTTTGACGACAATATTCATCCGGAAGCGGAAATCACAGATGCGAGTCCGTCAGATTCGCAATCTGAACATTCCGATGATTCCGAATGGGAAATCTGTTCAGATGATTCCTCCGCTGAAAGCTCTCAAGGGCGCTTCAATCCAAAAAATCCTTTTGCGCGCTATGTCCATTCTGAAAGAAGTCAGTCGGGGGGCGGATTTAAGAATATTTACTCTGCGCAGTGTTCCCAGTGCTCATGCTTTTTATGGGTCTTGCTGCTTGCTATTTTGCTCATGCTTATAGGATAATTTCCCCATTAGCTTTGCCAAGCGCTCTTCCAAAAAATATTGCTGAGGGCGCGTAAATGTTAAAGTGCTGGTGTTGGAGATTTTACCTCCGGCATCTTTTCCGAAATGTCTGTTTTTGCGCCGCGTCTTTTCAATGTTTTTTTCAACTTGCCAGAATCTGGAGGCATATCAGGCATGCCGCTGGCCTGAATTTCTTTAGCGGTCTGCACCGCATATGTTCCGGCAACCGCACCAAGATTCATAAATAAACATTGGTTGTTAAGTAGCGCGTATGCGTTGCATGAGGCAGATATGCCTGTGCATACACATAGGTTTTTTGGAGCGTTGCCGGCGGGAAGCATTGCGGCAAGAGGTATTTCTGCTCTTATTGCCTCGGACTTCGGCGCGGAAGAGCCGCTTTTTTCCGATAAAGGTTTCTTTGGAGCATACATCTCAGCAACTGCGACAGAGTCCGACTTTATCCTTCCGCTTTGCGTCAGCAAATCCTTTAGGGAAATATCGCATTCAGCCTTTATTCTGGGTGGATTAGCATTTATAAAACTCTTGTATTTGCGCGCCGCGGCTTCGTCGGCAGCAGGAGCGTAGTTCCTTAAGAATCTCAGGCGCTCCTCGGGAAGCTTTACGGTTCCGTCAAGAATCTTTTTTAAGAAATCAATGGCAAGCGCATGCGCCTTGAGTCCAATAATTTCCGCCGATTGCAGATTATCGGGCTCTGGCGATGGCATTTTAAATTTTACGCATAACCTGAGCTTTCCATTTGGCAGCGAATTGTAGACAAAACTTTTTCTATCGTATCCAAAAGCTGGTTGCAAGCCTTTGAAATCTTCCTCGGAAATTTTTGGTATGGCGGCTTTGTTTTTGGGAATTCTTGAGAGTATCAGATTGTATTCAGACACTCCTCTCTTTCTTGCAAGCCATGAAGCCAGATTGTATACGCTCTCTTTTACTGCAGCTATTTCAGCTTTTTCTTCTGATTCTTTAGCCAGCAGAAATTCTGCTCCCGACGCCTTTGCTAAGACAAGATAGTCCGAGGCGTCCACAAATGCTTTTGCCGTTATCGATGTCTCTTTTCCCTCGAAAATTCCGCTTATGCTGCGCAAAATGCTGTTTTCTGCTTTTACAGACTTTAACTCAAAATCTTTTATGAGTTTAAGATTTTTTCTTGCTCCAATCATCTGGTTTAGAATCTTGCCCGCAATGGAAGGCTCAAACTTTCCGCCGCGTAGGGCGCCAGCGCTTGCCAATCTTATAAGATTGGAATCTTCTCCGTATATATTGCAATAATACGCATACACACGGTCGAAAAATTCCCTCGGGCTTTTCGACAAAGATTTGTACGACGATGCATGCACGCAATCTGCCCCGTTTGTAAAAGCTCCGCCTATGGGTATATCTTTTTCCTCTATTAAAACCGTCTTTGCCCCTTGGTCTGCTGCGGCTACAGCAGCGCATATCCCTGCCGGAGTTGCCCCGTAAACAACAACGTCAAATTCGTTTAAGACATTGTTGCCTGCATATAAAAACATAGACTGCGCAAAACTTATAATGGCAATTAAAATATGTGTTTTATGCATTCGGGCAAACCTCATGCTCATATGTATTGCATGTAAGTGCATTCCTTTCAAGCCCAACTTTTTGAGAGAAAATGCTTATATATTATGGCATTCTCAAACCGATCTTCTTCGTAAGAGAATTATAAATATAAGGGACGACTTCTTGTATTTTTACGCAGAACTTATCTTTGTCAGCGGGCCAATGCCGCCTTGACAAGTTCTTCTGTTGAGGCACCTTCGCCGAGTTTCTCAAGAGACTTTCTTGCAGCCTTGTCGGCATCGGGCAGCTTGTACCCAAGCGCCACAAGCGTTGCAACAGCGTCGGAAAACGCCGTAGGCTCGGCAGGTTGCGACTGCTGCTGAAAGATGTCGGAGGCAGGCTGTCCGGAAAGTCCTCCCTTAAATAGTACGTCCCTAAGCTCAATTACTATTCTTTCCGCCGTCTTTTTACCTATACCTGGGCATTTTGAAAGCATGCTGACATCGCCTGCCGATATGGCAGATTTCAGTGTGTCAACAGACATTCTGCTCAATATGTTTATGGCAATCTTCGGCCCTATTCCAGATACCTTCTCAACTAACAGCTTGAAGAAGTCTCTGTCATAAGCGGTGGCAAATCCATACAGGGTTTGAGAATCCTCCCTGTAAACGGCAAGAGTATGCAAGAAAACTTCGCTCCCGTTCTTCGGGAGTTTTTCTGCTGTAGTAACAGGAATTGTTAGTTCGTAAAAAAGCCCTCCTGCCTCTACAACCGCGCTTAGCGGAGTTGAGCGAGCAAGAATTCCCTTTATGCCCACTATCATAACCGCTCCAATACTCTATTTTAACCCAAGAACATCTTCCATTCCGTAGAGAGCAGGGGCCTTGCCTATAACCCACTCTGCGGCCTTTATGGCGCCGCGCGCAAATATTTTACGGTCTTCCGCCTTGTGCGTGAGCTCAACGCGCTCGCCGTCTGCCGCAAAAATAACAGAATGGTCTCCAACTACGCTACCGCCCCTAAGAGAATGTACGCCAACTTGATTGTCCGGCCTTTCTCCTGTCTGGCCGACTCTCCCGAACTGCAAGGCATCCCTGTTTAATCCGCGTTTGTTCAATACTATATCTATGAGCTTCTCCGCCGTTCCGCTTGGAGCGTCTTTCTTATGCCTGTGGTGCATCTCCACAATCTCAACGTCGAAAGACTTGTCCAATATGGACGCCGCAATCCCCGTTAAATAATTTAGCAGATTTACTCCGAGAGAATAATTGCCCGCCCACACTATCGGAATTGATTTTGTGCAGGCCAATATTTCCTCCCTCTGTTGCGGGGTATGCCCGGTTGTACCTATCACAAGCGGCTTTGAGTGTTCGGCGCAAAGCTTAGCCAAAGATGCGGTTGCATCGCGAAATGAAAAATCTATGACTACATCGCAGGAGTCTATGAATTTCGACGGATCGTCTCCCATGTCGCATGCGGCTGCAATTTCAGCGCCGCAATCTTTTGCGCACGAGGCTATCGCCATGCCCATCCTGCCTTTTGCTCCATTTAAAAGTATCTTTGTCATTATTTTTAAAGATTGAGATTCTTGATAGTTGAAGTTAACAGAGCCTGGTGTTCTTCCGTCATTCTGCAAAGCGGAAGCCTTACGCAGTCTGATTTTATCAGCCCGGTCTTCATGGCGGCAAATTTTGCCGGCACTGGATTCGGCTCTACAAATAGATTCTTAAAAAAGTCTTTGAGTTCCGACGATATCTTGCGGGCTTCGTTCTTCTTGCCCTTAAGATATAGATCCACCATATTAGACATGACATCCGGAATTATATTCGATGCAACGCTTACAACGCCCTCCGCGCCGTTGTCCATAAAATCAAGAGTCAGCCCGTCGTCTCCGCTGAGTATGCATACCTTGTCTCCCGCCCGAGAGTGCAAATCTGCAACTTTCTCAGCCTTTCCGCCAGCTTCCTTTAAAACGCATATATTCTCAAATTTCTCGCGCAGGCGCAATACGGTGTCGTTCTCTATGCCTATGCCGCAACGGCCGGGAATCGAATATAAAAATATGGGCTTTTGCGTGCATTCAGCTATCTTTGAAAAATGCAGGAATACACCTTCTTGCGTAGGCTTGTTGTAATAGGGGGCAACAACAAGAAACCCATCGGCGCCGGCTTCGTCGGCCTCGCGCGTAAGATGTACGGCCTCGCGCGTGCTGTTAGAGCCGGTTCCGGCTATAACGGGTATACGGCCACCGCTTATCTTGCATACATGCTTTATCACCTCAAGGTGCTCGACCGTGTCGAGGGTGGGGGACTCACCCGTAGTGCCAACGGGAATTATTCCCCTGACACCGCCTTTTACCTGCCTTTCGACAAGACTTTCAAGATCCGCATAGCTTACGGATTCATCATCGTTCATAGGCGTTATAAGCGCCGTCCACACTCCGGAAAAATTCTTCATAATTTATTTCTCTATCATCTACTATTGCCCGAATCCACTTTCAAGACTAAATCTGCTTTTTGCAGCACATTAAATTTATCGCCGCCTGCATACTTTTGTTTATGTTTAAAAAATATTGCTTGAGGCTTACGGCAAAAAAACTTAATGCATCGTAGAAATGAAGGGAAAATTTTTAGGCGCAATACTTGGAGTTTTGGCTGGCGGGCCCATAGGCGCGCTTGTCGGCTGCGCTATAGGCCATTGTACGGTAGATTCCGTATCGGGGCGCAAGGGCTCAAAAAAGATAATGAGCCCTGCCGATGCCGATTTTTTTATAGCGCATCTTTTTGCGGCATGCGCAAAGATGGCAAAGGCAGATGGCGCCGTCTCCAAGCTTGAAATCGAAGCCTTGGAGAATGTCTTTAAAGATTTAAATATTGGCGCAGGCATGCGCCAGAGGGCTATTGAATATTTCAGGCGGGCTAAAGATAACAATAATGTCTCCTTTTCAGACATAGTATCTGCATTTGCGCGCAAGGGTTTACATCCGCATGCAAGGCTGGCATTCTTCAGGGTTCTCGTAAGGGTGGCCTTGGCCGACGGAAATGCGGGAGATGCTGAATTTGGCTATCTCAGGCAGGCTGCCAGAATTTTAGGAATACCAACATCGGTTGTAGACGACCTTAAAAAGAGCAGCTCTTCAGGTAAGGATGAGAAATCTTCATCGGAATCTGAACCGTCGGGCTCCCAGATGACCCTGGCTGAAGCTTACGCCATCTTGGGTGTGGATTTTGGAACCGACAAAGATTCTGTAAAAAAGATATACAGGCAAAAATGCAAAGATCTGCATCCTGATGTCCTGCGCAGCAAGGGCTTGGGAGATTTTGCCGTGAAGGTTTTAGAGCAGGAGCTCCAGAAGGTAAACGACGCCTACTCCGTAATAGAAAAATACGGAGCCTAATTCTTAGCGCTTCCAACATACTTTACTCTATTCAGATACCATTCCAAGCATTTCCGGGAGAGCCGTTGACAAGTCTGGAATGAAGGTTACCAGAATCTGCGCCACAAGCATGGCCGCAAAATACGGCAACATTTTTGGAGTCAGCCTCGATATGTCTGTCTTGCCAACTCCGCAGCCCACAAACAGGCAGGTGCCTACGGGCGGCGTGCATAGCCCTATGGACAAATTAGATATCATAATTATTCCAAAATGAAGGTCGCTTACGCCTATTTCCCTGACTACTGGCAAAAGTATTGGCGTAAAAATAAGCACCGCAGGGGTCATGTCCATAAACATTCCAACAAACAGTAATATTATGTTTATGACAATCAGTATGGCAATGCGGCTGTCTCCAAATATCGATAAGGCCTCGGCAATCTTTGCAGGGGCGTTTGTCATAGTAAGTATCCAGCTCATTGCACTGGAGGCTGCTACAATTAGCATTACAATCCCGGTTGTAGCTGCGGCGCCTGCCAATATTTTAAAAAGCTCCTTGCTGGAGATATCCCTATAAACAAACACCTCCAGCAACAGTGCGTAGACGACAGATATTACTGCCGATTCTGTCGCCGTAAAGATTCCGCACAATATTCCTCCCAGCACCACAACTACAAGCATCAGGCTCAGGAAGGCCCGCCTAAAAGTGCTCCATATTAAGGAGAAGTCTAACGACCCTTCTTTCGGGGAGCGGTTTTTCCTTATAATAAAGTAGCTCGCCGCCATAATGCATATTCCAAGCACTATTCCTGGAATTATGCCCGCCATAAAAAGCGCGCCGATAGACAGCCCACCGACAGCGACAGAATAGACTATCATAATATTGCTTGGCGGTATAAGCATGCCTGTTGTAGACGAACAGATTGTTATTGCTACTGCCGTTTCCTTGTCGCAGCATTTCTTCTCCATCTGCGGAATCATGAAAGAGCCTATTGAGCTTACCGCAGCCACTGCGCTTCCCGATATTGCCCCAAATAGCATGCATGTTATTGTGTTTACATACGCTAGCCCTCCCGGAAGAAATCTTACAAGCGCTGAGGCAAAATCCATCAGGCGTTTGGCCATTGAACCTTTGCCCATTATCATTCCTGATAGAATAAAAAACGGAATTGCCAGCAGGGCAAAGCTGTCAACTCCTTGCAGCATAGACGTTGCGCATATCTCGAGCGGGTCAAATCCCGCCGCATATATGGCAACGAGCGCCGACAACCCTATAACCACAGCTATCGGAGCAGAAAGCAGCAACGCCGAAGAGAAGAATACCGCAAGAATTGCCAGAGCATTCATATCTGAGTATCCTCCTTACAGCATTCTTTTGTATCAGCAAAGAGAGTGTCCATTATGTTTTCAAGGGCGAATAGCGCCGCAATAATTCCGCTTGCAGGCAGGCACATGTATATCCACCACAGCTTTACAGACGGCAGGCATACCAAAGAAGTATCTGAATTCTTTGCCGTAATCACAAACATTACTCCGCCGGCAAACAGAATTGCCAAAGCGAATACAAGCGTCATGACTGCCGCCAGCACGCGCGCCGTTTTGCGCGGAGCAGGCGAAAATTTAAGAACGAGAAAATCAAGCCCTATGTGCGCATTTTTTCCAAAAGCGTATGCTCCTCCGAAGAACGTCAGCCAGATTAACAGCATACGCGCGCATTCCTCAGTAAAATCAGCCTGAGAGCCTAACATGTACCTTGTAAGAACTCCCCATAAAACATCCAGCACAAGCAGGGAAAGCAGCGCGGCGCAGAACCCTCCAAGCAGGCGTTGAAGCACCCTTGCGGCAGCCTTGACGCATGAGTTTACGCGCAGGAAAAGAATGTTCATTTAACAGCCCTTATCTTTGAAATTATCGCATTTATTTCAGGGGAGGTGCAGTCTTTGTAAACCGAGCTTGCCGCCGGTTCAAAGCTTTCCTTTGGCACTATGAATTTTACGCCTTTTCTTTCGAGTTCAGCCTTTGCCTCTTTCGTCTTTTCCCTCCAGAGTTCCCTTTGGTATTTTGACGACTCCTCCGCGGCTCGCAAAAGTATTTCTCTTTCTTTTTCGCTTAGGGAACGCCATGTGTTTAGGCCAATGAAAAGCACGTCAGGAATGCGCGTGTGCTCATCGAGCGTAAAGAACTTAGCCACCTCGCAATGCGCGCTTGCAAGATAGGTTGGAATGTTGTTCTCCGCGCCGTCAACAACGCCCTGCGCAAGCGATGTGTAAGTTTCTCCGGCAGATATTACCGTTGGGGCAGCGCCCAAAGCTTTTATCAGGGCTATGTCGGGTCGGGAATTCATGACCCTAATCTTCATGCCGGCAAGGTCCGATGGTTTTTCTACGGGCTTGTTGACAGTGTAGAAGCACCTTGCGCCGGCATCGTAGAAGCATAGCCCAACAAATCCGTTCTTCTCCATGGATTTCAATAGGTCTTTGCCTATCTTTGAGTCAAGAACCCTCCAGTAGTGCTCTGAATTTCTAAAAAGATACGGCATAGCAAGAGCTCCAAGCTCCGGCACATGAACACTCAGCGGAGATGAGGAATTTTTCGCCATGTCGAGCGCGCCGCTTCTTACCTGTTCGGTACATTTTATTTCAGAACCAAGAGCGCCTCCGCTGTATATATCTATAGATAATTTTCCGTCGCTTAACTTTTCCGCAATCTCCTTAAGCTTCAGCATGCCAAGATGCACAGGGTGCGTAGATTCCAACCCGTGCGCGAGTTTTAATACTCTTTTGGGAGAATTTTTTCCGCCGGAATTTCCATTGCTCCCTCCGCTCGATACGGCAAATATTGCAGATGCCGCCAATGCTCCGCATAAAATTCCAAGGGCAAACCAGGATAAGTCTTTTAGGGTTTTTTCTTTCATCTTTTCAAATTCTGCTTTGCGCCGAGCCTTTCCTCAAACTCTGCCGCGGCTTTTCCTACAATCTCATACATTTTCTTGTCCTTAGACGGCGAAAAGCGCATTGCAGGAGCCGTTATGCCTATAGAAGCTACCGTAGCCCCAGATGCGTCTTTTATGGGAGCGGCAAGACAACGCACTCCTAAATGGTATTCCTGATTGTCTATCGCGTATCCTCTCTTTCTTATCAGGGCCAGCTCTTTGTTCATGGCTGTTGCAGAGCAGATTGTGTTTTGAGTGCGCTTGTCCAGGCGTATTTTCTTCAAGAAGGATGGATCGCTTTCGCATATGTAGGCAAGTAGAACCTTTCCAGTGCCGGAACAGTGCATATCTACAAGGGCTCCCGCACGCGACGCCGCATGAAGTGGTAGGGGACTTTCGCAAACTTTTGCTATAAGAACTTTTGTGCCGGAGGGTATGCCCAATTGCGATGTTTCCCCTGTGGCCTCGGTAAGATTTTTAAGGTGGGGGTCCGCCAGCTTTAGGATATTAGTCCTTGCAAGAGTGCAGTCTCCAAGGGCGGACAGTGCGCTTCCGAGAGTGTATGAACCGTCTGCCTTAGACAGAAATCCCTCCTGAGCCAGCGTTTCCATTATTCGTATTACAGATGTTCGCGGAAGCTTCAGCGCATTTGAAATTTCCAGGCATGTGAACGAACGCGACGTTGCCCCCATATGCTTTAATATCATGCAGGCGTTTTTTAGATTGGGTATTATATACCGGTTCATTCTTTCATTCATATTGCAAATTTTTCCTGTTTTTAAAAGAAGTACAATCAGGTTGTGTCCAAATATGGACATTGTGTTCAAAATATGAAAAAAACGCTTTACGCAGTTCGGGTCAATGTCAAATATCCTGACTGTTGCGCGCCGAACGCGCGCGCTTGAAATTTTTAAGCATATGAAAAAACGTTATGTTCCATGCCGCCTTGCCGCGGAAAAGATGTCGACACAGCAGTTGCGCGACGCATTTTTAATAGACGATCTCTTTGCGGAGGGCCGCCTTGATTTGTATTATACGGATTGCGACAGGGCTGTTGTTGGTTCCGCATGTCCTCTCGATACCCCTCTTAGTCTCTCCACCGCGGAGGAGCTTAAGAGTGAATTCTTCTGCCAGCGCAGAGAGCTTGGCGTTCTAAATATAGGGGGCGACGGAACGGTGTCGGTGGACGGTTCGGATTACAGGCTTTGCGCGGGAGAGGTTCTGTATGTGGGGCGAGGCTCGCGCGAGGTGGTTTTTATGTCTGACAATCCGTCGAAATGCGCGCAGTTCTATTTGCTCTCATATCCGGCGCACAAGGAGTTCCCAACGGAAAAGTCGGCGCTCGGCCAGGCAAACATGATAAATTTGGGGAGCAAGTCGCTCGCAAACGAGCGCACCATAAATCAGGCTATATGCGAGGCAAAAATACACAGTTCACAGCTTGTAATGGGCTACACCAAACTGGCCGACGGAAGCGTGTGGAACACAATGCCGGTGCACACGCATGAGCGCCGTTCGGAAATTTACATGTACTTTGGAATGAATCCGGACGATTGTGTATTTCATATAATGGGGGCCCCGGAAGATACGCGGCATATTGTTGTGAGGAACCGCCAGGTTGTAATATCTCCGTCGTGGTCGGTACACTCGGGCTGCGGAACAAGGGCGTACACTTTCTGCTGGGGCATGGGCGGAGAAAACCAGCGCTTCGACGATATGGACGAAGTGCCAATGAAGGAGCTTAGATAGTTCTATGGGAATACTCGAAAAATTCTCGCTTGCGGGCAAGAGAGCAGTGGTGACGGGGTGTAGCCGCGGCATAGGCTTTGGAATTGCTGAAGCTTTGGCGCAGGCGGGTGCAGACATAATTGGCGTATCGGCGTCTATGTCTTCGGACGGAGGCGAGATAGGCGCGCGGGTTCGTGCGGAAGGAAGAAGTTTCCATGCGCTTAAGTGCGACTTTTCAAATCCGGCAAATGCCGAGTCTCTTGCAGGCGAAATAATAAGCTCATTTGGAGTTCCCGATATATTGTTCAACAACGCTGGAACTATAAAGAGGGCACCTGCTGCGGAGCATTCAGATGAATTTTGGTTCAATGTGATAAATGTAAACCTGAACTCCCAATTTTTCTTGTCCCGCGGCATCGGCAGGGAAATGTTAAAGCGCGGCAGCGGCAAGATAATATTTACCGCCTCTTTGCTGACTTTTCAGGGAGGTATAAATGTTCCTTCTTATGCGGCAAGCAAAGGCGGAGTGGGGCAGCTTACAAAGGCTCTTGCAAATGAATGGGCCGGGAAGGGCGTGAATGTAAACGCGATAGCGCCGGGGTATATTGCAACAGACAATACTGCGGCGCTGCGGGCCGACAAAGTCCGCTCCGGGCAAATTCTTGAGCGCATACCTGCTGGGCGCTGGGGAACTCCAGACGATCTCAAAGGGGCAGCCGTATTCCTTGCAAGTTCAGCTTCAGATTATGTCAACGGGGAGATAATCACCGTGGACGGCGGCTGGATGGCCAGATGACAATTTTAACTGCAACTACTAATAATAACTCTTCTATAAACTATGGCTAATATAAAAAAGGCGCATGTTATGTTTTTTGCGTCGGCAATGTTTGCGCTTTGCGCATGTTCTACGAATGTTTCGCAAGATTGTGCCGTAAAAGGCGGCAAAGAGGCGTATTCGGACAAGGCCGCGGCGGCAAAGATAATTTGCCAGGCGCAGAAAGCGGCAAAGTGGCATATAGAAAATCCTACAAATACGTCTTTGGATATACGAAATTGGGAGATAGCTCCTTTCTACGACGGTCTTATAGCCGTATCGAGAATGTCGGGTAATCCGGAGTATTGGGCGGAGGTTTTGCGCTTTGGAGACATGGCTGGTTGGCAGCCAGGAATACGTCCGTACCACGCCGACGACCACGCCATATGCCGGGCATGGCTTACCACATATGCGGCAGATGCATCCAAGGCTTATAGGCTTAAGCCAACTTTAAAATTGTTCGACAAGGTCATAGCAGATTCAAAAACTTGGGGAGGCAAGAAGCCTTTTGCAAGGTTTGGAGGCTCGCCAGAATATCTCTACAACTGGTGCGACGCTCTCTATATGTCTCCGGGTGTGCTTGCTCAGGCAACGCTTATTACCGGAGATAAAAAATATCTCGATTTCGCCGACCAACAGTACAGGTTATGCCATAAAGAGCTTTTTAGCCCTGAAGATTCCCTTTTTTACAGGGACGGCTCTTACATAGGCAAGCTCAACAAAAATGAAAAAAGAATATTTTGGGGCAGGGGAGAAGGCTGGGTTATGGCGTCTTTCCCAAGTATGTTTGCGGCTATTAAAGAGGGAGACTCTCGCAGAGGCTTCTATCTGGACTTGTACAAGGCAATGGCTGAAAAATTACTGTCGGCGTCGCTGCCAGATGGCAGATGGGGTGTAAATGTTGCAGACCCTTCAGAACTTGCCGGAGGCGAAACAAGCGCAACATGTTTTATTGCATATTCCCTCGCATGGGGCGTAAACGCAGGAATTTTAGATGCAAGCGTCTATCTGCCGCACTTGATAAAAACTTGGAATACCGTTACGGAGAAATGTGTTTCGGATAGCGGAAAGGTTTCTTATATACAGCCGGTTGGACAGGCTCCGGGGAAGTTTGGTCCGGATACGTCAAATCCGTATGGAGTAGGAGCGTATCTTTTGTTCTCTTGCGAATTGGCAAAGGCTTTGGGAGCTGAGATCGCAAAGGCGGATGCAGATCTGGTAAAAGCTGCGGAGACTATTCGCGATTCAAACACGCCACAGGCCATAGCGATGCTTCAGCCGCGCCGCATGGACGACGCCGCATGGGAAAATAATCTTACCGCATTCAGGGTTTACGGTCCTGCTCTCAGAAATTCAAAAGGGTTGGAAAATAGCGGTATTGATGTTTGGTTTAAGCTTGTAGAAAAGCCCACTCTTAAGAGTGTGTACCAGCGCTCTTTTGACGAGAACTTCAACTACCATAAGAAAAACAGCGAGACTTACGACAACTTCAAAGTCGCCGACGGCGTGGGCTGCGGTGGAACAGGCATCTGGATGGACGGCAAGCTCATTAAAGCCGGTGTTTACGAGCGAGCAGAGGTTCTGTGGAATAATCCTAAGAGGGCCGGTCTAAGGCTAACTTACACATATTCTATACCAAATAAGGGCAGAATAACAGAGCTAAAGACCATAACTTTGGATATGGATTCAAGGGAGTGTTCTGTAGAGTCGAGATTTGGGTATTCGAGAAAGAAGCCTGCTGCCGGTTTGACGGTTGCGACAGGTTTACAGCCCCAGACTAAAAATGTGAAGATATCAAAAGATCCCAAGAACGGATCTATCTCGACATCGGAAAATGTCGATTCAAAGACCTTCTCCATGCATATAACACCCGACAAGGGGTCGGCAATAGAAGGATTTGCCTCTTCAAAGTGTTCCCGCGGTGCGGAGGAGCTTGTTCTTCTTAGAACAGATGAAAACGGCAAAATATCTTACAAGTTTGGCTACGACTTAAAATAGTTGAATAAATAATATCTATAAGGAAGAACGCAAAATTTGTTTTTTGCGTTCTTTCTTATTTTTTACGGGCAAGATATGCTGATTAATATTCCTATATTAACTTCTTCTGGACGTTTTAATAAAGTTAATAAAAAAAGGAACATAATTGAGATATAGATGTCTAAATCTTTATATTTACTTAACAGGGATATAAGGAAAATATCCATGGCTTGTTTTTATTAGAATGTAGACATAGTCTATAAGATAGAAACTTTCCATGCAAAGATATTTCCTCTAATATCCTGTTAAGAGGATTACTTTTTTTGCAGGGCGTATCTTTGTGCTATATTTAAAATCAGGAATTTCTTATTTTAGCGGATGCCGCAGGGCATGCGTTGTAAAAATGTGTAGTTTTATATCTGCTGGTGTTTATTTTACCGCAATACGCTACTTTTTTTTGTCGGGATTCCGATAGTTATGTTTGCGGGAATTAAGCATTTTATTGATATTTAATATAAACCTAAGATGTATAAATTATGCCTGAGAAGAAAAAGAAAATAGTAAGAGTTGCAAATAGACAGGGGAGGCGCAAGCGCATAGAACTCTTGGAAGCGGCCGGCAAAGCCTTTTCCAAGCACGGCTACGATGGAACCACAGTAAGGGATATTGCCGACGAGGCAAAAGTACAGCCTAGCGCTTTGATATACCATTTTGGCAGCAAGGAAAATTTGTTTCAGGAGACTCTTCGTTATCATATAGTTGAAAATGGTCAGTTTGAGCACCTGTTTGACGCTTTTAACAATATAGGTGAAAATCCTGACGCACAGCAGGTCTCCAATGCAATATATGCAAGCTTGAGAGGAATTTTTAGGGTTTGTCATGGTCCTCGGGGCAAGGTTGCAAACCTTAACGGTCTGATAATATGTATGCTAAACGACGCCGGATCATTGCCGAACAAAATGGTTCATAAGCTTGGTGATGATATGATGTCTAAGCATATTTACAAAATATTGCGCGTTCTGAATAGAAATATAAGCGATACCGACTTGTTCTGGTGGAGCAGGCAGTTCTGGTCTATGATACTCTACAGTATATGCGCGCAGCCGCTTATATTGGCGCAGAGCGGCGAGAAGAAATATTCTGAAGATTTTGTGGAATCTCTAGCTTTTCGCTCGGCAAAGACATGTTGTTTGTTGATAGGCCTGCCAATTCCAGAGGCCGACGATAAGTGGAAAAAATAGTTTAATGAAGTTTGTATATACGAGGTTTTTTAATGCCATGCCAAGATTTGCTCTCTTGGCATGTGCGTTTTTTTTGACTGGCTGCGCCTCAGTTGGAAAAGATACCAAATCTACCGCCAATTGTGAAAGCCCTAAGATGGTGAGGCTTGCAAAGATAGATGTGCATAGCCAATATATAGACGCTTATAAGGCATTTTTGAAGGAGGAAATATCTGAGTCTCTCAAGCGCGAACCAGGCGTATTAATGCTCTATGCGCTCTATGATAAAAATTTCCCCAATAAGATAACCATACTTGAAATATATAAAGATGAGGAATCTTACAAAAAACACATATCGTCTCCTCATTTCCTGAAATATAAAAAAGGCGTTGAAAATATGGTAAAGTCTTTACAGTTATCTGACATGTCTGCCATTCTGCCAATGGAAATTACATGCAAGCCTTAGTATTGAATTTCTTGCAATTAATCAGCAGCTAATTTTGTAATAAAAGCCCCAAATTGTATTATGGAGGCTTTTTTTATTACTCAGTTCTATACTTATAAAAAAACAGCCGCAAATCGCGGCCGTTTTTTTAAGAGATTTTCAAACAATTAGGCTTTTGGAAGGGCTGCGGTGATATCCACAGAATGTACCTTGTTGCGCTTTACCTTTTCAAGCCTGTGCCTGCGGCGTATCTTTCTGATAAGCTTATTTAAAAGCAAATCGAGAGATTTGTACATATTGTCGCTGGCCACACTGACAACCATGTCTGGCCCTTGAATTTCTATGTGTCCTCTGGCTATAAACTCGTTGTCCTTATGCTTGTTTGCATCGTATTGGAGATCTACGCGAAGTCTGATTATCCTTTCGTCAAGGGTGAACAGCTTGCTCAATTTTGAAGTGGCTTCCGACTTTAGGGCGTCTGTCAGTTCAAGATTGTTACCCGATACGATGATCTCTTTTTCGTTCATGCTTGTTCCTTATTTTTTTGTTTACGGGCGGGCTCCGTGCTGCGGATCAATGCCCATTCCCGATAAGTGAATCTTCTTAATTTTATCGACAATAGTCAACAAGATAAAGTTCCTATTCTGACAATTTTTTTACATTTTTTATTTTACTAAGATGCCTTTGTTTTCTTGAAAAAAACCGCATGCGTTGGCTTAATGTTAAGAATGAAGTTTTTACGGAAATCTGAGAATTTATTGAAAGAGTATTTCAATTCCTACGGGGCGGTTGTAATTAGCGGAGCTTCGTCTGGAATAGGCAAGGCTATAATGGAGGAGATATTTTCCGTAGAAGATAAGATTGTTGTTTTTAATCTTTCACGCCATTCAGATGCATCCTTTGAAAAATATTCAAATCTCATTCATATAAGGTGCGATCTTACAGATCAAGAGCAAGTAGTACGTGCTCATGAGCTAATAATGGAAAAACTCGGCGGTATAAGAGGAAAGATTCTACTTGTCAACAATTCCGGTTTTGGCGGATACGGATTGTTCCCCGCTCCAAATATAGAGCATAATCTGTCTATGATAGACTTAAATATCCGGGCGCTCACTCATCTTACGGGGCTATTTTTGCCTGAATTGAAGAAACGCGGAGGGGCAGTTTTAAATGTGTGTAGCACCGCCGCATGGCAGGCATGCCCGCATCTTAATGTATATGCGGCAACAAAGGCGTATGTGATGAGTTTTTCCCTTGCGCTTGGTGTGGAGCTGCGCCCATTGGGAATAGATGTTCTTTGCCTGTGTCCGGGGCCTACCTCCACAAATTTCTTTAAAGCGGCCGGATTTAATAAAAGACCTTTGCCAAACTCGTTTGGACATACCGCAAGGCAAGTTGCAAATAGTGCGCTAATTTCTCTGGCAAAACAAAAACGCCTAAAAGTTGTGGGAATATTAAACTCAATATCGGCGAGAATGGCGGGTTTTTTGCCAAAAAGCTTATCAACTATAATTTCTGGCTGGATTTTGTCAAAAATTAGGGCAAACTGAAATAATGCAATTTTTCCGTGAAAAAATAATAAAAGACGGAGCAAAGCCGTCGAGAATCGTAATAGCGGTAATATATACGGCTGTTATTGCAGGGTTGCTCGTATGGGGATTCTTTGCGGAAAAACCAAAATTCGAGGAATACAAAAACGTAAATTCATCGCAAATTTCAAATGAATAAGAAATTTTCAAAAGTAGCGGTTGTTGGAGCCGGAGCGTGGGGAACGTCGCTGGCTATCATACTATCAAAGAAATCGACGGACGTTAGAGTCTGGGCGCGCGAGACCGAAGTTGTGGAGTCGGTCGAAAAGCGTCGCGTAAATGAGATGTTTCTTCCAGATATAAAAATTCCCCAAAATGTGACGTTTTCGCACGATGCCCGCTCCACTGTTGAAGATGCAGATTTGGTCTTGTGGGTTGTTCCAATACATTTTCTTGCTTCCACAGCAAGGAATTTTGCGCAGTATATAAAAGAAGGCGCAATAATGTTAAATGCTGGAAAGGGCATAGAGACAAATACATGGAAAAGACCGTCTCAAATTTTGCGTGAGGAACTTCCCAGAGGTGGATCTTTCGGTTCTATAATGGGGCCAAATATAGCTTTTGAAGTGGCTCTTGGAAACTATGCTGAGGCGGTAATAGCTCTGGATAATGCCGAAGCCGCAAAAGAGGCTGCGGAACTTTTTACAACAGACTCTTTCAAGGTTCGCTCAAGTTCGGATGTGGTCGGCATAGAAGTAGGCGGGGCGCTTAAGAACATAGTGGCGCTTGCGGCTGGTTTTTGCGATGGCATGAAACTTGGTGCAAATACAAAAGCCATAGTCATGGCAAGGGGATTTCAGGAGATATATAGGGCTGCTGCGGCTCTCGGTGCTTGGAGCGACTCTTTTATAAAAGAATCGGCCCTTTTGGGAGATGTTCTGACAACATGCATGAGCCCCGATTCCCGCAATCGCCGCACTGGTGAGCAGCTCGGTTTGGGAAAACCTCTAAACGAGGCTCTTGCCATGCTTAACGGTCGAGTTTGCGCCGGTATAGAGACTATAAGAATATGCAGAATGTTTGAGAAGGACTATTCTTTGAAGCTTCCTATTATGACGGCTCTTTGCGATCTTGCCGAAGGTAAGATAGACAGGGCTACATGTCTTGAACATATGCGTAAAAGCTCATAGTTTGGGCATTTTTGCGTAGCTTTTTGGGTAATGAGTGATTATTCCTCAGGCATATTGCGCGGAGTGCACATTTTAGACTGTACCCTGCGCGATGGCGCCCTTTGTTGCGACAGCCAGTTTCCTGATATGTTTCCGGAATCTCTGGTTTGCGCTCTATCTGCGTCTGGCGTGGACGTAGTGGAGTTGGGCTTTAAAAGTACGGATAAGAATTTTCCAAAATCAAAGTTTGGGTCGCTCAGGTTTTGCGATGACGAGTATTTGTATGAACATTTTGCCAAGCTCAAGGGAAACCTGAAGTTTGCGGCAATGATTGATGTTCTAAGTTCAGACATGTATGGTCGGATTCCTTTTAGGAAGGAAGCGGGAGTTGTCGATATATTGAGGGTATGCGCATATTACAAAAATCTTTCAGAGATGGTAGATCTGCTGGCTGAGGCAAAGTCAAAGGGCTATGAGACCGCCGCTTGCCTTATGGCTGTATCGACTCTTCCCGATTCAAACATAGATGCAGCTCTCGATACTTTGTGCAGTTCTTCGGCCGATATTATATATCTTATGGATTCTTTCGGCGCGCTACTCCCTCAGAGGGTTTTATCATTGTCGCAGAGGTATTCTTTTGCGGCTCATTCGGCGGGTCGGCTTGCCGGAGCTCATTTTCACGACAATATGCAGCTTGCGTTTGCAAATTCTTTAAGTGCGGCCATTGCGGGTGTTGATATTATAGATTCCTCAGTTGGTGGAATGGGGAAGGGCGCAGGAAACTGCCGTACGGAGGCTATCTTAAGCGCAAAATTTTCTATTGCGAAAATAAGGCCAATAATGGTCTTTATACAGAATTATCTAAACCCGTTCAGGGAGAGATTTTCTTGGGGATACAGGCCAGAATATGCAATATCGGCTCTAAAAAATATAAATTCAAAGGTCGCAACCGCTTTTATAAAGGAAAACTCTGTTGGCAGTTCTCCGCGTCCGGCCGATTTTTACGACAGTCTTTTTGCGCGCTAATCTTATAAGTATAGATATATGGAAAGTATGAAGATATACACCGGAAAAGAAGCTTCAAAATACTTTGATGCGGCATACTCCGACATGCTAGAACAATTTCCTCCGACTGAATTAAAAAGCAGGGCAGCCTTTGAAACTTTGATTTCAGGAGACAATTACGACTTCGGCGTAGTTTGCGGCGGTTGCGGAGAAATGCTTTCTTACTACACATGCTATATTGTAGAATCTATGAAGATAGGCCTTTTAGACCATTTTGCGGTAGTCAAGAAGATGCACTCTAAGGGGATAGGTGGGAATGTCTTAAAATTTATAAGGGAACACTACTCAAATTTAAAGGGGCTTATATTGGAGGTTGAAAAACCTGAACCGGAGAATCCAAACACAATCAGAAGAGTAAATTTCTACAAGCGTTGCGGAGCGTATATGCTCGATATGGACTACCTTCTTCCGGCTCCAGGCAACACCGCAGTGCCTATGGCTCTTATGTTTTTAAATTGCGGAAATTTTTCGGGAATAATTTCCAAAGAAGAGATAATATCCGCGCTGAAGCCCGTATTTGAGAACTTGCATGCAAGCAGTTTTGAAAATTCCAAAGAGGTTTATTCGTCTCTTCTGGAATTGTGGAAGAATAAATAGACTCTTTCTTGCATTCTGAGACATGCTTTAAGCTCACACTGTTTTTTTAGTCTGAGTGCGGCATTTTGGGCTATGACCATAGAAGAGCTTGTACGCCTTAGAAAATGAATATTGGTCTGAATAGCCGAGCTTTTCTGCTATTTGCGCATTTGTAAGATTGCTTTCATCTAATAGAAGAGTCTTTGCGGTAAGCATTCTGTTTTTCAGGAGTATAGAACCGAAAGGCTGACCGTAAATATCATCGCAAAGCCTGTTGAATTTAGATTCGGATATACCAAGCTTTTTTGCCGCCTTTTTTATACTTATGCGCTTTTGCGGGTTTGAAGAATACTCCAGTACGAGTCCTTCAAGCTCCGAATTTAAAGTTGTCTTACTCTTAAAAGGTACAAATTCCTTGCGCAGACATTCTGTTATTGTCTCCGAAAGCGCCCTAAGAAGCGGGGCTGAGCGTTTCTCAGATGGCTTATATATCTCTTCAAAATATATATCCATTATTTTATCCAGATATGAAAAACTCTCAGCTTTCTTCAAAAGGGGTGCCTTGCCGGAATAGGCTTTCCACAACCTGCGGGCGGATATGTGGAACCAGAATACGTCCCAGTCTGTTTGAGCGGTATATTCAAACACAGAGCCCGCCGGAGCTATGAATACATCTCCGCGCCTTATGATTTTCTTTTCTTTGCCTATGCGCAAAAGCGAGCGTCCTTTGCGCGTGTATATCACAAGGTGGTAGTCGGGCTTGTTTCTCGAAAGATAGAAACCTTTGCGGTGCTTGCTTATGCTTGCGCTGATTATGTCGTTTGCAAAGAGAAAGTCGGTGTCGAGCGGTTGCGGGGCGCTTACATTGGCGCGTTTTCTCATGCGGGATATCATGCTTTCCGGCATGGTTGGATTTACCAGAAAATGCTCTACGCATTTTCGCGGCATTATCATCAGCTCTTTGTCGAGCTGCTTTATCCAGAGGTATTTTTTCTTTTTCGCACCTTTTTGCATGGGCTTAGAACGATAGTAGTATCTGCCATATGAAAGTTTGGGCGTAAGATTCAGACTTGTCCCATACCTTTTTGCAGATGGAATCGTCTCCGCAGACGCTTATTCCGGAGCTTTTTTTCTCGCACTCCCATGATTTTGTAACGGAAACTTTCTTGGAGTCTTTCAAGAGCTGTGTTTCCACGCCGCATGAAGACTTGTCGGGCAGGGGGCGTTCCAGTCCTAATCTATCCGAATGCGAAGAATATCCGCCTAACTCCATACATGTCTCATACATAACCTTGAAATTGGCCGGAGAAATCTCATTTTGCATTATTGCGCTTGCGTCCATTATATACGCTCCGTTTTTCGGAACAGTTTTTAGTATATCTGTGCATATCTTTCTTGTTTCTTCCTCTGTGCCGTAAGCTAAAACCATGTTGGAGACTCCTCCAGATAGACAGAATTTGTCCGATAAAACCTTGCTAACCTCAAATATATCCGACTTATCCACATGGTATATTATAGACGCATCCGGCAACTCCCTGAAAGAATTTAAATGCATAGACCAGTCTCCCTCCGCATAAAATAAAGTTTGTCTACCGGCCCTGGCAAATTCTTCTATTATAGGCTTTACGGTTGACCAATAGTGAGACTCAAACACGCCCTCCGATACGAAAGGTTTGCAGCCCCTGTGCATCCAATAGCCCATGGGCGCAAGTCCGTTTTGGTCGGATGAGTCCAACCCAACTCGGCAAAGATGCGGCATGAGAGCCTCGCATGCTTTTAGGACTTTGTCCGGCTGGGTGAACATGTCCATAGTAAGGCCAATATACCCGCGCATCTTGTCGGCTAGAATGTCGAAAGGAGCCTTGAATATTCCAGCTATGGCCGAAGGAGTCTGAACTTCGGTCTTCATTCTTTCTATATGCGGAATAAACGCATTGAAATATTCAAACATGTCTGCGGTTGCTTTTACTATCGCCGTCGTACGGTCGAACTCGTCTTTTCCGCCAATTTTAGCGCTGACGCGCGGAAGCCATTTTGTGTACAGAAAAGCGGTTGGATCGTCTATGAGTTCGTCGTATTCATCGGCCTTCATGAAGGCGTCGTCCTCGGAGGGCTCCAAATATTGGAACCCGGTTTCAGCGGGTACGTCTATGCCCGGAATACCGTAATATTTTAGCCCGAGAGACTGCGTAAGCCCTGTCCAAACATAGACCATACTTGCCGGTATTGCATCTAACTGGAACATCTTGCAGGTATCTATTACAGCTTCAAACGCCTGGTGATAGTCGTGCGTAACCTGCTGGCATGTTCTCCCTGTGAGTGTGGCGGTAAGTTCTGCGGCAAAGGGTCTGAATGGAACTCTATCGGGCTGGCGGTTAGCCATTGCGGTCAGATATCTTGAAAGCCTGTCGGTGTAGCTGTTTGAATTTTCCATCTTTTCAGGTAAAGGTTATTAATTGAATTTTTATATGTAACATACCCGTTTTACGTATTTTCTTCAACCGTAAATATAATGTTAAAAACATTTAATTTAATGTTCTAAAATTCGTTTGCTAAAAATTTATATTTTTGAGATTATAAAGTTTAGAAAAACGAAAAACTTTTAAACGCAATAAGGAGGAAAATTATATGATAAAAGGAAGACGCGAATTTCTCACTGCAGCTGCCGCAGTTGGAGCAATGTCTCTTATGCCTAAATATTCTCTTGCATCGGGCGCGGCGGATAACTCAATAAAGGTGGGCGTAGTTGGTTTGGGCACGCGCGGAACAGGCGCCGTGCGCGAGGCTCTCATGGCCGACGAAAATGTCAAAATAACCGCCCTTGCCGATATTTTTGAAGATAAGATGAATATTGCCGTTGAGAAATTTACGGGGGGAAAATATCTGAAAGACGGCCTTGAAAAGCGTTTTGATGTGCCTAAGGAGCGTCGTTTTACCGGAGTGGACAGCCTAGATAAAATATTGGCTACAGACATAGATGTTATATTGTTGTGCACGCCTCCTGTATTCAGGCCATACGAGATGAAAAAAGCTTTGGACGCCGGTAAGCACGTATTTGCCGAGAAGCCAATTTGTGTTGATGCCGCTGGCGCAAGATATATAGAAAACGAAGTTGTTCCGCTTGCGGAGAAAAAGGGCTTATGCATAGCTGTCGGAACGCAGGGTAGGCATCTTGAAGGATTTGTCGAGGGCGTAAACAGATTGCGCGACGGTCAAATAGGCGACATTGTAAGTGCACAGGCTTTCTATTATTGCAGTTCCTATCTTGAGGGCTGGTCAATGCCGAAGAGAATGGATCCGGAAGACATGGAATATCAGATACGCCGCTGGCTGGCGTTTATATGGATATCTGGAGACCAATATGTAGAGCAGCATATCCATTCCATAGACGCTGCAATGTGGGCGCTTGGCGATATAGAGCCGGTTGAAGTAAACGGTTTTGCCGGAAGGGACGTTTCTCTTACATGGCCATATCAGGGCAATAGATGTTCGCACTTTTCTGTTGATTACGATTTTGGGAACGGACTGCATCTTGGTAGTTTCTGCCGCCAGGAGAACAACTCTTACAACATGCCCTATTACGTCAGAATTCACGGAACAAAAGGCATGTTTGAAATGCCTCTCATAGGCAACGCAAGAATATCCGGAGAAAAACCGTGGGTTGGAGCGGCGTCTAATAATGCTCTTGGTCAGATTGCAAAACAGAAGGTGTTGTATCAGGCCATGCGTTCTGGAAACAGGCTAGATAATTCAAAAGCTCTTATAAATTCAAATTGGATAGCCATAGCTGGTAGGGAAAGCGCGTATGCGGGCAAAAAGTTTAAATATGGCTGGATAAAGCAGTCTAAGCAGGACTTTCTCCCAGGCGGAAAATTTGAGTTGGGCAAGAGGGCAATAGACGCGGTACCATCGCCTTCAACTTATAAGCTTGTATAAGAATATGGAGAATGAATTTGATAGTCTTACGGAAGCTGTAAGGAAAGGACAGAGGGATAAAGCAAAAGAAATTGCATCGAGGCTGCTGGAGTCTGAAAATCCGGCCGACATACTCAATGCTATTTTGACTGCCATGGCCCAGATAGGCGTGCGGTTTAAGGCAGGGGAGGTTTTTGTTCCCGAGGTTTTAGTTGCAGCCAGGGCGATGAATTCTGTCCTTGAGGTTCTTGAGCCTGTATTGGTGAAATCCGGATTACAACCGAAACATTGCGTTGTGATTGGCACTGTTTTTGGAGACTTGCACGACATAGGCAAGAATCTTGTTGCAATGATGCTCAGGGGAGCAAACTTCAAGGTTGTAGATCTTGGAGTAAACGTCAGTGCCGACAAGTTCTTGTCGGCCGCGCGCGAACACAACGCAGACATAGTTGCTTTGTCTGCTCTGCTTACAACAACAATGCCATCTATGAAAAACATAGTTGACGTGTTCAAGAAAAGCGGAATACAGGCAAAAATTATTGTTGGCGGGGCTCCAGTTACGCAGGATTTTGCCGATAAAATAGGCGCAAACGGATATTCAAAAGATGCCGCAAGCGCTGCTGATTTGTGTAAAAGGCTTGTTGCTTAACCTACCTTAAAAACGCTTATATGTTATAAATATGGGTAGAAAGTGTACCTTTCCAGATATTGTAAGACAAAGGCTTAAGGTTTCTGAAGATTGCGTTCGGGCAATGCCTATTCTGACATTTCCGGCCTTATCTCTTATGGGGTTGGAGGTATCTAAGGCATTGCAGAGCGCAGAGCTTCAGGCAGAGGCAATTTGCCGAGTGGCAGATAGAACTCCGTCGGCGGCGGCAATAACATTTATGGATTTGTCGGTTGAGGCGGAGGCGTTCGGCGCGCGGGTGAAGATGTCGGCTGATGAGGTTCCAAGTGTTGAAGAGCCTCTTGTTAAGACTCGTGCAGATATAGATGATTTGATAGTTCCATCTGTGGGAGCAGGACGTACTAAAATCTGTCTTGATGCAGTGAGGTTGTCAAAAAAAAGTCTATCAAAGCCATTGTACGGAGGGTGCATAGGTCCGTTTACTCTTGCCGGAAGGCTTATGGGGGTTTCCGAAATAATGATGGCATGCTTTGACGATCCTGATGGAGTAAAGCGGCTGTTAGAAAAATCTACGGACTTTTTAGAGAAGTACATGCTTGCCTATCGTAACGAGGGGGCAGATGCCATCATGGTTGCAGAGCCATTGGCGGGATTGATATCTTCAGATATGAATATGGAATTTTCTCTTCCGTATATGAAGAGGCTTGTTTCCTCGCTTCAGACAAATGATTTTTCAGTCATATATCATAATTGCGGCCCATCTGTGGTAGATATGGCAGATGCCATATTTTCAATGGGAGCAGCCGCATATCATTTTGGAAACGCCATAGATATTGCCGATATGTTGAAGGCGGCATCGGGAAAGGTTATTGTTATGGGTAATGTGGACCCTTGTTCCCAATTTGTGGAAGCAGATCAGGATGGGATTTATACGCATACGTTGGAATTGCTGGAGAGGGTTGCTGATAACGATAATTTTATCTTGTCTTCTGGGTGCGACATTCCCTTAAACGCCAAGTGGGAAAATATAGACGCTTTTTATCGAGCTGCCGCAAAATATTATTCTTAAAGATATTTCTTATGAAGTTCTCGGTTTTGTGCTGCGATATATTTAAGGACGATATTGTCCTTATGAGCGAAAAGCTTGAGAATAAGCCGCTTCAGATAGAGTCTTTCAAGGCCGAGAGCCATTTAAATCCGGACAAGATGAGGGATGTTGTATGTGGCAAGCTCAGCGGATTCTCAAAGGAAAACGATAGAATCTTGTTGATATTCGGACTCTGCGGCAACGCAGCTTTGGGGTTGAGATCAGATGATTTTGAGCTTGTTATACCGCGCGTTCACGATTGCCGCGGAATTTTTTTTGGTTCATCGGCAGCCGCCATGGATTTTACAAGAAATAATCCGCGCGCATTTTTTGCGTCTCCTGGATATATTTCCGCTGGGCTGCTGCCGTCGGAGGAGTTATTTAAAAAAACAAAATCAAGATATCTTTCGGAATATGGCAAGGACAGTGCGGATATTTTGATGGAGGCATTCTTAGGGCAGTTTGCCGCATATGATGAAGTATTTTACATGCAGTTTCACGAGTCGGAGAATTCAAAGAGAGCATGTATGGAGTGTGCAAAATTTATGAATTGGAAGTTCCGAGAAATCTGCGCAAACAATTCTTTGCTATCCGACGCTCTACAAATGCGTATAGATTCCGATAGATTTTTCATATTGCCAAAAGGAAAAACTCTAAAAGCCAGCTATGACGAAAAAATCTTCAATATATGAGTTTTCCGGTTGTAAGGGGAAAACTGTAAAAGAGCTTTTAAATGGAGATGTTTCTCTTGGAAGATATTTTGTGTGCGGCGGGACCGGAGTTTGCGGAGCATGCAAGGTTCAAATAGTATCCGGAGAGTTATCATCTGAGGGAGATGTGTATTCTGCTGGAGCTGTTTTAAGAATGTGCAAAAGCGTGGTTTTGTCTGATAATTTGCGTATAATGATGCCTCCAAAAAATTCCGCCCAGAATTCTATATTTGCAGAGGCCGATTTTGTACTTCCAAAAGGCTTTATTCCAGAGTCATTTTCTGGTCTTCGCGCTGCGCTTGATATAGGCACCACAACACTGGCCCTTGTACTTTTTGATGCCTCGTCCAAAATTATATATCGTGCTACATCTGTAAATCCTCAATGCAAATATGGTGCAGATGTTGTATCAAGAATTGCTTTTGCAATGTCAAAAGAAGGTCTTAACATTCTTAGGGAATGTATTTCCCATTCAGTGGCTAAGATGCTAGATGATGCCATTAGTTTTGCGAATGCCGATTGTATAGAGGTTCTCTATGTGTCAGGAAACTGTGCCATGCTTCATATATTTTTCGGGAAAGAGATATCTGGCCTAGCTACATTTCCATTTAATAGCGATTTTCTAAATTCAGTAGAGTGCGAGAGTTTCATGGGTATAAAGACAAAGAAAATAGTTTCTTTGCCATCCATAGGGGCTTTTGTCGGGGCAGATGCAGTAGGTGCGTGTGTAAACTCTGGATTGTTTGTAAAAGACTGTAATTCTGTAATGATAGATTTAGGTACAAACGCCGAGATCGTAGTAAAATATAAAGGACAGTTGTTCGCATGCAGTGCTCCTGCCGGTCCGGCGTTTGAGGGTGGGGGATTTGAGTGCTCCACAAAAGCTCAAAACGGCGCAATATGCAGGGTATATATAGATGGAAAGCCCGGCTTGAAATATGAAACTATAGGCAATGCGCCGGCATGTGGAATATGCGCTTCAGGATATATAGACTTTCTTGCCGAAGCCTCGCATACAGGTTTAATTTCCGAATTCGGAGCCTTCATTGATGGGGGTAAATATTATAAATTTACAGACTCTATCAGGATTGGAAGATATGAGATATCGGAGTTAATAAAGGCAAAGGCTGCTGTTCAATCGGCATTAAAAACTCTTTTTTGCGAGATAGGTGCCCATAGTGGAGATTTTCAGCAAGTATATATAGCCGGAGGCTTTGGAAAAGGAATGAATTTTCACAATGCAGTAAAGATAGGATTACTACCGAGTTTTGATAATGCACAGATAAAATCAATAGGCAATGGAGCACTCGGAGGAACGTTTATGTGCGCTTTGTCTAAAAAACTTCTAACTTTAGCAAAAAAATATTCCGAGATATCTAAGGTCATAGAGCTCAATACAAGTGCTTTCTTTCAGGACAATTTCATAGATGCTTTATCTTTGAGAAATATATATTTCTAAGAAATATATAAGGAATTATTCTACATGGATTTTCTTGCTTTCATAAACATGAGATATTTTCAATAATATTGATGTAAATTAATGATATATTGTAATGCCGCTCCTTAAGGTTATTAAGTCTAAATTTATTTTGCGGCAAATTAGAGATATTCAACTGAATATATAGTATTTATGCATGCTCTTATACATTTCAGACATATGATAGATAATATGGCATAAATATCTTATTGATGGAATATATTATAATTTTGTAATATAGGATCTGTTTTTGATCTGCTTAAAATGCCTTCTGGTAATTATAAAATATAAACATACGAAAATATTGTTCTTCGGCAAAGGCTAAATGAATAAATAATCTCTCTTCTTTTTTAGCCTTATGTTATTTTTACATATTTAACATTTTTGGCTTTTGGCATGTATGAAGCAATTAATGAGGCGCTCGGAAGATTAACAACATTGATTAGAAACCTCTTATTCCAGGGGCTTATTTGTTTAATAAGAAAAGGCGCAGGGAATTTTTCTCTGCACCTTTTTTCTGGTGCGGGCAGGCAGAATCGAACTGCCATCATCTGCTTGGAAGACAGAGGTTTTACCACTAAACTATGCCCGCAGAAAAATAATGTGTTAAGATGAAATAGTAGCAGACGGAATAGTCAATTTAAAAATAAAATAATATTGAATTATTACCCAATAATCTGATTTTCCCCCATATTTATGGAACTAACGCGCATGGTACGCCGACGAGATGAATTTTATTTGTCTTCAGGCTTTTTTGACCTTGGTTTTGCGGCAAGTTTGCGGCATAGAGGACACATTGTCTCAGGCGTTTTGCATGTGTGCGCCTTGCAATATTCTCTGCCGTAGTAAATTAGCTGAAGATGCAGGTTATACCATTTCTCTTTAGGAAAGATCTTTTTTAGGCTGCGTTCGGTATCTACAACACTTTTGCCGGAGGCAAGCTTCCACCTGGCTGCGAGCCTATGTATATGGGTGTCTACAGGGAAGGCTGGTGTCCCAAATGCCTGCAACATAAGTACTGACGCAGTTTTATGCCCAACTCCTGGCAGCGATTCTAAATCTTCGAAAGTATTTGGAACTTTCCCACCGTATTTTTCCGTTATGATTCTTGATAATTCTTTTATGTTCTTTGACTTTGCTTCCGATAATCCGCATGGACGTATTATAGAACGTATTTTTTCCGTGTCGAGTTTAGCCATCTCCTGCGGTGTAGAGGCAAGCTTAAATAATTCTGGGGTGACCTCATTTACTCTGGAGTCTTTGCATTGTGCCGACAGAACAACCGCAACAAGAAATGTAAATGTATTTTTACTGTCCAAAGGAATTTTAGGATTCGGATAAAGACGGTCGAGCTCGTCCATTACTATCTTTGCGCGCTGCTTTATATTCATGCAGACAGATTTTTACCGTCGAAAATTAAAATTCAACAATCTTTTAAAAAAGAATTGAGAGGAAAATTCTAAACTGTATTATTACAAACTGTGGAAGTTGTTTTTGCACTGTATATGTGAAGACTCTAATTCCTAAAATTACAGATCTTTGTTTTTGGGCTTTGATAAAATAGAACTATGTTCTCCCAAAAATAGAAATCTTGCTCTTTGTAAAATTCCTGAAAAACTTTCTATATATAAAAGCCGAACTGTACTTGCACGCTATTATTGTGTATTGTACTTTGCGGAACAATATTTTGCAGCCATATGAAAATTTCTCCTAAACATCTTGGACGCGGACGTACCGGACGCGGAAGGCCTCTGTTTGGCTCTCTGTCCTTCAGGCTGTTTATATGCATTGCGGCTTTTTGCTTGATCCCTCTGTGGGCTTTCTTCGCGAGGGCGTATAAAGGAATTGAACGGTATGTGTTGTCGGAAAGGGGTGGGGGCTTATACGCGTTGTCGGTGTCGCGCGCAGTTTCCGTATCGGAGTATTTCAAAGATCGCTTGAAGACTGCAGATATGCTTGCGAGTCTTCCGTGTATATCGTCGTTTTTAAACGCAAAAATAGATAGGGTGCAATTTACAGAGGAATTTGAAAAATTCTTCTCAAATGCCGACTTTAAGGAGTGTTTTATCTTCTCAAAAGATGGCGCGCTTATGTATTCCTCAAAATTTGCAAGCGGAATAAAAAGTGCAACAGACGAAGTTTTAGATGGTACCCAAATCTCAGATACATATAGAAGGGCGGTGGAGTCTGGTAAAATTGCGGTATCAACGCTTTCTACAAATCCGCTCGACGGCAATCCGGCTGTATTTATAGCTTCTATTGTGCGTTCCAGCGACGCCTTTGCCGGAGTCTGCGTATTTTCCGTGGATCTTAAGCGGGTTGCTTCTATAATATCGGGGGACGTATCCGGCGGAGGGAGTTTTATATGTGTGTATTCAAAAAATATTCCATATATATTATCTCATTCGGGAGATTCTTTTGAGCTTGTCCCGCGTGAACCTCTAATACTAAAAGACGGTACTGCTTTTGCCAACAACCAACTGTCTGGTCCGGCAGATGGAGTATCGGCCATGTCTGCGGAAGGGGAAGATATTGTGGCGGCATGGGATTATATCCCCATGTTGAGATGGTATGTCTTCTCAACCGACAAAGCCCTTGAAAGTACAGGAGTTCTTCTGAAATATCGGCGCGAACTTCTGATATTTTCTATTCTGCTTCTACCGTTTTGCGCATTGTGTGCAAAGATTGTCTCTCGAGGGGCTTTGTCGCCGGTTCGCAGGCTGATTGCGCGTTCCGAAAAAATGCTGTATGGAGACTTTTCTGATTCATCTCCAGTTAAGGCAAGCATGGAGTTTAAAATATTGGCTGATAATTTTGCATCCATCAGAAATATGATAATTTCCTTTATGGATAGATCGTCAAATAAGACTCGCGAGGTTTCCTCCGCTCTGTCTGACATGCTCTCCATGACCCGCGAACGCGAGAAAATGTTGGGGCTTGCGTCTGATTCGGTTAAAAGCATGCGTTCTAAAGCCTCTGGAATGGCTGAAATATCAAATTCGCTAAAAGAGAATCTATCCACTGTTCTTGCCGCCTCGGAGGAGACAGTTGTAAACGCGGAAGGCGGTTTGGTCCACATAGAGAAAATTGAAGCCTCTATGAAAGACTTAAATTCCTTCAGCTCAGAGCTTACGGAGCAGTTAAAAGGCCTATATGGCAGTGCGGAAATCATAGAGCGCGTTGTTGAAACTATGGAAAACGTCGCCGACAAAACCAATCTGCTCAGCTTAAATGCCGCCATAGAATCTAAAAAAGCAGGGGATTACGGCAAAGGTTTTTCTGTTGTTGCTGCGGAAATCGGCGCGCTTGCAACGCAAACGGCAAACTCTACGGTGGAGATTGAAAAGGGCATATCGGCAATGATGGCATCTGTTAATGCGGGCATATCGGGTATGAATGTCTTTGCCAAAAAGGTGGAGTCTTCTTATGCGGATATGATGGTGGTCAGCTCTCATCTTACAGGCATCATTCAGCGGGTGCAGGGCTTGCCCATGCGATTGGATTCTGCGCTGGAGTCGGTTGCGGAGCAAAGCTCGTCTTCGGCTGAGATATGCTCTCAGATGGATTCCCTTAAACGCGAAATATCAAAAATTCTCGATTCCGTCTTAAAAACTGCTTCTCTTGCCGCAGAAACTTTGGCAAAAGTCCAAAAGAAGGACGGCTCAGGCATACTGTAATAGCACGGCGTATTGCGGCGTATTTAAGACTCTATTATAACGTATCTGCATTATACGTTAAATAGGCATTTAGACAGTCTCTTATTTATGGCAAGATAGCTCTTCTGCGTATTTTATATGGGAAAAAACATATCTTTCCATATTGCCTCTCTATTGGAGTGCCAACGCATATTCCTTAATCAATACACAAAACTATAAGGGAAAGGATAAGCGTTTTATCTGTTCTGTTCTATCACCTTTTTTATGGCATCGAGACGCGATGTCTTATCTCCAAATGTAGGCGCAAGCCAGCCACCCTCGTCATATTCATTCCATGCGTATATATTTATCAATCCGTAAGGGCAAATCTGCGGGTTTGCCTTGACGAAATCTATAGCATCTTTGAGGAAATCTGCTATCTGCTCTGGAGTTGCATGTTCATAATACAGATTGTTGTTCGGCTCCGGCTTCTTGCGCTTCTCCCACGGAACAGGATTTATATAGCGCGGGCGCGGATCAGCACCTGTTGTGACTATAGGCACAACTCCGTATCCGGTTGTTTTCAACCTATCCCAATATTTGTTTCCCCAAGATATGATATCCTCATATGCGCCTTTCTCCTTCCATTCCAACGCCCAATAGGCGCTTACTGCTTGCGCGCCGAAATATTCGGCTGCAAATTTTGTTCTTCCTTCGGGGGCACTGTCTTGGATAACTACAATGGGGTCTCCTAATATTCTTTTAACATCGGCTTTAAATTTATTGAAAAGACTCTTCATGTTTGCTTTGTCCAGAGTTTCTTTTTCTAACGGATTTGTATATATGCAAAGCATGAATATAACGGGTCTGCCTTCTACTTTGAAATAGGCATCGTCTTGCAAAAGCTCCAGAATATATCCGTACATCTCTTTGTTTTGCAATGTGCCTGGCGTTATGATTGCGCAAAAAGGCATAAGGTTTTTTATCTTGCTTGATCTATGTAAAGCAAGAGCTTTGCTCATTCCGCTGTCTTTTGCGTATGTGCAGTATGACCAGAAGGAAAGTCCGGCATTGTGCGCCAAGCGTATCTCCTCGTCTATGATTTCCCTTGTGGCTCCGTTTAGGGTTATTGTGCCATCGGGATTTTCCTTCATGAACGTTGGAGTTCTATAACGCCAACGCTTGTCTTGAAGGGTTTTTTCTACTGCAGCAGCAGGACTGTTTGGCGAGTCGGTATTTCCTCCGTACCATGCATCCCAGCGTATAGCCCCTACTTTTATGTCTATCGCATTTGCAATTGCACAAAAAAATGTTAAAATTATGCCTGCAAATAAAAAGATTCCCCTCAAAACTCTCTTGCTCATAAGAATCTTATGATGACTTTTTTATTATATGTCGAGTATATTTGTTGGTTTGTGATTGTTTTTGTGTAAATTTTTTTGAAATTAAAGGTTTTCCCAAGCATAAAACTTATAGTCTCTTTACAAAATACTTTATCTATTCTCCAAATTATATGTAGGCCTTTTTTAATAGTATATGGAATTTACCCGCTTATTATATTCTACATCTTATCTGCGGTAAGCCTCTAATCTTCCATATTTTTGTATAGCTATATATTTTTCATACCTTGCAATATATGAACACAAAAAACGCGCTCCATATCTGGAAACGCGTTTCTGAAAGTTAAAAATTTGCTTTTAGCCTGTACTACTCTGTGCAAACGGAAACCTTGCGGTGCGCGCCGTCCCACTTTACAGTGCCGTCAGCAAGGGCAAAAAGGGTGAAATCTCTGCCCATTCCAACATTGTCTCCCGCGCGAACCTTAGTTCCGCACTGGCGAACCAATATGCTGCCAGCCAAAACAGGCTCTCCGCCGTACTTCTTTACTCCGCGCATTTTCGGCTTGGAGTCCCTGCCATTTCTAGATGTTCCCTGACCTTTTTTATGTGCCATGGTAATGTGCCTTTCGTTATTACGCCTTTATGGACTCGACCTTCACAACGGAAAGCTCCTGACGGTGCCCCCTTCTGCGTTCGTAGCCTTTTCTGCGGTTCTTCTTGAAGATATCAACCTTTTTGCCGCGCTTGTTCTCGAGGATTTTTACGCTCACTACGGCCCCGTCAACTATAGGCGCTCCGAACTTTGCAGATTCGCCCTCTCCAACCATGAGGACGTCTTTTATGTCGATAGTGTCGCCCGCTTTGGAATCTACGAAACGGTTGACGAAGAAAATATCGCCCTCTTTGACGGTAAGCTGTTTGCCCTGTATTTTGATTGTCGCTTTCATCTGGATTGAAATATTTGTAAAAACGCGTAAATAAATACGAAATTACTCTCCGCGCAAGCATTTTTTTTCAAAATCTTGCCATAATTAAACTTTGAACGCGCTAATTTGCTCCTTTAATGATTCCCCAGTGCTTCTCAACTCCTCCGCGGCGTACTTGAAACTTGAGATCTTTTCGTTCGTTTTCATTGAGGATGACTCTAATTTTGCTATCCCAGAAGATATCTGTCCGGCGCTTTCCGACTGCTCTCCAACACCCTTTGCCATAGTCTCAAACTTTGGCCCAAGCTGTATTACCTGCGATATTATCTTTGATAGATTGCCTTCTGCCTCGTTTATTATCCTGTGGGCTTGCGCCACTTTTCCGGAAAAACTCTCCATATCTTTTACGCCGCCTTCAACTGACTCTTGCATCTGTCTGACCATATTCCTTATGTGCATGGCAGATACAGCAGTTTGGTCTGAGAGCTTCCTTATCTGCGCAGATACCGAACCGAACCCCTTGCCGTAGTCGCCAGACTTATTCGCCTCTATCGCGGCATTTAAACTCAGCAGATTGGTCTTTTCTGAAATGGAACCTATGGTTGTTACTATTGACGATATGGCGTCGGCTTTCTGCTTCATAATGGCAAGCCTCGCCGATATCGCCTCGGCAGCTTCCGATAGCTTCGCGGAATTCTCAAGCAGAGCTTCCAAATCTTTACCGTTGCCCTTTGCCGCCTCTATTGAATTTTCTGCCTTTGCCGCAGCATTCTTTGCCTTCACTGAAAGCCTTCCGGCAGACCTGACTATGTCTGCGTTTGTACGGCCAACTTCAAGAATAAAACGCGTCTGCGCGGCGGTGTCTGCCTCCATCTTTGCTGCCCCTGCGGCTATCCTGTCCGATGCCGCAGTCAGGGTGTCGGCAGAACTCTTAACCTTGCCGATAAGTTCGGAAAAGGTTGTTGTTATCCTTTTATATATTGAAAGTATTCCGCCAAGCTCGCCCCTGTCGAATCCGAACGAGGCCGACATCCCATCGGCAATTTCTCCCGCACCCTTTATGTCTCCTGATTGTATTCTGCTGGCAAACCTCCTCAGCGCTTCAAACGGCTTAGACATCTTGCCGGAAACAGAATACGCAAGCCCTACTATTATTATAAATAAGAATACCGATGCCCAAAGAATGTTTTTCAGCAAGGATGATGCCTCGCGATTTATCAAGAAAGAGGCTTTGTCGTAATCCTGCTGGTATGCCGTAACACCTATAATCCAACGCCACGGAGCAAAATATGCGTAGGATACCATTATGTCGGATCCTCCAGATGCTCCTATCCCCTCAAGCTCGTATTTTTCAACTTTTATCTCCCCAAATTCAAGGTTCTTTGCGCCATCTATAAACTTATCCAGCCTTGCGCGCGCCGCGGAGTTTTTCTCTATAGACTCCTCTATGGACGAATTTACCGCCCCACCTTTTGTAACCTTGAATACCGGCCTGCCGGACTGCGCAGATTCAACAACCCATACGTATCCGTTCTTACCTATGCTCAAATTCTGAAGATAGTCGCATATGAAGTTTGCAAAGCTGCCGGGAACTCCGTAGGAGAACATTCCTATAACATTGCGGTTCTTGTCGAATATGGGCTCGTAGTCGGTCTCAAAGGATAATTCTGACGCGTCGGAAAAACTTCTGCATCTCTCGCCAAGCAATATTTTTGAAATTATTGCGTTTTCAGTTCCATCGGCATTTATTGCGGGAATGTAGGTGCCTATATATGGAGTGCCGTCGTTCCTAAGCGCGGTTGTGGCAACACGCAGCATGTCGCCCTCTGGATTCATCCTGACAAACAGAGTAAGCTCTACACTGTCGGCTCCCTTTGCCGAATTGAGTATCTCCTGCACCGGTCCGCCGGATTGACGCGGAGTGCCGTCTTTATCAAACTCAGGCGTTATAGCAGCCGCCCCAAAGGCAAGCTTGTTTAATGATACCTGCAATGCAATAGAAGCGTCGTATTGGTCCTTTACTGGCGCCGTGAAGAAATCTTCTGTAAGAGAGGGCATACCAAGCTCGTAGAGCCTGGAAATAGCATCGTCTCTGACATGCTGGGCCGACTTCTTCTTTGAGGCGTCTATTATCTCGCACACGCGTATTATATCCGATACGGTCTGGGCGGAACTCTCCTGCGCTGCCTTCTCAAATTCGCGCTTTACAAGGCCGGCAGTATCCTGCTGCATCACGGCTATCAATCCAGCCATGACTGCCATTGGAACAGCGGAAATTCCTATTCCAAAAAACATCAGTGCCTTTCGCAGAGATATCTTCATCTGTCTGCCTCCCAGATCTTGAACGCAGAGATTTCCGCCTTCAACGCTGTGCCGGCCGCATCTATGGATTCTGTTGTGCGTTTGAATTCAAGCACCCCGGCAGATGTTGCCAAAGAGGTTCTTCCTATGTCCTCCATAGCAAGATTTATCCTCTTTGCGCCGTCGCTTTCTCCGGATATCTCAGAGGCAAGCTCCTCAAATATAGGTGCAAGAGTGGAAACCTCAGATACCGTCTTTTCCAAAGATACTGTTGCGCTGTGTATGGTTTGGGATCCGTCCCTCATTGTTGCGGCAAACCTGTCCATCTCCATCACCCCAGAATTTACAGAACTTTGCAGCTCCCATATTACACGCTCTATGTCTTTTGCCGCTATTGCGGTCTTGTCGGCAAGTTTTCTTATCTCCCTTGATACAACGGCAAATCCAAGCCCAAGCTCTCCGGCCTTCTCGGCTTCTATTGCGGCGTTTAGGCTAAGCATGTTTGTCTGCTTGCTCAATACCCTTATGGCGGACACCACCGAGCTTATATTTTCGGCATTCTCATTTATATGCGCTAAAGACCTCATTATCTGCCCGGTGGATTTCAGCAGTATCTCCGAATTTTGACGCAAGCTTTCCAGCGCAGCACTGCTTAACTCGGCTGTCTTCAATGCCTTTTCAACGTCGGCTGCGGCGGTCCTTGCCTGCTTGTTTAGCTTGAATGCTGAATTTCTTATGGATTTGCTCGCAACGCCAACCTCCCTGACCGACTCGGCTTGCCTGTCTATAATAGTATTGAGCTCGCGGGCATCGTAGGCTATCTTTGCGGCTCCTGCTGCAAGCTGGGAAACTCCCTTTTGGGTACGTTCGGTAAGTTCTGATATGTTCTTAGCCATGCTTTCCACCGCTAAGAACTGGTCGCGCGATTCTTTTATAATGGAGCTTTTTGCTGTCTTGGAGTAGGTTTCCATGCGTTCCTTTGCACTGGAAATATCGCCTCGGGCAAGCGCCTCGCCTATGGTTCTTATGCTGGTTATGCTAAAATTTAGCCTATTTATAACGTACCAGATAAATATGGCAGCAAGAAAGAAAACAAAGGCGGTTCCGTATAAAAGCTTTATCAGTATTCCGCTTGATTGTTTCCTAACAAGCGCCGAACTTTTTGAGAAATCGTTCGTGTATGAAGTTGTACCTATTATCCAATTCCACGGAGCAAAACGCGCGTAGCATACTATGCGTTTTACATGCGCCCCCTTGCCCGACGAACTTAAAGTGCGTATATCCATGCCTATCTCCCCGGGCGACAACCGTTTCTCGGCATTTAGTATCTCGGTGAAATTCTTTCTGCGCAGGTTGTTGTCGTCCAACTGGAGAACGGAGCCATTCATCACGCCGTCCTTGGAAACTCGAAATATAGTGCGGCCGGCGTCTTCGTTCTCAAGCGCCCAAACGTAGCCGTTATCGCCAATGCGTACACTATTCATATATTGGCAAAGCTCGTCGGTCATATTTTGGGCAACAGCCATCTCTATTGCGCCTATTATATTTTGGTTGTCGTCGAAAAGAGGCTCGTAGTTGGTAAGCATGGAAGCCCCGTCTATCTCGGCGAGCCCGCGGAATGTTCTTCCGCCCATGAGAGCATCAACTACTCCAACTTTACCCCCAGATTTCCGTCTTGCGGGAATATAGGACAATGTCATGGGATTACCTTCGGAATCTTTGAGGGTTGTGGCTATCCTGAGCATGTCGCCTTCGTCATTGAGGCGAGTTAAAATTGAATAATTTGTCCTTGTGGCTTTCTTCAGAGCGGAAAGTTCTTCGGAAAACTTCTTTCTTGCTGCGGGAGTATCTAAGGAAAGTTTTCCAAGTCTCAGCACGGGAACGGTTCTTTTTTCAGGCTTGGAGAAGTCGAACTGGTTTCTTACATCGGCAGAGAAAGTCTTGTCGGACAATGATACAGCTCCATATTTTTCCAATGCCGACCACACTTTAAGACGCTTCTTTCTAAGAGATTCGTCTCTGCTTTGCTGTATCAGACGGCACATTCCAAGAACGTCTTCAGTTATGCGTCGCGCGTTTTCAACAGCGAGAGTTTCAAAACTCTTGTCTGTTGCGTCTACTATGCTTTTTTGCATGTACGATATTAGCACCGCCATTATTATGGCGGGAAGCAGGGCCGCGCCCAACCCGAACAGCAAAAGCGCGCTCTTTATCGACCCTCTCATGCAAATCATAAAAATTCCGCCCCGCGCGAAGTTCAAGCTTTTTGTTCTTTTTAGGCTCTGGCGCATTTATAATAAGAAAATTGTTGCCCGAACGGAGAATTCTGGCAAACTTTGGTTTTTAATTTCTTATGCTGGAAAACCTAACCGAAAAACTATCCAAGGCCCTGCGCAATCTGCGCGGGGTGGGCGTGCTTACGGAATCAAACATGTCCGAGGCTTTGTCGGAGGTCAGGCAGGCTCTGCTTTCGGCCGACGTGCATTTTAAGGTGGCTCGTGAGTTTGTCGAGCGGGTCAAGGCCGAGTGTGCAGGCAAGGAGGTTATAAAGAGCATTACTCCCGGGCAGCAGGTAATAAAGATAATTCATGACGAGCTCGTAAAGCTTCTCGGCGGTGGGGACGCCTCTTTGGCTGACGGCAATCCGCTTAAGATAATGATGGTAGGTCTGCACGGGTCCGGCAAGACAACCACAAGCGCCAAGCTTGCAAAGCTTCTTGCTAAAAAAGGGAAGAAACCGGCTCTTATTGCATGCGACATCTATCGTCCGGCGGCGATAGACCAGCTTGAAGTTCTGGGTAAACAGGCGGGAATTGCCGTCTATTCAGACAGATCATCAAAAAATGTGCCCGAACTTGCCGGGCGCTTATCGGCCCGCGCAGTTTCAGACGGTTGCAATGTGATTATTTTTGATACCGCAGGGCGGCTTGAAATAGATGAAGAGCTTATTGGCGAGATAGAGCGCCTTAAGGCTGATTTGACTCCGCAGGAGGTTCTCCTTGTTGCAGACGCCGCTTTGGGGCAAGAGGCTGTCAGCGTGGCAAAGCGTTTTAACGAGGCTGTCAACCTTACGGGAGTTGTTCTAACTAAGCTTGACGGCGATGCCCGCGGCGGTGCGGCTTTATCTATAAAGAGCATATCCGGATGTCCCATAAAGTTTGCCGGCGTAGGAGAAAAGCTCGACGATTTGGAGCTTTTTCATCCAGACAGAATGGCCCAGCGCATATTGGGCATGGGAGATGTTGTCAGCCTTGTAGAGAAGGCGCAGGAGAACCTCGATTTGGAGGAGGCCGCAAAAATGGCCGAAAAGCTCCGCAAGTCGGAATTTGACTTTGAGGATTATCTTGCCCAGCTGAGGCAGATAAAGAAGCTCGGTTCCATGGAAAGCATACTTAAAATGATTCCGGGCATGAGCGGCGTTAAGATAGGCGAGGCGGAGGAGGCTCGCATGAAGCGCAGGGAGGCTTTGATATTGTCTATGACTCCGCAGGAGAGGCGCAACCCATCTATATTAAACGCCCGCAGAAGGCTTAGGATAGCTGCTGGTGCCGGGGCTCAGGTGCGCGATTTAAACAGCCTGATAAAAGAATTTGAAGGCATGCGCAAGCTTACAAAGATGATGAAAGGCCCAAAGGGGATGCGCAGAATGCAAGGGGCTATGGCGTCGCTTAAGAATTTCAACAAGATGTGATTTTATGAAGATATACAAATTGGCGGTAATTCCCGTTTTGGCGGCGTTGCTTTGCGCATGTACCGAGGCGGACAGGTTTGATAAGACGCGCATAATGCAAATAGATAGCGTTCCGCAGGGCGCGCCCATTGTAATAAATGGCGTGAATGTGGGAAAGACTCCGCTTAGCGTGGAGTCGGAGACGAACGAACAGGGGTGCTTTGTCAGGCAGACTACTATAACGGCAATTCCTCAAGAGGCAAAATTGCACACGCAGGTAAAGTCCTTTCCGGCGTATAATCCGTCTAATCCAGATCTGAGTTTGGTTCCTGAAAAGATAATATTTAACATGTTTAAAAATCCGTCAGAGGAAAACTGCGTGGAGGTTGAAAGATAATTTATGGCACAGGTAAAATACGTTCTCGACGAGGAGAGCATTCCGAAATTCTGGTATAACATAGAGGCAGACTTGCCTAAGAAGACACCTCGCCCGGTAAATCCGGCAAACGGAGAGGTAATTCCAAATGAGGCTCTTGAGGTTATCTTTTCAAAGATGGCTGTGGAGCAAGAATTTTCTCAGGAAAGGTACATAGAAATTCCAAAGGAAGTTCGCGACATACTCCGCCAGTGGAGGCCGTCGCCGCTGTATCGCGCGCGCAGGCTCGAAGCGGCTCTTAAGACTCCGGCTCATATATATTACAAATACGAGGGTGTAAGCCCGTCGGGATCACACAAGAGCAACAGCGCAATGGCGCAGGTGTTCGCAAATAAAATTCAGGGAACTAAGTATATTACAACAGAAACTGGCGCGGGCCAATGGGGGTCGGCGCTGAGCCAGGCGTGCAACATATTTGGAATATCATGCAAGGTTTACATGGTGCGCTGCTCTTACGAGCAGAAACCATACCGCAAGGCTATGATGGAGGTTTTTGGCGGTACGACTATCGCCAGTCCAAGTCCGTTTACAGAGGCCGGACGCGAGATACTGGCTAAAGATCCAAATTGTAGAGGTTCTTTGGGCATAGCCATATCTGAAGCTTTGGAGGATGTCTTTAAAAATCCAGATACAAAATATTGCCTTGGGTCTGTGTTAAACCATGTATTGCTGCATCAGAGTGTGATAGGGCAGGAGGCCATGAAGCAGCTTGAAATGGCGGGGGAGTATCCGGATATGATAGTTGGGGCCTGCGGTGGCGGTTCGAACTTTGCGGGTATCGCCTTCCCGTTCTTGGGCGAGCAACTGCGCGGCGGAAGAAAGGTTGACATACTCGGTGTTGAGCCGGCGGCGTGCCCGAGCCTGACAAGTGGTAAATACGCTTATGACTTCGGCGATGTTGCTGGAAAGACTCCGCTGTTTAAGATGTACACATTGGGTAGCAGGTATCTTCCCCCCGCGGTTCACGCTGGCGGACTGCGCTATCACGGAATGGCTCCTCAGATCAGCAATGTCTTTAGCCAGGGGCTTATGAGGGCGCGTACTGTAAACCAGCTTGATGTATTCCGCGATGCCGTCGCGTTTGCGAGATCTGAGGGGATAATTCCTGCGCCGGAATCGTCGCATGCAATATCTGCCGTCATGGACGAGGCACGCAAGTGTGCCCAGACCGGAGAGGAGAAGGTTATACTTTTCAACTTGTCGGGGCACGGGCATTTGGATTTGGCCTCATATATGGCCTATTTTGCCAATCAGCTGCAAAATTACCAGTACAACGAAAAGGAGATTGCTATGGCGCTTTCAATGCTGCCTAGCCAGACTCCAAAGGAATAGAACACTTCTGCTCTTATTCCGCGCAGGCGCTTATTTCTTATGCGTCTGTGCGGGGAAAGGACTTTGTAATTTTTGTGCCGCGCGGAAAAAACGTATAATTTTTATATGAAAGAGGTTCTTCAGGCGCTTGAAATAGAGCTTAAACGACTTGCTTCTGAAGGGGTTGAGGCGGTTGTTGTGGACGACGAATCCATGGCTGTTTTGGAGCGCCTTGGCCGCAAAGCGCAATCGGATAAGCTTGTTTCAAGAATAGGGCATTTTGAGTCTTCCGATTCCCCGGAGGAGATTTTGCCGGAGGTTGAAGAGATAAAATTTGCGGATTCGTCCGACACAAAGAGCAATATAGCTTCAATAAAGGAAAAACCCATAACCGCAAGAATTGTGAAAAACTATACCGATACAGATTTTAAGATAGCGCCTATTCCGGAACCTTCCCCGTTTGAACTTCCGGCGGGCGACAAGGCGGCGAAATGGAATTTTCTAAGGGACAAGGTTCTTTCAGATCCCGTCTGCAATGCGCATGTCAAGCCGCAAAAGAAGGTTGTTTTCGGGGTGGGAAATCTCGATGCAAAAATATTCTTCTGCGGAGAGGCGCCCGGTGCCGACGAAGAAATTCAAGGAGAGCCTTTTGTGGGCAGGGCAGGGCAGCTTCTTACAAAAATAATAGCCGCAATGGGGCTTAGCAGAAGCGATGTCTACATAGGGAACATCATGAATTGGCGCCCTGAACTTCCAACTTCCAAGGGCAATAGGCCGCCTACACAGGAGGAAATGGCATATTGTCTTCCATACCTAAAAGCCCAGATAGAAATTGTAAATCCGCAGATAGTTGTTGCTTTGGGAATGACTGCCGTTCAAGGGCTTTTGGGCTTTGATCCAACACGCAGAATGGGCAAAATGCGGGGAAACTTTCTCGATATAGACGGCAGGGCTCTTATGGTTACATATCATCCATCTTACCTGTTGCAGTACGGAAACCCAAAAACAAAACGCCTGGTTTGGGAAGATATGATGGCTGTCATGGAGAAGGCTCAAATACCTATATCGGAAAAGCAGAGAAGATATTTCTTATAGCGCTTCTATGCTGCCTTTTAGCGGAAAGATGATTTCATCTTTCCGCTAAATTTATATATACATTAGGCTATTTGTTATCTGGAAGCGTTTATCCCTATGTTGACTCCTGCTCCTATCACATATGCAACCGACAACAATCCCGCTAAAGAGCAAAGAAACAGTGTGCATAAAGCGCTTATGAATACAAACATTGTTGGAGGTGTGCCTGGCTCAGATTGCGCATAACAGATAATTGTCCCAAGTATCAATATGAAAAAAGATGCAATCATAAGCAAAATTGCTTTTACTATTAAAATAGATGCATTTCCAGTGTTGTTTGCACTCTGTTTTTTTGCGTTTTGCTGCGCGGCAAAATCTGGATTATTCTTAAGGTATTCTTCGTAGGTCATGGTGGGTTTCCTTTTTGGATATTTTAGGTGTTATTATATTTTTTTATCGAAGATTTGCCTTGGTATTTTAAGTTTAAAAATCAAGTTTTTGTGCGGTGTAAGTATGTAATAATTGCAAACTACTAAGAAATGTGGCTTTGGAATTATTGAAAATGCGTTCATTGCATATAAACAAATGGCTATAATATTTTGCCTAAATCTATAACAGGTAAGATATGCAGCTTAAATGCTTTATAATATTTAAATGACCCTTGCTTTAATATAATATATGTTAATAAAAAAGCGCGGTCTCATAACCGCGCTTCAATATAAAAATATGGTTTTCTCAAAAGAAAATTTTGGAGTTATTTTACACTACTGTTCCGATACCGTATTAGAGAATACAATTCTCATTTTGCCTATTAGCCCAGATTCCAATGGGCCATCAAGCCATGCCCAATACTTCCAGTTTGATTCCTTTTCGTTTTCGGCGGGGAAGTGCTTCTTCATGGAATTTGCCCAGGTCAGACGTTTCTCTTTCGGTAAAGTTGCATCGAACAGACAACGGTTTACCCAAGTGTTGCCAACTGTTATCTCCAAGAGGTTGTCTCCATCTTTGAGGTAGTTTGTTATATCCAGATTAAAGGGCGGTCTCCACATGGTGCCAACGTCTCTACCGTTTAAGCGCACTTTTGCAACTTCACAGACTTTGTCTATTGCAAGATATGCCTTTTCATTCTTGTTGAGCGCGGGCAGCTTAAATGTCTTCTTGTAAACGGCAAGTCCGGAGTAGTTCTTTATGCCTTCGTCGGCGGACTCTGTCCAGCTTGAGAGGCTATTGAAGTTTACAGGCTTTTCAGGGCCGCCCCATTTTGGGTCGAATGACACCTCAAAAGGAGGTTTTATCTCTGTTTCTAAGCGTGGAGATTCTCCCTTCAGAACTACAGTTTTACCGTTGGCCTTCTTCAGCTCTAAAACACCCGCCTTGAAGAATTCAGCAGAGAGAACGCCGTCTTTTGACCTTCTTATTGACGGCGGAGGCGGAACGTATGCAGCCTTTGTGTTTTCCGCTTTTTGAGCCTTTGCAAAGTCTTCAGAGATCTCCTCCGGGCTTAAAGCCTTATCAACAACCTTAAATCCACTGTACGAACCCTTAAATGATTTTCTCACTGTATCCATAGGGTGCAGTTTTCTGCCCGACGCCTTTGGAGCGGTCTTTACAAACTTTCCGTTTATGTAAAGCGATGGGACGGAATCTTTGTACACCACAGCAATTCTTGTGTCTGGCAGAACTTGCATGTCAACCGAAAGCGGGGAATTGAAATATCCCGCGCCGTGCTCAAATACCGCAATAGAGTTCTTCCCGGCGCTTATTCCAGCACATGCGGCGGAATTATCTTTCATCTTAAGGTGCATCTGCTCGGGATGAAGAAGGAAATTTTCGTTGGATTGAGACAATATCCCGGAGGACTTTTCTTCGGAAAGCTTTCTGTCGGCCTTTGGCGATATTGTGGCCAATATGGTAAAGTTGCCCTCAATCTTTGTGTTGTCGAATCCGGCTGCGGGAGGTAGCGTTGGGAATATCTTCTTGCCGTCGAGCTTTGCCTCTACAACTTCTGTAGAGTCTCTATCGCCCTTAAACACAATAAAGACATTTTCCATCTTCTTTAAGTTAAGCGGCATCACAGTCTTGCCGTCTTTCTCAACCATGCCCCATGCTCGGGTTATTAGACCGGTCTCGGCGTTCCAGATGTAAGCGTCTTTGCCGGATACGTCAAAACTCATCGTGCCGGATTTTGTATCGTATGGGTCTGAGTTCAATACCCAGAACCATTTTGTGCCGTCTGCGGAACGTCGGGAGAGAGAGTAAATGTCTCCTTCTGCACCTCCGCTAATATTGCATTCAAAATGGCGCTTAATACCGCGGCTATTTAGAACCTCCGCCACAGAGTTTCCGTAATACACTATTCCGTTTTCAATACGCTTGTATCCTTTCTGTCCTTCGGGGAAAAGCTCGGAAATTAATTCTTCCATCTCAGCTTGGGCTTTTGCTCCGCCGCGCAAAGTTGTGTTTACAATGGGTCTTTCCAAAAAGGCTACAACGGCTCCCTGCTGTATGTAGGCCTTTATTGCCTTGAGAGTATCAAGCTTTAAAACAGGAGTGGAAACTATTAAAACAGAGTATTCCTGTCTTCCGGGACTTACAAGCTTGCCGTCTTTTACTCTCAAGAAATTGCGGACGCTATCGCCGTCTACAGTGTCGGCCTGATAGCCTCCGGGGAAACCGGGGCAGTCGCCAGTCCAGGGGACGGAATCGCACGATAATATCAGTATGCGATTGTCAAATTTGCCCTGCTGGAGCATGTATTGAATTCTCGCTGCGTATTTAAACCAGTCGTGCGATATGGGCCACCATACGGTCTTGCGGTTTTGGGAAATTCCCCACGGCTCCATCTGCCAACCGGGGTGGGTATCGTCGGGTTGGTGTGTGTAGGAGTGGAATACCGCAACATTTGTACCGGCAAGGAAAAGAGTATCTAGGGCACCCTTCATTATCCACGGAGTCTCGCTCCAGTTTCCCTTGCGGCTTGTGAGAGCTTCGCAGGTGATATATTTCTTCCCGTAAAAACTTGCAACGCTTGTTACAGAGCCCTTGCGGCCGGAAGAACCTCTAACAGGGTTTACCGCACCTTTTACGCGGGGGTCGTGCCATACCTCTGTCATAGGAAAATCTGCCTCCCTGAAAGATGATATATGGTCTCTCATCCATACACCGCTTGCGCCTTCCGTCTCGTAAAGGAGACCTGCTCCATTTGTAAGATTCTTCATCTTGCCGTAAAAATTATTATTCACAAGGCTTGCAAATGTCTCGCGCAAGTCTCTCAGGAAATTTTCCGTATCGCTTACAGATTCTATGCATTTGCCGGCATAAACAGGCAGCCACGGAAGAACATCATAGCCGTTTCTATCCATGAAAAATTCGGGAAAGCGCTTTGTCCAATTCTGGCTGCCCGCCTCCCATGAGTCGGTCTCTATTATCTTAAAGGTGTTGCCAGCATATTTACCAGAGGCTTCAACCATTTTTTTTGGATATGATTTAAAATGGAACTCCACTGCGTCGGGGTCGAATTTATCAACCTCAAGTCCCCTGCCGTATTCAGTGGCTGGGTGGTTTGTCTTGCCGGTAGTTGTCATGCCGGCACGCATGACTATCCAGTTGCCTTCGGGTAAATCCAATGTTATCTTGTCTTCGGAGTTAGGTAGTTGGTCGAATACGATAATATCTGTCTTCTTTAATACGGCGCTCTCGGGAACTGCGTCCGTAGGAGTTTGTCTTAAATTGCCTCTGCTGTCTAGCGCGCCCGTCTTGATGGCAAGATCGAGTATGCCTCCTTTTGAGGAGACCTCGCCTTTTGCTAGAAGTTCAAAATCTCTCAAATCAAGCGCCCATTCTTCCTCAACACCCCTCAGCACGCGCTCTGTAGGATCTTTACTCATGCGCCTTATTATGCGCCAAAACTTAGCTTTGCGCGGATTGAATTTTGCATAAGCTTCTGGAGTGTCGAATTTGAACTCGTGAACAGCCTCAAAATTTTTGCCGTCGTCTGAAGCCTCAAGAAAAATTCCGCGTTGAGCCTCGTAGCGATATACAACTTCAGCGTTTACGGCGCAAAATTCCTGCGGTTCGTCAAATTCAAAGGTAAGACCGCAAATCTGGTCTTTCCTTTCCCTGTCGTGCCTGAAAGAGGCTATTGTGTCGCTTGATCCGTCAACTGCATTATTAATATTTCTCCTCAGTTCCACATAACTTTCGGCGGGGCTTAATTTGTATTTTGCGGAGCGCATCTTGTTTGGCTTTGCGTTATCGCGCCAGGCAACTACTGCGACATCTTCAAAATAACCTTTCAAATGCGTGGCTTTTGGTAGGGTAAGTGTCTGCTTTCCGCCGCCTGAAACTTTGGTAAGAGTCCATTTTAAATGTTTCATAGACAGTTCAGGAGTTATCCATGGTCCGCCAGCCTCAGACCAGCCTTCGCAGTTATGTATGCCAAGCCCAAGCCCATAGTGGTTAGCCCTCTCGGCAACATATGAGAAAGTCTCGAACCATTCAGGCGAATTGAACTTTAACTGCCCTTTGATAGAGCCGGGTATGTGGAATATGCGTACAAAACCGTAGCCTTTGTCGGCCATTTCTCGCAAGTCGGCGTCTATGCCCTCACGGCTTACATTCCCGTTTATCCAATGCCACCATGTTTGGGGTTTAGCCCAACCTTGCGGATTGTTAAAGTCGGCCTCATTCAAAAAATTTGAGGGGTCATCGGGATTATAATTTGTATATTTGTAAAAGTCTTTATCGCTTTCTGCATTAATACTCCAACGCGCGTTGCATGCATTATAAAGTTTTTCCTCACCATTCGCAATTCCAACTGCGGCACATACCCCCAATGCCGTATATAATAATGTTCTTTTCATATGGATTATACTAGTAAATCTTTCTTATAGGTGTCAAGGGTTCTATACAAAATCCAACAAAAACCCAAAAATATGCTTTAATTCTTTCATCAAATATATCAATCTATGCAAAGATTTTAAAATCCATATCTGCGGCGTATAGCAGCAGCGGCAAATTTTTAAAAGCTTGCTTGTTTTAAACACGGCAAAATCTAAAATAAGATTTGTAACATTAAATTTCAAAACGAAGTGCAGGAAAATATATACATAATAGGGCATAGGAATCCGGATGTTGACTCAGTCTGCTCTGCGCTCGGATATGCGGCATATAAGGCTGCTGCGGGAAACTCCAATTACAAGGCTGCCCGCTGCGGAATATCAAACGCGCGCATAGATAGAATATTGAAGAGATTTAAAACACAGCTTCCGGAGTATATTGGAGATGTGCGCCTGCGAGCGCAGCATGTCATGAAAAGGGAGTTCTTGAGTTTGCCAAAAGAGGCGTCGTGCTATGCGGTAATGGATATGATAGACCGCTATGATTTGCGTTCTGTTCCGCTTTTGGATTCTGCCGGAAAGATGCTTGGAGAGGTCTCTGTGTTCGATTTGGGAGAGTTCTTCATCCCGCGGCCGCGCCTGCCAAGAGATGCAAGGCGGGTTCGCGCCACCCTAAACGATGTTATAAAAACCCTCGATGCCGATGCTCCCGCGGTATTTAGAGCCGATGAGATGGAGGATATGTTTGTGCGCATAGGGGCCATGGAGGTAAGCTCTTTTGGGTCGTTTATAGACAAGGAGCAGTTGCCTCCAGAGCAGAATCTGATAGTTGTTGGAGATAGGTTCGACATTCAAATAAAGGCCGTGCAAATGGGCGTGCGCGGACTGATAATAACAGGTGGATACCAGGTTGATTCTGCCGTCTTGGAGATGGCAAGGCAGAAATCTGTAAGCGTAATATTGTGCAAGCACGACTCTGCCACTACGGCGCTTTTAGTGCGTATGGCAACGCGCGCGGAGCCGCTTATGAGAAAAGATTTTGCATCTGTCGGGCGAGAAGCTCTGCTTTCGGGAATAGCGCTTAAGAAAAAGGAGTTTTCCGGCGGGAACATATTTGTGTGTTCTCGAGATGGAAAGCTGGAGGGCGTATTTAGCAGGTCGGACCTTATAGATCCTCCGCGAAGAAAGCTTGTGCTTGTTGACCATAACGAGCTGTCCCAAGCTGTAACCGGAGCGGACGAGGCGGAGATTTTGGAGATAATAGACCACCACAGAGTGGGCGGCGCGCAGACTATAAATCCTATACTTTTTATAAATAAGCCTGTCGGCGCGACATGCACGATAGTCTCAGAGTTCTTCTTCCGCGACGGCCTCAGGCCCGACAAGCGCACTGCGGGGCTTTTGCTAAGCGGCATAGTTTGCGATACCCTAAATCTAAAAAGTCCGACAGCCACTCCGGAGGATTCCGAGCAAATTAAAAGGCTTGAGAAAATTGCCGGAATAAAGGCCGCCGAACTTGCCGACTACATATTTGGGGCTGATTCCGTAATACTTTCCTCTTCGCCGAACCAGACTGTCTTGGCGGACTGCAAATTCTATGAGGATTCCGCGGCAAAATTCTCCGTCTCCCAGGTTGAAGAGCTTGGCTTCGACAATTTCTTCTCAAAATTTGCTCCCTTAAAAGAAGCACTTGAACATCTGAGAAAAGATAAGAATCTGTTGTTTTCGGCTCTGCTTGTTACAAATGTCATAAAGCAAGATTCCCTCCTGCTAATCTGCGGTGATGAAGATTTTATATCTAAAATAGGCTATGCGCGCGATTCGGATCGCGGGGTATTTGAGTTGCCTGGAATAGTCAGCCGCAAAAAGCAGCTTGTGCCGTATTTGTCGGGTCTGCTCAAGGATTTTTAAGATAAAAATAGTCTTATGCTGGTCTTTTTAACTGAGGAGAGGATAGGGCTCTCTTGGTTTACAGTATAATAGCACAGAGTAGGATATGCTACATACATATCAGATAATGGCGGACTATCCATTATTTTTGGCAATTTGAAAAAATCCATAGGCGTGTGATTTTTCTTTTCAGACGGGTTTTTGTGTGTAAGAATCTTCCGAATAAACAAAAGGAAGACTTTTTCGGAAAAGATGAAAACCAGCGTGCTAAGAAACCATAAATCCGTGGCATTTGTAGGAGACGGATTCAAATACTCGTACGAAGATTTTCTGCTCTTTGTTCGCGCTCTTTCGGGAAAGCTTCCCGGCGGATTTAAAAAAGCCGCAATATTTGCGGAAAATTCTCCGGCGTGGATAGTCTCTTTCTTTTCCGTATGGGCTAAGGGGGCTTGCGCAATCCCTATGGACGCCAAAAGCTCGGTCTCAGAGCTTGCGTATATGCTCGACGATTCCTTCCCAGAGGTAATTTTTACTGATTCAGAACACATTAAAATTGCCCAAGAAGCAGTTAAACTTCTGAAATGCCCTGCGCCTAAAATTGTGAATATGGACGAGGCCTGCTCTGTGGAAATCCTCGATGCTGAGAGGAAAAATCCTCTTGGAGATTTTGAGGTATTCATGGATTCAGACGCGCTGTCGCTGATAGTGTACACCTCCGGAACCACAGGAAACCCAAAAGGGGTAATGCTCAGCTACAAGAATCTTAAGAGCAATATTGAAAGCGTTGTTGAGGAGGGATATTTTTACGAGGGAATGTCTGTGCTTATGATGCTTCCTTTCCACCATATATTGCCTCTTATGGGTACGGTTGTTGCTCCGGTGTTCGTGGGTGGGAAAATGGTCTTTCCAAAGTCTTTGTCTCCGGCTGATATATCGGCAGTCATGTGCCAGAATCCTGTTGACATAGTAATTAGCGTTCCGCGCTTTTACGAATTAATCTGTGCAAATATAAAGGAAAAGATAAATCGCTCTAAGATTCTAAAGGGGCTTTTCTTGCTTTCAAAGGCGATAGGTTCTCTTAAATTCTCAAGGTTTATTTTTGGAGCTATACACAAACGTTTTGGTGGAAAGGTAAAATACTGGGTTTGTGGCGGGGCGGCCTTGCAGAAGGAAGTTTGGTCAGATATGAAGGCGCTTGGCTTTAATATCTGTGTCGGCTACGGCATGAGCGAATGCGCCCCAATAATAACATTTCCACGCATAGGCAATGTTAAGATAGGCTCTTCCGGACAACCTATAAGCTGCATGGAAGTGCGCATTGTAGACGGGGAAATAGCTGTCAGGGGAGACAATGTAACCCAAGGATACTTCGGCAAGCCTGAGGAAACCGCTCTTTCTATAAGGAACGGTTGGTTGTACACTGGAGATTTGGGATATTTTGACGACGACAATTTCCTGTTTATCACCGGAAGGCGCAAAGAAATTATAGTTCTTCCCAATGGAAAAAATTTGGATCCGTTTGAGATGGAGTGCCAGATTGCCGACCAGATGCCTCAGGCAGTCTCAGAGGTTGGCGTTACAATGTACGAGGATATACTCCAAGCCATAATATGCTTAAAGCCCGAGTTTGTAGAGGGTAAAAGCCGAGAGGATATAGATGCATTTATCCGCGATAAAATCATACTTCCGTACAACCGCTCCGCGGCAACATACAAGCGGATAATAAGATTTGTGTATTCTCCGAAGGAGCTTCCGCGGACGCGCGTAGGCAAGCTTAAGCGTTTTCATCTTGCGTCGTACCTTGAGAGCGTGCGCGACGATGCCGCTCTTGAATCTGCTCCGCTTAAGCCTGAGCCTGATACAGATATCTACCGCGAGCTAAAAAGTTTGATTTCCGGGCAAGTGTCCATGCCGGTTTCTCCCGATGCGCATCTTGAGATGGACCTAGGGTTAGATTCCCTCGGGAAAATCTCTTTGCAATGCCACATAAAGGAAAATTATGGGGTTGAAATTCCGGAGTCGGAGTTTGCCAAATACGCAACTTTACGCGAGCTTTCGGAATATGTAGTGCAGCGCAGGGAGAGTTTTGAGCCGTCGGGCAAGGCTATAACTTGGACGGAGATAATTGGCAAGCGGGCTGCCGAAAAGCTTCCCAAAACAAATTTCTTCCATTTTCTGTCCATAATAATATTCAGGGGATTTGCTAGAGCGTGGTACAATATTGAGGTTGCCGGATTTGAAAATGTTCCAAAAGAAGGAGCCTTCATTCTTGCGCCCAACCATCAGTCTTATTTTGACGGCGTTTTTTGTGTATATCCATTTTCAAAGACAAAACTCTACGGAACATATTTCTTTGCCAAGATACGCAGCATAATAAGAAGCGGGCTGTTGAGGTATTATGCCAGGCACAGCAATGTGGTTATAATGGATATAAACGGAAATGTGCGAGAGAGCCTTCAGACTCTTGCGTCTATCATATCAAAGGGAAATTGCGTGGTGATTTTCCCCGAGGGGACACGCACGCGCGATGGCGAGATAGGAGAGTTTAAGCAGGCTTTTTCCATACTTTCAAAAGAGTTGTCTTGTCCGGTTGTGCCGGTTCTCATAAGCGGCGCATACGAGGGGTTGAAGAGCAGGGCGAGCCTGCCGGCAAGGGGAACCAAGATTAAGGTTGAGTATTTCCCGCCCATGATGCCAAACCCGGACGAAGACTACGACAGCTTCTCTTTGAGGGTGCGTTCTTTGCTGGTTTCCGCCCTTGAAAAGACAAGGAAGCACAATTGAGTAATTTGGGATTTTATAGGTATTTTTTTACATGCCAATGGCGCAAATTTTTTGCATATTTTAGCTGGTAATTTAAGGATTTTTGCGAATTTATTTTTTGCAGTTAACATATTGAATAGATATAGATGAAAGAGGACTATTTTTTAAAGATAGCAACGGAACACAATATGCCGGTTGTCGGAGTGGCGGCGGCAGCTAAGCTTTTGGAGGAGGGGGCAACGGTTCCCTTTATAGCCAGGTATAGGAAGGAGGCCACGGGCACTCTTGACGAGGTACAAATAACGCTCATACGCGACGAGCTTGAGAGGCTTGCAGCCATAGACGCCCGCAGGAATGCGATAAAGGACTCTTTGAAGGAGAGAAGTCTGCTTACGCCGGAGCTCGAGAAGTCTATAGACGAGGCCGACTCTCTTGCGCGCCTTGAAGACATCTACCAGCCATTTAAGCCAAAGCGCAGAACGCGCGGCATGATAGCCAGGGAGAAGGGGCTTGCCCCGCTTGCGGAGGAGATTCTTGGAAATCAAAATTCCGACAGCTCTGCTCATGCTGCAGATTTTGTATCGGAGGAGAAGGGCGTGAAAGATGTCCAGGAGGCTCTCGCGCTTGCCAGGGACATAATCGCCGAGTCTATAAACGACGACGCCTCCGCAAGGTCTATGCTGCGCGAATATTTTGAAAACGAGGCCGAAATGAGCTCAAAGGTAATGTTCGGCAAAGAGGAGGCCGGCGCAAAATACAGGGACTATTTTGACTGGCGAGAACCAGCCTCAAAGGCTCCTTCCCACAGAGTGCTTGCCGTTAGGAGGGGAGAAGCCGAGGGATTTTTAATAATGAGAATCTTGCCCGACGAGGCCACTGCAATATCAAAGCTCTCCTCAATGTTTGTAAACGGCAACGGCTTTAACGCCTCGCAGGTGAAGCTTGCCGCGGAAGACGCATACAAGCGCCTGCTTTCCGGCTCGACAGAAACGTACATGCGCCTCGAGATAAAAAAGCGTGCCGACGAGGAGGCAGTTAAGATTTTTGCTTCTAATTTGCGCGAGCTCCTCATGGCAGCTCCGCTCGGTGCAAAAAATGTTCTTGCGATAGACCCAGGCTTTAGGACGGGCTGCAAGGTTGTGTGCCTGAACAGGCAGGGAGACCTAATGCACCACGATGTCATATTCCCGGAGCAGTCGGAATTGCGCAGGCAGGATGCAAAAAATACAATTCTTGGGCTTTGCGCGCGCTTTGAAATTGAGGCAATAGCCATAGGCAACGGCACGGCGGGTAGGGAGACAGAGGCATTTATACGCTCATTGGGCCTTCCAGCAAGCATTCCTGTTGTGATGGTAAACGAGAGCGGAGCGTCTATATATTCGGCTTCGGAAGTTGCAAGGGAGGAGTTCCCAACACAGGATATTACCGTGAGGGGATCTGTATCCATAGGGCGCAGGCTGATGGATCCGCTTGCGGAGCTTGTGAAGATTGATCCGCAGTCTATAGGCGTGGGCCAATATCAGCACGACGTATCCCAGCCGCTTCTTAAGCGCACGCTGGACGATGTTGTCATTAGCTGCGTGAACTCGGTTGGCGTTGAGGTGAATACGGCGAGCAGGCAGTTGCTCTCTTACGTATCGGGCCTGAGCGCGTCGACGGCGGCAAACATAGTGGAGCACAGAATGAAAAATGGGCCGTTCAAGTCGAGGAAAGATCTGCTTTCCGTAAAGGGACTGGGGGCAAAATCATTCGAGCAGGCCGCAGGATTCTTGAGGATAAAGGGGGCAGAAAATCCCCTCGACGAAAGCGCCGTGCACCCTGAAAGATACACGCTTGTTGAGAAGATGGCATCAGACATAGGCTCCGATGTGAAATCTCTTATGAAAGACGCCTCTTTGCGTGCAAAGATAAACCTTAAAAATTATGTACAAGGAGACGTCGGGCTGCCCACTCTTGAAGATATAATGCGCGAGCTCGGAAAGCCTGGCAGAGACCCTCGAGAAAAGTTCGAGGCCTTCTCATTCAAGGAAGGCGTATCTACTCTCGACGATCTTCAGGAGGGAATGAGGCTTCCTGGTATAGTAACAAATGTTACGGCTTTTGGAGCATTTGTGGATATAGGTGTGCATCAGGACGGGCTTGTCCATATAAGCGAGCTTTCCGACACTTTTGTATCGAACGCCTCAGATGTTGTAAAACCTGGACAGAAAGTTTCCGTATGCGTGCTTGAAGTTGACAAGGCAAGAAATAGAATTTCACTCTCCATGAAGAGCAACCCGCAGAAGCGCGCTGTTTCTGCGGGGGAAGCCTCGTCGAAGGACAGGCCGTCTTTCGGGGGCGGACGTCGTTTTGGAGGAGGCAAATTCCAGCAAGACAGGTCGGGCGGATTCAAAAGAGCATCTTTTGGCGGCTCGTTGAATACAGACTGGACCAGCGCTTTGGACAAACTTAAGAAATAGTTTTTTAACAACCCGTTTCTTACGATAATCTAAATATTAAAACGCTTAATCTTCTCGACATTCATAAGAAATAGCACTTAAAATGCCGCGCAGATTTATCTAAACAGAAAGTTATTCTATGGAAAAGTACAGATGCGAAGTTTGCAATTACGTTTATGATCCCGCCGAGGGCGACCCAGACAATGGGGTTCAGCCCGGCACAGCTTTTGCCGATATACCGGAAGACTGGGTCTGCCCTGTATGCGGAGTAGGCAAAGACCAGTTCGTTAAGGAGGAATAGTTTCCGTCATGGAAAAGATTGCAGAAGGCGTCTTTTGCCACATGGCAAAAGACACCCAGCGTAAGCTATTTGACCAGCTTGTTCCCATACCGGAGGGAACTACGTACAATTCGTACCTTGTTAAGGGATCCGAAAAGACCGCGCTGATAGACGCAACGCATCTTAATACTATGGCCGGCCTTCTTGCCGATATAGATGAGGCAGGCATAGAAAAGATAGACTATATAATAGCCAACCATGGCGAACAGGACCATACCGGTGCGATAGCAGTTCTTCTTGAGAAATTTCCGGAGGCTAAAGTTGTTACAAATCCGAAATGTGCGGAGAATATTGTAAATTTTATACGTATATCTCCCGATAGAATAGAGAAAGTAGCAGATTCACAAGAGCTCGATTTGGGCGGTAAGACTTTAAAGTTCATATTTGCTCCATGGGTGCACTGGCCCGATACTATGTTTACTTTCATAGAGCAGGACAATCTGCTGTGCACTTGCGATCTTTTCGGCGCTCATTATACAGAGGGAGGCCTTTACGCCGACGGCGGTGATGCGGTTTTGATGGCTGCAAAGCGTTATTTTGCGGAGATAATGCTTCCCTATGCGAAGTTTGCCGGCAAGTATGTTGCGCAGATTAGGCAGATGAACCCGCGCATGATATTGCCCAGCCATGGGCCGGTGTACGGCGAGCCGGATTTTATATTGTCGGCATATGAGAAATGGACTTCTCCTTTGCCTGCCAACAAGGTTGTAATACCGTTTGTGTCTATGTATGAGAGCACAAAAATTCTTGTGGACACGTTGCGTGTTTGTTTGGAATACAGAGGCATAGAGGTAAAGACTGTAGATTTGGCGGATACCGACGAGGGGGATCTTGCAATGGAGCTTGTGGATGCTGCCACGATTGTAATTGGGGTATCCATGGTTTTGGCGGGCCCGCATCCGAGAGCTGTTTATGCGGCTTATCTTGCCTCAATTCTAAAGCCCAAATGCCGTTTTGGAGCCATTGTTGGGTCTTTTGGCTGGGGAGGAAAACTTACGGACATTATCCTTAACATACTTGCGCCTCTGAAACTTCAGATGTTAGAGCCTGTTATATCCAAAGGACGTCCGCAAGCGGATGATCTTAAGAAAATAGATGATCTTGCCTCTTCAATAGCAGAAAAGCATGCCGAACTCTTAGGCGGCAAAAAAGAGTAGGTTAAGAGGCTTTTATCCCATTCGCCCCGCAATATATGCGGGGCGTTTTTTTTATAAAACATATATATGTGCTTTCTTCTGATATATTATGAGACATTCTTCTTTCTTTATTTATATATTATTTTAATAGAAGTCTCTATTAAGACGCATATAATGCTGATGTTCTCTCTTTTTCTTAGTCTGGTTTTCTGCTCATTCAGATATATTTAAGCTATTTTTTAATAAAATTTCTCTTTGGTATATTTCAATGCGAGTTTCTGTCTTCTAAAAATAGCTGATGTAGGTCTATAAAGACTGATTAGAGTCTTTTTTTTACAGAAAAGTTTTTCGATTTCTGAGCTAAAAGCATGCAAACACAAAAAAACGACCTTTAAAAAAAGGTCGCTCAACAAATTTTCTGCGCCCGAATGAACGCCGCTGAAGATGGAAGGAAACTTATTCTGCGGGCTTGGTCTTGGGCAGACCCGTAACTCTGCCGTTATCCTTCCACATACCGCGCTTGCGGAGCAAATCTATGCGTTCAAAACGCTTCAGAACGCTGCGCTTCTTGGACGATGCGGCTCCGCCGCTCTTAAAACTGCTGTGTTGTGACATGTGAGTAAACTCCTTCCAAATTAAAAACACTCTATAAAAGCCAGATTGGGCCAAAATGCAAATCTTTTTTTATTCTTTCTTAAAATTCGGAAATATTTTCTCAATTCCATTTGTAATTGCTTCCAAAATAGAAAAAATATCTATGACAAGTTTGCAATAAGGCCTGCGCAAATTAAAAATTCCGCGGCAGCTCAAGTTGCCACTGTGAGCAAGACTTTCCTACTTTGACCCCTTAGACGACGGAGGATTCCCGCAATGGCGTGTAATTTCAACCATCATCTGGTTCATCTCCATAGCAGGGAGAGCCTCGCTAGTCTTGCCGACAGGCCGCGCAGGAACTCCGGCAACCGTTGTGTGGGCGGGGACATCGGTTATAACAACACTGCCAGCCCCTATCTTTGCGCATTCACCTACGGTTATGTTCCCCAAAAGCTTTGCACCGGCTCCTATGAGAACTCCGGATTTTATCTTTGGATGCCTGTCTCCACCGGCGTTGCCTGTTCCGCCAAGAGTAACCTCGTGCAGAATTGATACGTTGTCGTCTACAACAGATGTCTCACCTGCGACGAAACTTGTTGCGTGGTCAAGCAGTATGCCGCCGCCAAAAGGCGCAGCAGGATGTATATCCACCGCAAAAATCTCTGAACTTAAACTCTGAAGATAATACGCAAGCTGCTTGCGCCCCTCGTGCCACAGCCTGTGTGCAACTCTGTGCGTGGTTATGGCGTGGAAACCCTTGTAGTAGAGTATGGGCTGCAAGTATGTCTCGCAGGCAGGATCCCTCTCCTTTATGGCTATCAAATCTGCAAGTATCTTTGACCTCATGTCTATGTCGTCCATGCACGCATGCATGAATATCTTTAGAATCTTCTCCTCGGGCATGGCAAAACGCCCCAACTTTCTGGCAAGACGCGCCATGATGGCCTCGAAAAGATTGTCGCGCGAGAGTATGACATCGTCGAAAAGCTCCGATATCTCAGGCTCTGCCTCAACAGTGGCAACGGCGGTGTCGCATACCGATTTCCATACCATATCCTCGGCGGATTCGTATGATTGTGTGGTGTCGAAAATCTTATGTGTCATAATAAACTTCTCCATACTATTGCCATTTTTATTTTTTTTACAAACATAATCAGGCGGATTTTTTCAAAAGGATATGTAATATTTGTAAATCGGCAGAAAATGGGCGGGATAGGTAAATTTGTGTTGCGCTTTGCCGATACATCAGTAGGTTTATTGAGATATTTATCAATCATAACGGCCCTTGCCGGGTCGAACGGCTATTTTTATAAAAAATGATTCAACAGATATTCAAACTTTTTGCGGGCAGCCATTATAAACGCTTTTATAAGAAGGCTCGTCCGATTGTTGCAAAGATAAACGCCTTGGAGAAATCGTACCAGAGCCTTACGGACGACCAGCTAAAGGCCAAGACAGAAGAATTTAAGGAAAGATACAAGAAGGGGGAGAGCCTCGATTCTCTGCTTCCTGAGGCTTTTGCTGTTGTCAAGAACGCCGCTCGCAGGCTTTGCGGAACTAAGGTTGTTGTCTGCGACCACGAGATAGAGTGGAACATGATACACTACGATGTTCAGCTTATAGGCGGTATAGCCTTGCACAAGAACATGATAGCCGAAATGGCCACTGGTGAAGGAAAAACCTTGGTTTCGACGCTTCCGCTGTACCTTAATGCGCTGACCGGTAACAACTGCCATCTTGTAACTGTAAACGAATACCTCGCAAAGAGAGACTCCCAATGGATGGGATACCTTTTTAAGTTTCTTGGCCTTACGGTTGACTGGATATACAATATGCAGCCGACAGAGGAAAAGCAGGCGGCGTACAAGGCAAATATAACATACGGCACGGCGAGCGAATTTGGCTTTGATTATCTGCGAGACAATGGTATGGCGTCGAGCAAAGAGTCGCAGGTGCAAAACGGGCACTACTATTGTATAGTAGACGAGGTTGACTCTATATTGATAGACGAGGCGAGAACTCCGCTGATAATATCTGGGCCTGTGCAGGAAGATAGGGAACCGCCGTTCATGCGTCTTAAGCCCATGATAGAGAGGGTTGTGCGCGAGCAGCACAAACTTTGCAATTCTCTTGCCCAGACGGTCAAGGCCGCTGTTGATGAGGGTAAGCCTCTCGACGAGGAGCTTGTCTTAAAGCTTTGGCAGGTGAAGATAGGTATGCCCAAGAACCGCATACTGCGCCAGCTGATGGAAAGCGGGGAGATTCGCAAGAAGCTAGATAAGTTCGATATGGAGATGGCTTCTGACTTCCGCAAGGAGGACAGATTCCGTTTTAAGGAGGAGCTGTTCTATGCCATAGACGAAAAGCAGCAGCAAAGCGACTTGACCGAGAAGGGTAGAAGTACCGTTTGCCCGGAAGATCCAGATGCATTTGTCTTGCCAGATTTGCCTACTGAGTTTGTTGAGATAGATTCCAAAGAGGATCTTACACCCCAGCAGAGGCAGGAGCTGAAGTTGAAGGCGGAGGATAGGTTTATAGCATTGTCTGAAGACATACACGCCATAAGCCAGTTGTTGAAGGCGTATTCGCTTTACGAGAAGGACGTTGAGTATGTTGTGCAGGACGGCAAGGTGCATATAGTAGACCAAAATACCGGGCGTATAATGTATGGGCGGCGTTGGAGCGAGGGCTTGCACCAGGCTGTTGAGGCAAAGGAAAATGTAAGGATAGAGGCCGAGACAAAAACATACGCCACCATAACAATTCAGAATTACTTTAGGTTGTACAAGAAGCTTGCCGGCATGACGGGTACTGCCGAGACCGAGGCGCAGGAATTCCACGATATTTACGCTTTGGACGTTATGGCAATACCTACCAACAAGCCGTGCCGCAGGGTTGACTATAACGATGTTATATACAAGACGCGCAGGGAAAAATTCAACGCGGCTATAAGGGAGATTCAAGAGGCGTATTCCCGCGGACAACCGGTGCTTGTTGGCACAGCGAGCGTTGAGGCAAGCGAGCTTCTAAGCAGAATGCTCAGGCGTGTAAATATTCCCCATAATGTGTTAAACGCCAAGAACCATGAAAAGGAGGCAGAGATAGTTGCCCGTGCTGGAGAAAAGCACAGCGTTACAATAGCCACAAACATGGCGGGCCGCGGTACCGACATACGTCTGGGAGAGGGTGTAGAGGAGCTTGGCGGGCTTTACGTTTTGGGAACGGAGAGGCACGAATCTCGGCGTGTAGACAGGCAGCTTAGAGGGCGATGCGCGCGCCAGGGCGACAGAGGGTGCTCGAAGTTCCTTCTGTCTTTGGAGGACGATCTTGTTCGCAAGTTTGCTAACGCAAGCCTTGTCTCAAGAATATTGGATAAGACTTTCCAAGAGGGAGACGCGCTTGAGCATCCCTTGCTTAACCGTTCCATAGAGAAGGCTCAAAAGACAGTGGAGGGACAGAATTATTCTATCCGCAAACGTCTGTTGCAGTATGACGATGTTCTAAATAAGCAGCGCGAGATTATCTACGGAATAAGAAATGATATTCTTGTATCTGATACACCGCGTACGGTTGTGATGGATCTGATTCACGATGAGATAGACTCTCATCTTGACGCAATCACCGCAAACGGTAGGATAGAGTCTGAAAATCTTCCAGAATTTTGCGGATGGCTGACAAGCCGTTTCCCGATTGCAGTTACAGTAGAAACCCTTAAGGATAAATCTCCGGACGAAGCCAGGAAAATAATTTCCGACGAGATAGACGCTGTATATAAAATACGCGAGGAAGTTGAAGATCCGGAGGCTCTAAAGATGATAGAGCGCTATGTGGTTTTGCGTTCGTTAGACAAAAATTGGCAGGACCACCTTACGGAGATGGAGGAACTCCGCAGAAGCATTGGGCTTCGTGGATATGGTCAGAAGGATCCATTAAACGAATATAAGAGCGAGGCGTTTAACTACTTTGAAAGCCTGATAGGGAAAATACGCAACGATGTTTGTATAGGCATATTCAGGAGCGCATCGAGCATAGAGGTTTTGCAGTCTATGATAGAAAGGCTGCAGAACAAGATGAGGCTTTCCAGCCCTGCGAGCGAAAGGCAGAATGTCGAGGCTCAGCAGCCTCAGCAGAAAGCCCACAGAGAAGTTCGCCTGCCGAATATATCGGTTGAATTGCCGAAGATTGGCAGAAACGAGATGGTTACCATAACCCGCGGCGGAGTGGAGCAGACCATGAAGTTTAAAAAGGCCGAACCCCTGATAAGGGACGAGGGTTGGACTCTGAAAAAATAAACAACGAAATAGGCCGGACTATTGCAAATTTGAAGGCGTCCGTCGAAAATTCAAACGCGTGGAAAATCGCCGGAGGAGTTTTTGCGGCGCTGTCTTTTGTGCTGTATGTGTCGGCTTTTCCTCCGTTTGACTCGGCGTTTTCGGCGTATGTGTTTGCTATTCCAGCGTGTATTGTTGCATACATGAAGAGTTTGAGCCTTAGGGCTTGGAATGTCATTACTTTCATATTCACGTATGTGGCGTGGTTTGTTTTGCTGATATGGATAAGGCATCTGGATCAGCCGTTTGGATGGGTGTCGGCGTTTTTGTTGCCTCTTGTGGTTGCGGGGTTTGTGTGGCCTTGGTTTTGGGCACTTTATTCTTATATGCCCTCAAATGTAGACAGTGTGTGTACCAGGGGTGGGAAGATTTTATTTTTGGCATGTCTGTGGGTGGCTTTGGAATGGCTGCGCTCTTGGTTGTTTACGGGGTTCCCATGGCTGTTGCTTGCCCATTCTCAGTGGCGCATGTGCGCAAACATATCTTTGGCGAGCGTCGGCGGGGCGTATATGGTATCTTTTGTAATAATATTCTTCAATCTGGCCTTGGCTTGGTATTGTATAAATTTTTATCTTTCGCAAAAGGCGAGGCTCCGCGGGATGAGGCCAGATTCTTTTGGTGCGTCGCGTTTTGTTCCGGAGTTCTATGCGGCGTTGCTGATGATATTTGTGGGCGCGTGGACTTATATAGCAAGAATGCCTGGGCCCTCAGATTTTTCCGGATATCTGCGGGTTGGGTTTGTCCAGCCGGATTTTGCCGGAATTTTAAAATGGAACGGCAATTTAGCGTCGGAGAACTTCAGGGTTGTTGAGAGGTTATCTAAAGCCCTAAAAAATGTAAGGCCAGATTTGATATGTCTTCCGGAAGCGGCAACTCCGCCAAGTTTTCCCATGTTTTTTATATCCGGGTTGGAAAAGTATTTTGAGAACATTTCAAAGCAGACAAACGCTTCATTGCTCTTTGGCAGCATGGCTTATTTTCAAGATACGCTTGGCAAAGATGGGAAATCTGCGTACGGAGACGGCGGGTATTCTCAAAATTGTGCATTTGCGGTTTCTCCAGAATTGGGAATGGAGAGTAATTTTTATGCTAAAAGCCATCTTGTTCCATTTGGGGAATATGTTCCAAAGTGGTGCGCGTGGGCTATTGATAGCGTTGTTCCGGTTGGAGGAATAAGGCCAGGAGACACAGATACTTTGTTAGATTTAAAAGTTTGCGGTTCCCAGATGAAAACTGGAGTGATGATTTGTTATGAGGATATATTTCCGTCGGCAGGAGCGCGGCTTGCAAGGAATGGAGCTAAACTTCTTTTTGTGTGCACAAATGACTCTTGGTACGGGCGCGAGGCTGGAGCATGGCAGCATGCGGCGCATTCGGCTTTGCAGGCGGTATCGGCGGGATTGCCTTTGGTTAGGGCCTCTAATAATGGTCTGAGTTGCGCGTTTGATAAATTTGGAAAGATGGCGCCAGCGGTTGCGTTGCGCGGGGTCGACGGCAAAATTTACGATGCGTCGGAAGGTGTGGGGGTGTCTGAACTTCCCGACATGCGCGACGCCGATGGCAGACAGTTAAACCCTTATAATTTACTACCGCTTAAGTCCTCGCCGCTCGTGAATGATTCGGGCAGCATATATTTCAGGGGGGCAGGCTGGGCAGATTTGCCAATCTACAAGAGTTATAAGCCAACCCTATATGCTCTTTACGGAGATTGGTTTGCGTATTCGTGCGTTTTATTTGTAGTGGTTTTTCTCATTTCCCGCGTTTTTTTTGCAAACAAAAACGCCGGCGTGGCGTCTTATAAAAATGCTTGATTGGAGAAATTTCTTTTGTAAGAATTTACCGATAATGTTTTTCGGGGTGGTCAGAAAGATCTTTCTGCCGGCGAGGGCTTGTGTTGTTGCCGTCGCCGCGCTATTTGCGTGTGTGCATGCATGGGCGCAAGCTGGTCTTGCGGGCGCTAATGAAGCGGCAAACTCTGTGGAACCTGGTGGAGCGGTTGCGGTTCAGGAAAGAATCTGCAAGGTATTTGCGGATAATAAAGATTCAGTGGTTAAAGTGTTCGCGCAGAAGGAGAGGGATTTTGGCGGGGACATAGGTGTTAAGATGAAGCTTGACGTGGGCTCCGGGGTGCTTGTTAGCAAAGACGGACATGTTATGACAAGCGCATTTGTAGTTTACGACTCCAAAAAAATTTGGGTGGAATGGCGTGGAATTTTGCTTGCTGCAAAGCTTGTTGGGGCGGATCCGCTGACAACTACGGCAATAATAAAAATAGACGGGAATTTTAAGGATAAGAATCCGGATATTGTGCATATGAATACAAGCGGAGATTTGGCTCCGGTTGGTGCAATGTTGGTATCGGTTTCTTATGAAATGGGGCTTCCTGCGGCGCCGCGTTTTGGATTGGCGAGCGGATACAACATAGAATTTGGCGGGGCATTTTTGCCAACAGTATATATGCGAACAACTATTCCATCGTACAACGGCGGAACGGGCGGAGCAGTGTTTGATTTGGACGGAAACTTTGCCGGATTGACGATAGCCTCTTTGCCGGAGATAGGTGGATCTTTTCTCTTGCCAGCAAAGGCTGCGGCCCGCATTAGGGAC
>CALXQW010000018.1 GCA_944390805.1 uncultured Opitutales bacterium | reverse complement strand
GAATAAAGTATTATTTCACTTGTTGATTTTTCCACTTTAAAATTATTTATATTATCTTCATTTAGAATGGGTTTGAATGATCCTGAAACATCAAACCAAGGTAATAAAACCTTAGGAAAATCTACGGTCTCTATCGAATCCATTTTTTCGGCAATACCATTTTTATATCTAATCAATCCGTGCTCATCATAAGTTATAGTTTCCGTAGTAGCAGAATTGCTAATAATTTTTTTATAATAGCCAGAGCGTATGTCAATGTAAACGGAAATATTAGAGACACTTAAACTTGATTGTTGATTACCTAATATAACATATTCTTCGATATAACTCGTTTCAAGTGTTTGCCAATTTATAAAACTTTGCAATAATTCCCGCCTCAGTTGAGATTCTCCGTATAATATACTAGTTAAGGAAAATATTAAAAAAAGATATATAGCTTTTTTCATGAGCTTATTATTCATCGTTGCTATCTCCTATACAAGATTCATTTGTTCCCGTAACACCTGCCACTTTATAGCTTCCACAATCTTGAGTTCTCCATTTGCTTATTTGATCCCAATAATATGTTTTTATTTTATTTACAGTCTTTTGTTTGCATTGAAAAGATGCTTTGTAGCAATAGTAAGTTGCACCACCATTGTCACAAGTTGAACCAGAAGATGTTTTCCCAGACACACAAATGTTCTCCGGGGTTGTAATACAATCTTCACGAATTTTGTTATACTTTTCTCGCGTTGCGTCTCCTCGGTTATTAGTTGACGAACATATATCTTTTTGTTGCTTGGTTCCACAATTTGCATTTCCTCGCAAAGTTCCAATTTTTTCATATGAGGCATAACTACATGCCATCATAATAATACCTAATAATATGAATGTCTTCCCGATCAGATTTATTAATTTAATCTTATTGCCTTTCATTTATAATATTAAGATTTTCGTTGAATACTTTTGTTATTGTTTTTCCGTTTTTTGTAAGAGTGGCTTCGATTTCGCCATTTTTCAAATATCTAAAAGTTGTTTTACTGCCATCTGATTTTTCGTAAGATATTACTCTATTTTTGGCATCAAAAATCTTCTTCCATATTAGCTTCCAGTTGCCGTCATAATATGTTATCCTTCGCTCGTCGTCGTTGCGTTTTACATTGTACAAAACTTCACCGTTTTTTATCTCACGAATAATCCTACCTTTCTCATCGTACAAAAAGAATTGTTCATCCGTTTTTCCGTTGGAATGTTCGGTTTCTATCTTTCTAGGCTTCCCGTAACAGTTCGCATTCATATTGTTATAAATTTTTACAATATCTCCGCTGTCCTTTTGTGTCACAGATATCCCCTTGTCATTTCTATAAAAGATATCTTCTTTTTTGCTTACATTGGATTTGCGCTTCAAATATTTATATTTATCAGGCTCATCCCTATTAACAATTGTATATTCGTATGTATCCGTGAGTTTCCCATTTTTATAGGATTCTTCTTTGACAATTAATCCTGTATTGTATTCCCAAAAAATTTTTTTGGTTTCATAATTTTGATTTATGGATAGTTCACTTGTATTATTGTCGGAAAAATTATAAGAATATTTCATTACGCGTTCCCCATTTGGAAAATCCGCATATTCGGAAAGCAATTTGCCATATCCGGGCACTTCTGTTAATTTAAACCTTATTGTCCGCTTTTCTTTTATGAGGTCCAAATATATTGTATCATATTTCTCATATCTAAAAGACAATACCGGCCCGCCTTTTGAGTTTATCTGTTTCAACCTTCCTTCCTCATATTTAAAAAATAATACTGCCCCATTGGAATACTTCACTAGATCTAAAAGATTCCTTTTGTATATAAGCATGACTCCGCAGCTTCCTGATATTGAAAATCCGTTCGGGATTTCTTCCAACACCCAATCCTTGCGCTTGGTTTCGAATATTTTCTTATTTTTATAGCTTCTTTTTAAAATCACTTCCCAAGTATTAGGCATTACAAATTTATAAGAGTCTTGGGTATCTTTTACCACATAGGAATCTGTAAGACCAAACCACCACCCATAACCAAAGGTTTTTGATGCAACTCTCCTATTGCTATTAAAGTTTATCGATAAATCCATCTGGTTCTCATCATCTATATCGATACAACCTATAAGTTCATCAATATCCACTTCTCCCATTGCATTTATCTCTTTAAATGCATGCATATTTGAAACACCCCAAGAAATACCACAAGCCATGGCATCTGTCAGGCAGGCAAAAAAGAAGACAATTATCCCAAATATTTTCATTTTTGTATTTTCTCCCATTCCTGCCATCCTCCTTTATAAACCACAATATTATCCAATCCCTTGGATTGCAGTTTCTTGGCTAGTTTATCGGAATCATCACAATCTCTGTCTGCGCAGTATACTATTATCTGCTTAAATTTCTTTAGATTATATTCCTTATTTATCTTTTCGTAAGAAGATTCAAAATCCATCAAAGGAAGACTTATAGCATTGGGAATATGACCTAGCTCATAAAATACAGCAGGACGTGCGTCTATTATCAGTACATTCTCCGATGCTGAGACTGTATTTAAATTACGAAACTCGATAGAGGATAATTCAACTTCATTACCGAAGCTGAAAAACGGCGCAATTACCAAAAAAATCTGGTAGGAATAATTTTTAAGAAAATCTAACATCGAAACTCATCTGAAGGTCTTCTAGCAAAATGATGTTTTATTTGTCAATATTTTTTTTAATAAAAACATATTTAAAATTAATTTTTTATTAGAGATAAAATTGAAAATGGTAAGAAAAGCGCGGAAAATGTGATATAGATTTAAAGTTGCTCTCTTTCGCGAAAGATGTTTCAAGTGGAAAGAGAAACAACGCTCTTGCGACTTTAATGACTTGCAGGCAAATCTCAGCAATGAAGAAAAAAAGAGATCGTCTTGTGTTCAACAGATCTTTTTGAAATGTCATACAAAAAAAGGGCGGTTCAAGAGGCAGATATGCATAAGGATATTTTTCCGCGAAGAATTTCGCGGAGAGATTCCTTCAAGCGAGATAATTTTCAAGCTCAATACTCACAGCGGCGCGCCCAGCTGAGAAATAATAAGCCCGTTTAGGATTTCACAGGGCTTTGCGGGGTTTAGCAGCCGCAAAAGCGCCATTGGATTGGTGGTGTCATACGTAATAAAACAGACTTTGAATCCTCCTGACTCTCAATGTGGAAATCTTGCGCGAAAAACAAAATTCCATTTTCTATGTTCCAGAGGCGGCTTCACTTGCTCAAGAGTTTGTCTAACGAGGTATTGGAATATTTGAAAGCTTTGAAATTGGAGGAAGAAACTTCCCTATGCTCCTTTATGGGCCTATACGAGCTTTCCAGTTTGCTCAAACCTCTGCAACTCCAGCGATTGAAAGATAAAATAAGCTATAACTAATATTTATTTAATATAAAACAATAAGAAATGCGGTTAACGCCATAATACAAAAAACGTGGTTTCTTAGAGCGGAATAGGGCAGTCTTTGGGAGGGATTCAAGGCGATAAAATGAACCAGCGTTAAACAGCTTCATCATTCAATTGATTTATAGCCGCTAATATGCAAAAAAGCGAACCATTCTGTTTAACGCGGTTCGCCTCTTCGTCAAATGGTGGGCGATGCAAGACTCGAACTTGCGACATCCTGTGTGTAAGACAGACGCTCTAACCAACTGAGCTAATCGCCCTTAAATTTAAGAATTACACCACAATGTCGGCTTGTTATAACTTTTCAAGCTCTTTTTTGCTTTTTATGTAATTTTTTTTTACTATCCTGTTTTTCTAACTATGAAATTTACGTTTATTACTCCTATAATTTTGCTTTTATCCGTCTCCTGTCCGCTATTTGCAGATAGAATTGTTAATGATGCATTGGGAAATTCTTTTACATTAAACTCTGAAGATTTTAAGGTTGTATGCCTATCCCCAAGTGTTACGGAATCTATTTTTGCAATAGGTGCAGGAGATAGAATTGCTGCATGCTCGAAATTCTGCAGATTCCCTAAAGAGGCTGAAAGCAAACCTAAGGTAGGGGGATTCTTTGATGCGGATTTTGAGAAGATCGCAGCAATAAATCCAAGATTTGTTGTAATTCCGGAAACTTCCAACGCTGTTCTGGTAAACAGACTTAGAGCAATGAATATAGATATTTTCTTCCTTAATAAAGAAGGCTTGCGAAATATTGCTGTAAACTTGCGTCTACTTGGGGATCTGATGAACCGCACAAAAGAGGCTAAAATCGTTGCGCTTAAGATTGAAAATGCTATTGAATCGAACTCTTCAAATACATTTCTCATAAAAAGAGCATTCCTTATGTTCGATAAAATGGCTGCGGGAAAAACCTCGTTTGCGGGAGAGGCTCTCGCGGCTGCCGGGTTTGAAAATTGCTCAACATCCGATGCCCCATGGCCTATTCCAAACCCTGAATTTATAATATCTAGCAATCCTCAAATATTGATACTTGAAAAAAAATCAACTGATGATGAAAAAACTCTCTCGGAATATTACCGGAAAAACCCTATATGGAGAGCTACCGATGCCGTTAAACACAATAGAATCTATTTTATAGATTCTGATCTTATAAGTATTCCCGGTCCACGCATGGCCGACGCCGTAAATGAGCTTGCCTGTATTGGCAAAAAAGCAAATGCCTCGCATTAATATTTGCCGCATTCCTTTATTTCCTACGCATTTTATATCTGACAAATCATAAAAAAGCCTCCAAAACATCTTGTTTTTGGAGGCTTTTTTTAACCTAAATTCCTATGCTTATTTTATAGGGCGAATCTTTACATTTCTAAAATCTGTAGCAGCGCCACCATGTTTGCCCTGCAAGCCTATCTTACCCTTTGTCGGCACTTGGCTCTTTATCTTGGCTGTCAGCCATGATGGAATCTTTGAGCCGTCAGGATTGGTATCTTTTTTTGTCCATTTCGACAAATCTATATGGTTTATCTTCTTCCCGTTCAAAGTTACGTCTATTATCTGTCCTTCGCAACGGATTACCATATTGTTCCATTCTCCGATTGGCTTCATATTCTCCAGTACCGTCGGCGCTGCATGCCCGAATAACGCACCAGTAAGCCATGTGTTCCCGCGCGATCTATACTTGTCTGCAGAATTGTCGCATATTTGTATCTCAAGAGAATTTGGTATCCATTTGTCGGTATCTGTGCAGTATATTACTATACCGCTGTTGGAACCTTTCTCTATCTTGTAATCAAGAGACAACTCAAAGTTTTCATAGTCGTCTTTTGTGAAGATAACTTTATCTTGCGTAGAAACTAGCGTTCCGTCGGGCTTTACGCTCCATACGGCCTTGTCGTATTGAGCGTTGCTAAGATCGGAAGCGAATAGTGGCTTCCAACCCTCGCTTTGCGCAAGAGCTAATGGAGTGTCGTTTGAAGAACAGCCTGCGAGCGCAGCCGCGGCTATTGCCATTGCTAATATCAGTTGTTTTTTCATAGTTTTTTATTTGATAAATCTTATCTGACTTCGGCGTTGTCCCACCTAAATGCGCTCATCATGAGCACCCATACGCCAAGCAAAACCGCCGGAGATTGAAACGGGTAATCTATTATAGCTGTCGATGCAACCACAAATGCCGTAAGCAGCATAAGAAATCCAGATAGGCTAAAGTCTCTTCTAAATAGCCATATTAAGAAGAATATTGCCGGCGTTGTTAAGTATAGCGCAACGCCGACAAATCCATTTTCTATTATCTTTTGCAAAAGGTCAGACCTGGGCGACAACCACGGTGTATCTCCAAAATCTCCGTCTTGTGAAAACCCAGTAAGCACCCTGTAAGACGATGTTCCCCAGCCGAATAGATACCTGTCCTTTATAAGTTCTTTTCCGCTTAATATGAGAGATTCCCTCTGGTCTAAGCCCATTGAATATTTATCGGAGCTGTCAACCAGAAGCCTTTCCTTTGGATTTGATATGGAATCCGCAAAGAATACCGCTCCAAATGTTAAGCATATTATAGACAGTATGCCATACACATAAGAGGGCATGCCTCCTCTTATATATCTCTTCTTAAAGGGCCGCCATGACTTTTGCGGATAATGCCTGTTGAGGTTCTCAATAGAGGGAAATGTATCTATTACAAGAAATGCAAAACCAACTCCCATGACCAGTAGTGCCTCTACTTTCTGTATTGGAGTTCCGGCATATACTATGCTGCCTATGAGTATTCCTGCGCATAACAGGCAGATGAATCTCAATGAGAATAGATAGTGCTTTAATGTAAATGTCTGGTTTGTGTATATGGACATTGCCATAAGAGCTCCTAGCCAAACCGTGGCATAAGCGGTCCAGTGGAATTTGTCGGGAAACAACGCAAATGACGACATCCCAAGAAAGGGCATTGCCAGTGCGTCATTTTGAGATCTGATGAAGTCCATAATAAACCCAGCAAGCGCAAAGAACACCGCAATGAGGCCGCATAGTATAAGTATATGCCTTATTATGTATCTTGAATCTGTAATAAAATATATGCTTAACGCACAGGCAACTATAGACAATGTGCAAAGATCTGAAAGTATAGGCTCCAATATCTCAGGCATTGCCGACGTTATAATAGAGGAGTTTTCCTCTATCATTGAATAGTATGTGTAGGAGTCTATAATAATTTCTTCCACCGCCGGAGAGCACAACCCAGCAACGGTTATTGCAAACGATACTATATAAGGGAATAGGGCCAATGTATAAAAGAAATTCACATGGCGCGGAGCGTCTATCCACACAGATTTATATATTATCATGTTGATAGGCGCCAAAATTCCAGCTGCAACAAGCATTCCCATTCCAAATTCCGACGTCCCCCCGAAGAATAACGCCGATATTCCCGCAAGCAGCGCAACATTTATTATAAGCAGGCGTTCGCTTGCGTGTTTGGGTGTCTTTAATACAACTTCCTCGTCTAACATAGAGGTTGGAATTTATTGAAACATATTGCGTTTGCAACATCAAAGGCAGCATTCTTCCCGCAGAGGGCTTCAGCTATTGCTAGCCCGAATTCTACCGCTGTTCCGGCTCCTTGAGATGTTATTATGTTCCCGTCTCTTACAACCGGAGAATCTGTCCATATGTCTCCAAATTTATCTTTTACGCTAAAGTGCGATGTTGCAACTTTTGCGTTTCCCATGGCTCCGGCTTCGAGCAGCAGAGTGGGGGCGGCGCATATTGCGCATATTAAACTTCCGTTTTTTTGGCACTTTAAAATTAGGTCTTTTATTCTTTCGTCTGCGGAGATGTCGAATACTCCAGGGCCTCCAGGAATTACAAGGGCATCTGGCGGAGTATCGGAGAGCTCATCAAGCAGCAGATCTGCATTTACCTGAATTGAACTTCTTCCACATACGCAAAGCTTACCGGTGGCTGACGCTGTAAGCACGTTTACTCCGGCTCTTCTCAATATGTCCAGAGGCGCTATAGCCTCCAATTCCTCAAATCTTTCAAATAATATAAAAACTGCATTTTTTTTCATTTCACATTCTCCTTTAGAAAATCGAGAACTACATCCCAATAAATCTGACTTTCAGGCATTTTATTATGCCCAAACCCTTCCATAATTTTCAGGCGTTTTACCTGCGCCGCGCAAGCCTTAAAGAGCATTTTTCCGTTTCTTAATGGCAAGATTCTATCGGCTGAGCCGTGGACAAAAAGGGTGGGGGCCTTTATCTTCTTCATGCGGTCCAAGTTATCAAGCCAGTTCCAGAAGAATAAATCAAACGGAAGTATCGCGTATGAGCTTTTTGCAAGTCCGCCAATTATTACAAGCGCGCCAACCTTCCTTGTTGAAGCCGTATAAGAGGCCGCCACACTGCCTATGGAAAAACCCTCTGCTATTATTTTTTCGGGCTTGAAGGCTTTTTCTCTTACAAGAAAGTCATAGGCGGCGTCTGCGCACTCAAGCGCCGACTTCTCTGTCGGAACTCCTTGGCTCGTCCCGTATCCGCAATAGTCGTATGCAAGTATATTGTAGCCGGAATCCCTATATCTCTCAAGTGTATCGGATATGGAAAATATATCTTCCCGATTGCCGTGGCTGTAGAGTATGCATTTGTCTGAATTTGCGTTCTCAAGCATTCTCGCCGAAATCAGCGTTCCGTCAGAAAGCTTAAGCTTAAATACCTCTGGCGTATCTTTGTATGTCGATTCCGGTGCCGGATACGCAACCTTATCCCCACAAAACCATGCCGCCGCAATCAATAATATTGCGGAAAATATTACAATAAGAGTGGCTATGCAAATCGGGTATATCATCTGCGCGGGTTGAGCTCATCGAGGAGCTTCCAGAATTTAAATGGTATTGCTTCGGGGCGCGCCTGAGTTGAAAGCCCAAGTTCAGCAGACTTCTCCAGCCATTTTGCGGCAAGTTCGGCCCTTTCAGCCTCAACAGAACGGACTATCGTTCCTATCTGCTTTCTGCGCTTCAGGAACATTCTTCGTATGAGTCCTTTTGTGTCTTCAGAAAATATATATGGGGTCTCTTTCAATGTGAGTTTCAACAATGCCGAATCCACCGCAGGGCGTGGATGAAAGCAGTTTGCAGAAACCTTGTACAGCGGCGCGGCCTCGTATGCCGCGTTTAAGAATATACTTATGGGAGAATAATCTTTGCAGCATTCCTTTGCGGCAAATCTCTGTGCGGCCTCCTTTTGGAGCATCAGGCTCATGAGTTTTGGAAGACGCTTTTCCGATAGCACTCCGTCGAGCCATGGAGTGCTTATAGCATAGGGGAGATTTGCTATTATCTTAAAATTTTCCACATCGGGCGGAAGTGATGCCAATGGATTTTTTACGGCGTCGCCATTTGTCAGGTGTAGGTTTTTTTCGTCTTTAAAGGCGTCTTTTAGGAATGAATAGAGGTTTTTATCAAGCTCTACAGCAAATACTTCCGCGCCAGATTTGAGCATTGCTCCCGTAAGTGTTCCAAGCCCGGGGCCTATCTCTACTACTTTGTCGCCTTGCTCCAGCTGTGCAAACTCGAGCGATTTCCTGACTATATTTGCGTCCACCAAAAAGTTCTGCCCCAATTTTCGGTTGGGCAGATGCTCTATTCTTATGAGCAGCTTCATTGTTTCGGAGGGGCTGAGCAAACCTGCGTAATCCATTCTTGCCATTTGAATCATTTTTAAATTTCCGTCAAAGAAATTTGACGATTTTTCTTTTAAAAAGAATCGGCCGGCATAGATTTAAATGAAATGGATTCTATAGACAAATTTCTCGATGTTATCAAGCGCCTGCGCGATCCCCAGACCGGATGCCCATGGGACAAGGTTCAAACTCACAAGTCTATCCGTGGGCATCTTGCCGAGGAGTGCGCCGAGCTGCTTGAGACGATAGATCTTGACGATTCTGCCCACATGCGCGAGGAGCTTGGAGACATTCTCATGCATATAGCCCTGCACGCTCAGATGGAGGCAGAGAAGGGCAATTTCACATTTGACGATGTTGTCCGCGAGATCACAGAAAAGCTAATACGCCGGCATCCTCATGTATTTGGGCAGGCGCATGCGGAAGATTCAGACGACGTCCTTAAAATCTGGGTCGATGTAAAGAAGAAGGAAAAGGCCGACAAAGGGCAGACCGTTTCCGACAATATTTTTGATAACATACCGCCTGCGCTTTCCGCCTTGCGACTTGGCAGGGAGGTTGCAAAGAAGCTTCCTGAGAGCGCCAAGAAGTTGGGATATTCCCTTGCCGAGAATTCAGGAGATCCCTCAGCAAAGGCCGGGGCGGAGATATTCAGGGCCGTGGAAAAGTGCATAGCTTCTGGTCAGGAGCCAGAGGGCGCCCTGCGCGACTTTCTCCTTTGTGCGCGCAAGGCCTACGAGAAGGAAAGGTCTGAAAGATAGATTCCACCGGGGCAGACTTATTTTTAGACTTCGATTTTGGCAGAGTCAAAATTGAGCTTAAGAGCGTGCACAGAGCGCGTTCCATACGAATGTGGTTCGCCGACAAGGACACCTTAAAGATAACAAAGCCTTTTTATGTTTCTGTTCAGGAAGCATTGGCGTTTGTTCGCTCCAATGAAAAATGGATATCTTCAAACAGGGCTTCAGTTCCGCAGCGCGTAAGTTTATTGGAATATTTATCGCAAAACAGGCCGGTGTGGCTGTTTGACCGTGAGTATGAAGTCTCTCTTTTGCCGACAAAGACAAAGAGCCCCTACTTCTTGCAGGACTCATCCTTGTCAAAAATCCTTATTATGCACCGCTGCGGGGAGCTTGCAAAGGGTGATATTGAAGATATTTTTTATTCCCTAGCGGAGAAATCCATCTCTGAGAGGGTAAAAAATGCGGCGGAGAAGGGCAAATTTACATATTCAAGGCTTAGCGTGCGGAACCAGCGTGGCAGATGGGCGTCGCGCTCCACAAGCGGAACCTTGTCTTTTAATTGGAGAATGGTTCTTCTGCCTTTTGATTTGCAAGATTACGTCATCGCGCACGAGTTCGCCCATACAAAGGTTATGGACCATTCCGTGTCTTTTTGGATATTCCTCTCAAGAATATGTCCTAACGCAAAGGCTCTCGACAAAAAGGTCTCAACCTTATCTCGCGAGATTTTCCGCATTGGGGACTGAATATCGCCAATATCTTAATTTATCAAATAGACTTAGCCATTTTTTCATCTATTATTCTTTAAGTTTGTGTTGGAAAATAGGAATTTTCAATTCTACTTATTTTCTGTGCGTACATGTGTAAAGAAGACCTGCCGCTTGTAAGAAGCTTAATCCCATATGCATATTATAGATATGCTTAGAATAGTCTTTGTTAGGCGGCGATGCCTTTTTGCCATGAATAGTCTATGGTATAGCGCAATCTATAACATTATATATATTAACAGCCGACCTATTTTTTTATAGACTTTATTTTTCAGCTCCAAAGATTCTGTCGGCCAGATACTGTGCTTTGCGCTTTATTTCCTGTTCGGCAATTTCAATGTCGGCCTTTCTAAGCTCCATATTTTCGTTTGCTATTTTTGAGAGATCTTCAAGCCTGTATAAATAAGTATTTTCAGAATCGGCATCTTCGGCTATATTTCGCGGAAGTCCTAGATCTATGAGAAATTGAGCCTTGCCTGCGCGCGCTTTGGCAGATTCTTTCGCCGCCTGGGCGTCTATTATGGGACAGACCGCGTTTGTAGCGCAAACTACAACGTCAAAATCTGCAAGTTTTTTCAGCGCAAGTTCCATCGGAAGTGCCGCCCCCGAGACTTTTAACGCCAACATATGCGCTCTTTCCCATGTCCTGCTTGCAACTGTTATATTCTTAGCCCCTCTTATGGCGAGGGCTTCGGCAACAGCTCCGCCAGCTTCGCCTGTTCCTATCAGTAGAATCTTTACCTCTGAGAGATTGTCAAAAATTCTCTCGGCAAGCTCGCTTGCAACACTGCCTATGCTTATCTTTCCGCGTCCTATGCGGGTGTTTGTCCTAACCCACTTTGCAGCCTGTATGGCTTTCTGAAATAGCCTGTTCAACAGCGGCGTGCATGTGTTTTTCTGTACAAAAAGGGCATATGCGCTTTTTACCTGACCGAGTATCTCAGTTTCTCCCGTCATCATTGAATCAAGGCCGGACGAAACCTTGAATATGTGCTCTACGGCCTCTTCGTCTGTCTTCACATACGCGAAAGAATCAAAAGACCCAGCATCGCGCTCTCCATCAAGCGATGCAGCCTTTGTTGCAGCGTCTCTTGCGGGAGACAAACTTTCAGCCTCTATGTAAAACTCAATGCGGTTGCATGTGCTCAATATCAAGTGCCCATACAATCCTTCCGATTCTTTTAAGATGTCAGACGCCTTGGTGAGAGCATCAGCCTTCAAGGAATATGCAGACAATTCATCAGGGAGCATCACATTGTGGGAAACTCCTATAACATACAGATGTCTTTGCGATAACCCCATATCAGAGGATTTTCTCCCCCCTCCGTTTTATTCTTCGGCGGCAAGCCCGTCCATGGCGTCGCAGAAAAGAAGCAAATTCTCAGACCTTTCTGGGAACTTCTCCAGAATTTTTCGCGCCGAGCCAACCCTTCTGGAAAATTCTCTCTTGCAAAGGTCTATAATTCCAAATTTTTTCATCTGTTCAATTATCTCTTCTCTTGAAGCGCATGAATTGCGCAGATCCTTTGAGAGTTTTCTTGCAGCCCTAGAATCGAGCTTTTCAAGAAGAAGTATTAGCGGATATGTCTGCTTGCCGCTGAGTAGATCCGTACCGAGCGTTTTTCCAAGCTCGTCTTCAGACTTTACCCAGTCGCAGATGTCGTCATAAATCTGATAGGCTATGCCAAGCTCTCTTCCAGCGGACTCCGCCGCCTCCATCCAAGCTTTGTCCGCGCTGCATTCGGCACCCATAAAGCAGGAAAATTCAAACAGCACCGCCGTCTTGCCGCGCACTATTTTGTAGTATTTATCCCTGGAAATATCCGCATTTCTATCTGCCAGAGTCTGCCTTATCTCGCCCTCGCAAATAGCTCTAACACAGGCGGAAGCCTTCGCCGATAAAGCGGAGTTGTTCTCCTCAAAAGACAAAGTCATAGTGTGAGCAAAAATTGCGTCTCCCAGGAGTATGGCTATTTTGGCTCCATATTTACTGCCTATGGTTGGCTCTCCGCGCCGGATATCGGCGTTGTCTATCACATCGTCGTGAATGAGTGAAGAAAGATGTATAAGCTCGGCAATCGCAGCCCTTCTGCATAGCATCTTTTCGTCCGCCTCCTTTGGGGCTGAGGCGAAAACCAGCATAGGCCTTATGAACTTTCCCTCAGGTCTGACGGCATCCTTAACTTGGTCCCGCAGTTCCGGCTCGAAAGACGCCGCCTGCGCCTTCAAAAACTTTTTGAAGGCAGACATCTTTCCCGATAGCGGCTTAGCCGCCTTGTCGAAGATATTTTGACTATTGGGTTTATTTTTCAAAACAAACGCGTATTGTTTCTTTCCTTGCGCCGTTCGCAATTAAAAAATTGAAAATTTTACCCATATGAAATCTAATTCCAAAAAATGAAGGATATTCTACCAGACATTCTCATGCTTTGCGCCTCATTGTGGCTGGCTAAAAATTTTATATCGGATTTGCGCGCTAACTTTGGCGGAAAAGTTTCCGGATTGGAGGGCGCAACCGCATGTCGGCCGGCCGTGTGCGCGGCAGGTGTTTTATGCGCCCTGGCGGTTCTTGCCATATTTACAATTGCGGAATACTATTTTGGAGTTTCAGAAAGCCAGACGTCGGCGCCGTTTTACGTCATTGTATTTTGGTTTTCGAGCGCGTTTGTTGAGGAACTTGTATTCAGGGGGTATTTTGTTGTTCAAAACAGAGGTAAGACTGCGCTTGTGGCAAGCATATTTGCTTTTTCAGCATTGTTTACCCTTGCTCACCCATTTTTTTGGAGTTATGCGCCTCCAGACGGCGCGGCTGAAGGTGCAGAGAAGATATTAAGTTTTCATTTTGGAGCAAATGCAGTTATATCTTCCCTTTCAATATTTTCCTTGTCTATCTTATTCTATTGTTTGAGGTTTGTTCCGCAGAATAAAAATCGCTCTATAATTCCATGTATAGCGGCGCACTTTTCATACAATCTGGGTGTCTATATTGTAAAATTGTTTCAGGGGCACATTGTATTTTAAATGGATTTTTCTTCAAAAAAGTTTTTTCTTGCGCCGATGTCCGGATTTAGCAATTCGGCCTTTAGGCGTTTATGCGTAAAATTCGGGGCAGATGCAACGGTTTCGGAGTTTGTGTACTCAAGGGCGGTTTTGTCGGGCGCGGCTGCTGTAATGAAAAAGATTTCATTCTCGCAAGAAGAGCGTCCGTATGGAATACAACTCTTTGGGTCTGACCCTTCCGAAATGGCGGAGGCATGCTCGTTTTTGGAGGAGCGTTTCAGCCCTGATTTTATAGATATAAACTTTGGATGCCCGGCTCCGACGGCAGTCTGCGCGGGCGCAGGTAGCGCTCTTTTAAAAAGCCCGGACAAAATGGTGGAAATTGTATCGACATGTTCATCGGCGCTTAAGCGCACTCCGCTTGCGGCAAAGATGCGCCTTGGTTGGAGCGAAAGGTCTATCATAGTGCCGGAGGCCGCTTTACTGCTTGAAGCTGCTGGAGCCCGCGCCATAACCCTGCACGGCAGAACAAAGCTCCAAGGCTATGCCGGCGAGGCCGACTGGGAAATGATAGATTTGTGCGCCCGCAGCCTAAAAATACCGCTGATTGGAAACGGTTCTGCGGAGAAGCTCTCCGGAGATGATATGAGGTCTTCTGCTTGTTCAGGTTTTATGATAGGCAGGGGGGCCTTGGGGAATCCGTGGATATTTGAAAACATGAAACGGCGCATGGAAGGACAGCCAGAGATTGTGCCGTCAAGGAGCGAGCGTTTGTCGGCGGTCTTGGAGTTTGCCGTAGAGCTTTGCTCGGAGTCTATCGACGGGGTATCCGAGGGAGATTTCACCCGCGCCTTGCCTCAGATTCTCGCATTTTTAAAGGGGTTTAGAGGCTTTAAGGACCTGCGCCGCGCGCTTTCTGGTGCAAAGACTCTAAGCAAGGTTAGGGAGGTTTTAACTGAAGGAGAAAATTTATGAAGAGTTTTGTATTGATAGTCTCGTGCGCTACGCTGCTTATCTGCAGCGCAACAATATGCCGTTCTGAGCAGACAGACTTTCAGCTTGCTATGAAAGCTTACTCCGAAGGCGATTATAAGGCCGCAAATGCCATGTTTGAGAAGATTCCGCCTTCCGACGATGCCTCTTACAGGCTTGCTCTGTTTCTACGCGCAAGCATAGCATCGGCAACGGGAGATAAGAACGAGGCCTTAGCTCTTTATAGGGAGTCTTTTGCAAACCCTCCAAAATCCAACATAGCCGAGCTTGCGGTTTCTTTCGGGAAATTTGCGGATTCAAACAACTTGTACGAAGATTGCGTAAAGTTGTACACGTCTCTTCCGGGGTTTTCGGAATATGTGCTTACATCTAAAGATATGATAGCTTGGTACTACGCAAAATCTCTGCTCAAGACCGGCCAAATTAGGCGCGGGCTATCTGTCTTGGGGGAAATGTGGGACGCATTTTCCGAGAATAAAAATGCCGATTCTTGCGATCTTCTATCTATGGCAGTCTCTGAAAAAGACGCCTTATATAAAGATTTTAAGCTGACTGCTCTTCAACAGAATTCCGCTGGCACGCTTGCCGCAAAGATGAGGGTTTCAATAATTGCCTCAAAGCCGCTTCCGGAGATCACGCAAGATGACATTTCCCAGTTGAGCCTTGGAGAATTGTACTATCTTGCCTTGGAACGCAAGGCCGATTGGGTTGTGCCGTTTTTGGAGCAGCGTGCTATTGCACAACCGGATAGCGTTTTTGCATGGCGCGCTATGTATGTAGCAGCCCATAGCTTATATGAGAAGAAAGACTACGAGGGCGCCCTAAATTTACTCGCGCAGGCGGAATCCATGGCGCCCGACGATATGTCTGAAATATTCCGCATAATTTTGCTAAAGGGCGATTGTTTGCGTCTGATGAGGCAATACGCCGCCGCCCGCGCCGAATACCTAAAGGTTGTAATGAGCAAGCAGGTTAAGGGGCTCCCAAGTGCAGAGGCAATTTACAAGACCGGAATGACTTGGTATTCCGAGGGAAAATACGAGAATGCTCATGCGTATTTCGAGCGCGTTTACGTTGCGTTTTTCCCATTCGATTATTGGGCGTCGAGGGCATACCTATACGACGCAAAAAGCCTCATCTACATAGCCAAACCCAACATGGCGCACAAGGTTTTGCGAGAGTATATAAAAACCACTAAAAATCCATCAGGTCCCATATACGAGGAAGCCTTAAAGCTATATTGGCAAAAGGATTAAATTCTAAGTGGTGTAGGCAGCAGCTCCAGCTCTATTTGGCCTGCTGGCGTTTTAGCTTTATCTGATTTTTTATTCCGAACTGTTCGAGAAATCCTTCTATAGAGTTTCCGTCGGACGATATTTTCCCCGTGAAAGACGCCTTCATGTAGGGCATTGCAAATGAGATTTTCTCTTCAGACTTTTCCATATCGAAAATTGGCATGGAGTTTGGCGAGGTTTGCGGCACGGAGAAATTTGCAAAATATTGGTCGTCTTTTATAGATATTTCAAGTTCAGCATCTAAGAATTTTCCGGAGGCATGCATATTTCCCTTCCAAATTCCGCATATAGACTTATCCGGATTTTTTGAACCGGCTGGTGCGGGTTTCAATTCTACAGGGAAATCTGTACCTCCCTGGGAGAATGTTCCCTTTAATGCTTGGTTGCCTTCAAACTTTCCGGAAAATTCTGCTGATGAATCTTGTATGATGAATTTTAAAATTCCGTTGGGGTATTCGTTTATGGAACTTATGGGCATATCTCTTACGCCCTGTTCGGGGCTTGAGAAGCTTCCGTAGTATTTGCCAGAGGCGTCCTTTTCCACATTGAAAAACAGCCGTATTTCAAGCCCGCGCAGATTTATATGTCCCGCCCAACGTCCGGCAGGCTCTGCGGCCGAAAGGCTAGCTCCCAAAAGTAGCAGAGATGAATATAATAATATAAATTTGCCTCTTAATGCGGATCTGAAAATGTTTATCATTTTGGAATTTTTATTTTTCAATCAGTTGAGATACAAGCAATTTTTCGTACCTATTTTTTTGTAGGCGCATTAATTTTTGTCGGCTCGCCAAATAGAGGTTGCGTGGCAGATGAACTATCCGACATCAATTCTTCCGCTTTGCTTCCGCCCTTCAATATTATGCTTGCCGTCAGGGCCGAGAATGTGCCGAATAGACCTATCCCAACAAATATGAGGCACATTCCAACTATCCTGCCGCCGGTTGTGACCGGATATGTATCTCCGTAGCCCACAGTTGAAACAGTGGATACAGCCCACCATAAGGCGTCTCCGGCATTCAATATATTGGCTCTTGGTGCGTCTTTTTCAAAATGCAGCTCCAATGCACCGCTTACAGCAATGCTTATAAATAGCATGCACAAAACTCCAAGAAAAGCATCTTTTACACCCATATTGGCAAAGAACTTTGAGAATCTTTCCAAAGATCGAAAATGTCTTAGCAGTTTAATGTTCCTGAACATGTAGAATATTCTTGCAAACCGCAGCGCAAAAATACCGGGAATGGCCGATAATATGTCTATCCAGCCATATTTTAAATACTTTAGCTTCTTATCTGCTCTGAAAAGTACTATTAAGAAGTCTGCCGCAAAAAACATGCACGCTATTGTGTCGGCAAAGCATATGTATTTGAAAAGTTCATCGTTGGCTGGAGCGGCAAAGAAGAAAATTGCGCCGAATATTGAGTAGGCCGACAAAAAACATATGAATATTTTTCATGCGTCGGAAGTTTTCTCCGCGTCTTTGTCTGTATCTGTACTTACCATATCTGGCATGGGGTTGCCTGCGGGTGATTTTTCATAGGCGCAATTTGTCTTTTCTATATCTGAATGGCTGCTCATATTGACTTTATCGTAAAAAACATCTTCTTTATTAGCCATGAGAATTTTTGGAAATCTTTTTGATGCTTCAGAGAAGTCGGAATTGTCCGAAGTCTGCCTGAAGATGTTTGAAACCCCAAGTATAAGTGTTGAGAAGATAATATCTTGCGGGCAGTCATCTGCTGCCGGATTCTACTACGACCAACCTCAGGACGAGCTTGTATGGCTGCTTAGCGGCGAGGCCGAAATTCTCTTTAAAAACGGAAAGCTCGTACCCCTCAAAGCTGGCGATGGCCTTCTTATAGATGCCCATGAGCTTCACCGGGTGGAGCGCACCTCAAAAAATCCTCCGTGTATTTGGATTGCGATTTTTGGAAATTTTAAACAAGATGTTCCGCTTAAAAAAGGCACATAATGCGCTTTGGGATTGCTGCGTCTGATATTGACGCTCGGGAAATTCCATCGCAGATTTTATATAAGAACTTTTAAAGGTAGCAGATTTTATTAGATGAGAACTTTAGTTGATATTCTTGGACGCATACTGCACTCTCTTCCGGACGGCGCAAACAGACTTATATGTTTGTTTGTTGCGTTTTTTATAATGACTTTTATGCGTTCGCGCAGAAGGCTGCTGATATCGAATATTGCAAGAAGCTTTCCGTCGCTGTCATCGCGCGAGGTCAGAAAGCTTGCATGGGAGTCGGCTGCCCGCACGGCGGAACTTGGTCTCTTTGTTCTGGTAAGCCCAAGAATGGACAATGCCGAAATAGCCCGCAGATTTGCGGTGTCGGACTATGTAAAAAAAGAATTTGAAAAGATATCAAAAAATCCAAGGCCAGTTGTTCTGCTTGTTCCTCATTTCACAATGATGGAGTCCGTCACTATTCTGCCGCATCTGCTCGGCGGAAAAATTCCGCGAACGGGCGTGTTTTACAGGCCTTTTGATATCCCATGGCTAGAGGATTGGGTCTTGAGCACAAGGGGGAGATTCGGCATAGATTTGTTGTCGAGGAAAAATGGGCTAAGCCAGGCTTTTGATTACCTCAGGTCAAACGGCTGCGTGGCGATACTATTCGATCAGAATGCGGGAAGCGTTGGTGCGGTAAAGTATCTTTTTGACAGAATAACGTCGTCTTCGGGGCTGAGCGGAATGCTCGCCGAAAATTTCAAGGCTGATACCTACATCTGTTATGCTCGCCGCACAGGTTTTTGGAAGTCTATTATAGACGGAGAGCACCTTACAGATTCGCACAATGCGCAAGATGTTGTCATAAGGGCCGATATGTGGCTTGAAAATGCCCTTAAGACAGATCCAAATCTGCGGGCAGATTGGCTTTGGATGCACGGTAAATGGAATATGCACCATGGCGGCTGCCTATTTTCAATAAGGCACAGGCTTGATTATCTAAAGGCCGACGCAGAACGCAAAAATATGCGTTCCATTCCTAGAAATACACATTTTGAGCTTATTCTTCCAGAGGATTTTGAGAGCCTGCTTGTGGCTCTTCCTTTTGTGCGGACATTGCGTTCCGAGCGTTTTGAGAGTTGTTTTGAGGCGGTCGTAAGCGGGCCTTATGCCGAGTTTGTAAAATATATGCGCATTGCCGATTCTGTCGAACCGGTTTGCTATACGGGGTGGGGATTTGTAAAGTCGGCATTTTTGCTGCGCAAGGCTCCGGAGGAGGCTCCAGATTACACACTGCTATTTGACGGCAGCTTTAAGGCTGGGGTTTTAGCCTGGGTGTTGGGGGCAATTCAGACTTTCGGATTTGGATTAAAGAAGAGGTTTTCTTGCAAAAAAACATGCATAATAAAAAAACTGTCGTCGCCAAGAGACACATTCCTGCGTTTCTTTAATAGTTTTGCCTGCTGTGCCGATGTGGATTTTTCCCCATTTAACACTCCGGCCCCGGCTGCATCTAAAATTGCGGTTTTGGTTCCTAAATTTGAAGGGAAGGGCAAGGTGGAGAAACTGTGCCTGAGAATGAAAGAGGAATTTCCTGAGGTGGAATTTGTCGAGATATTAAGAGATGTTCTTTCGGCAGCAAGAACTCTTGAAGATGTAAAATGCGCCGTGGTATTTGACATCATGTCGGCAAGCTTTGCATCTGTCATGGGAGTTCGCTGCATTGTATGCTCAAACTCTGAGATAGACGACGAACTTATCGCATGTTCAGCTTCGCGCCGCAGAATTCCACTATCCGATGTAGAAAAAGATATAGGCGCGGCAATCACCGCTGCGCGCAATTTTTGCAAATAGCAAGAAGTTTGTAAAAGCCAGTTTAGAGCGTGCTAATCTTCCTCGATAAAAAATTGCATATAACGTGCAATTATTCGCATTCTTGTATGTTCGGCATGCAAAGTTGCTGCTTAAAAAGAATTTTTATGTGGTTTTTTATTTTGGCCTAAAGCCTGTTCGCTTTCACTCACATACCTTTGCAATTTATTTTTGCTTAGGTTTTAAGAAAAATTAGCCTTCAATAAGAACTTTAAACGCAATTAAAAGCAGTACCACTCCGCCAAAAATCTCAGCTTTGCCCTTTAAAATTTTTTCAAGTTTTGTACCAAGAAAACAGCCGAATAGGGCAATTAGAAATGTAGTAATTCCAATTATAATCGACGGGCTCCAAATTGGTATGTTTCTGCATGCAATGCTCACTCCAATGGCGAAGGCGTCTATGCTTGTGGCCACGGCAAGCATGAATAAGAGTTTTAGATCGGACGGATCTGCGTATTTTGAGACTGGCTTGTTCTCGTCTTTTGAAAGAGCTTCTTTTATCATTTTTAGCCCCACAAATAAGAGAATGCCGAAAGCTATCCAGTGGGAATATTCCTCTATAAATTTGTAGGCCACTTCGCTTGCCGCATAACCCAAAACCGGCATGAGAAACTGGAAGCCACCGAAAAATAAAGCTATTAAGAGGGAATTTTTCACTGGCAATGCGCCTCCGGCCGCCGCAGCAAAGCATACAGATACCGCAAAGGCGTCCATAGCAAGGGCAACTCCTGTAAGTATGGATTCTGTTATGTCCATATTCTTTCGGATTTTCCCATAGGACAGATTTTTAACAAGACATTTTTCCAAAAATGTTTGCCAAAATTTTTCAGCGGTGCTTTTTTGTAAAATATGGCCGAAATTAAAAGTAGGGGTAGTTATTCTTGGCGGATAGGGGCGTCGGAATTTTTTGCAGACATAGGGCGCGGCGCGCGCCTGCTATCTTGGAATGTAAATCTTGCCGGAGGAGTTAGGCGTTCTGTAATATTGCCGCCCTGCGAAGATGAAGACATAGCTTTGGCCCATGGAGGCAACCCTGTTCTTTTTCCGTTTGCGGGCAGGCAGTTTGCAGATGGCAAGGCTGATTTCTGGAAGGACAAGTCGTCTGTCGTCAGGCCCATGCCAATGCATGGATTTGCAAGGACATCAGTATTTGAACCTCTTGAGATTTCAGATAGCGGATTTCGTTCCCGCCTTGTATTTTCCGAGGAGGCGCGCAGATGTTATCCGTTCGATTGCGAGTTTTTCGTCTCATACGTCTTTTCCGAGTTGTCTTTAATTTGTGATATGACTCTTGCAAATAATTCTGCATATCCAATTCCGTGGGCTCCAGGCAACCATTTCTATTTTGCCTTGCCATGGACCCCAGGCACAACCCGGGCAGACTACATATTAAATACAGACGCAAAAAAACAGTATCTATACTCTCCCGACGGTAGCCTTATTGAGACAGAGGCAATAAAAACTCCGCAGTTTTCAGACAATATGGTAAACCGTATATTTATGCGTCTTAAAACCAATAAAATATCTTTCGGCCTGAAGAACGGAGAGGAAAATATAACAGTTCGGATAGGTTCAAAGGTGCGTCCAGCTCCACAGACGTCTGTTGTTGTGTGGACTTTGTCGGATCTTAGCCCGTATTTTTGCGTCGAACCGTGGATGGGGCCCCCTAATGCGTCATCTCTAAAAAACGGACTTTCCTGGGTTGGCGCAGGCCAGTCCGACACATTTTCTGTAGAGGTTAGTTTGGCGTAGTTTTATATGGAAGCATTCCTTACCGCAGCTCCGTTTGCAGCGGCATTCTTATATGCGCTTGCCTCTCTGTTTTTGAAAAGGGCGGCATCTTCTGGCATAGGTGCGCTTGCCATGTGCTTTTGTTTTAACGTTGTGGTATCTATTGTCTATCTGCCTGTGCTTGCATACACTTACAACCCAAACACCGCAGGAATGCTTTGGATAGTGCTTGTGTGCACTGTACTATTTCTTCTCGGACAGATATGCACGTATCTTTGCGTTTATGTCGGTGATATTTCCATAATGAATCCTGTTATGGGGGCAAAGCTTCTCGTGGTGGCGGCAATATCGTTTTTATTTGTAGATATGCCTATGCCTTCCGCCTGGATTTGGGGTGCTGTTTTATGTGCGGCGGCAATATTCATTATGGGTTTTTCTGGGGCTAAGGAAGGCTACAAGAGTCTTATTACAATAGTTCTGGCATTGCTGACATGCCTATTTTACGGAACAGTAGACGTAATAATGCAGATGTTTGCGCCAAAGATGGGCGTGTTGTTTTTCATATCGGCATTGAGCGTATCTTTGCTTCCGGCGTCTTTGCCGATGTTGCCGTTTGCAATTAGAGATTTTAAAGCTGAGGGATTTATACGCGGCGGTAAATGGCTTGCGGTGGGTATTCCAATGATAGTTGTGCAGGATATACTTTTTTGTATTTCCTTGTCGCTTTTGCCAGGCGGAGCGGTTGTAGTAAATATCTTGTATTCAACAAGAGGACTGTGGACGGTTTTTCTCGTATGGGTGGCGGGGGCTTATTTTGGCAATACCGAGGCCGCCGATGCGGGGAAATGGGCTTTTGCGCGTAGAGCCATAGGCGCGCTAATGTTGATGGCGTCTGTTATTTTAGTTTTGGAATTCAAATGAGGAGCTAGTTTATATGAGAGTGGTAGTGCAGAGAGTTTCAGAGGCGTCTGTTGACGTTGTGGAAGACGGGAAAAATAGAAGGACAGGCAGTATAGGAGCCGGATTTGTCGTACTGCTTGCAGTGGAAAATGGAGATTGCATATCAGACGCCCAATATTTGGCTCAAAAGATTGTATCAATGAGGGTGTTTGAGGATTCCGATGGCAAAATGAACTTATCTTTAGGGCAGATAGGCGGGGAGATTTTGCTCGTCAGCCAGTTTACCCTTTACGGAAATATGAAGAAAGGCAACAGGCCATCTTTCAACCGTAGTGCGCCTCCTGAAATATCCAAGCCACTGTATGAGAAGTTTTCGGACTTATTGGCAGATATAATGGGAAAGAGGCCGCAGTGTGGGGAATTTGGGGCTATGATGCTTTTGCGGCTTGTAAACGACGGCCCGGTTACCATAATCCTTGATTCAAAAGACAGGCAACTTTAATGCAAAAGTTAAAAGCAATGCCACCCGATGTATGGTACTGTCTATAATGTATTTTTACATCGGTTGGAAGTTGCGTAAAATTTTTCTTATAAAACGGTGGAAAATCCGATAAATATCAAAATATTTTTGATGAGGATCTTTTTAATATGAAGTACGAATTCAAAGCAGAGGTCAAGCAGGTGCTTGACATAGTAATAAACTCGCTCTACACGGACAAGGAGATATTCGTAAGAGAGCTTGTTTCAAATGCGTCCGATGCGTCGGGCAAGTTGCGTTTTCTAAAGCTTTCTGGTAAGGAGATTGTAGATCCAGATGCGGAACTAAAAATAGAGGTTGGCTGCGACGACAAGGCTGGAACAGTCTGGGTTGAAGATTTCGGCGTTGGAATGACTGAAAACGAACTTATGGAAAATCTTGGAACCATAGCCCATTCTGGGTCTAAGGCTTTTCTTGAGGCGCTGAAAGAGTCAAAGGGAGAACTTGGAGAAAGGCTCATCGGGCAGTTTGGAGTTGGGTTTTACAGCGTATTTATGGTTGCCGACAAGGTAGAGGTTCAGACGCGCTCGTACGATCCTTCTGCGAAGGCTTTGCAGTGGACCTGCGACGGTTCCGCAGAGTTTGAGATATCTCCGTCAGACAGGGTTCAGCGCGGCACAAAGATCATCTTGCACCTCAAGAAGGACTATCTTGAATTTGCAGACAAATACAGGTTGCGTTCCATATTGGACAAATACAGCATTTTTGTGGAGTATCCGCTGTATCTTAACGGGGAGAAACTTGAGACCATGCAGCCGGTGTGGCTGAAGAGCAAGGCAGATGTAAAACCCGATGAGTACGAAGCTTTCTACAAGTTCCGTGAGCATACCTCAGAGGCGCCGTTGGACTGGATTCATTTCAGTGCTGATGCTCCCATAGCGCTAAATGCTCTTATATATATACCGCCTGTAAATGGAGAGCGACTTGGCTTTGGAAAGGTTAAGTGCGATGTTGGCCTATATTGCAAGAAGGTGTTGATAGACGCTCATCCAGAAAATCTTCTTCCCGATTGGATGCGATTTGCAAAGGGCGTTGTTGATTCCGCAGATTTGCCGTTGAACATATCGAGGGAGAGCATGCAAGATTCGGCCCTTGTAGCAAAGATAGGGCGCATAGTGGTGAAGAAGTTTGTTCGCCACATGTCTGAGCTGGCAAAGAAGGATGCGGAGAAATTCTCAAAGGTAATGAAGTTGTTTGGAAGCTTCATAAAAGAGGGGGCTGCTATGGATTTTGAGCATAGAGACGCCCTCATGAAACTTTTGCGTTTTGAATCGAGCAGCTTGGAAAAGGGCAAAGAAACTTCTTTTGAAGAGTATGTCTCGCGCATGAAAGACGGTCAGAAGAGCATATTTTACGCTTTCGGGGCCGATAGGGAGTCTATAGAGTCTGCGCCATATCTGGAGGCGTTTAAGGCGCGCGGCATAGAGGTGTTGTTTTTGTACGAGCCTATAGATTCGTTTGTGCTTTCAAACTTGGGAGAGTTTGATGGAAAGAAATTCGAGGCGATAGACTCGGCAGACATAGAATTGCCGGAAGCTCCTGCTGCGCAGGGGGAATCTATGCCAGATGACGACATAAAATCTCTTTGCGAATGGATAAAGGCAAAACTTGGATCCGACAGGGTCGAAAGCGTCTCCACAGGGGCGCGTCTTACGGAAAGCCCTGCCGCAGCGTTAAATGCGGATCCTATAAATCCGTCGATGAGGCGCATAATGAAGATAATGAATCCAGATGCCGATTTGCCAAAGCCTAAGGTAAAATTTGAGATAAACCCCCGCAGCGACGTTATAAAGAATCTCAATGAATTGCGCGGTAAAGATGAGAATCTGGCAGAGCTTGTGCTGGAGCAGCTTTTCGACGATTCCCTCCTTTCTGCCGGACTTTTGGAGAATCCGCAGTCTATGGCTGGGCGCATAAATAAGATTCTTGCAAGGGTAAAGTCTTAACGTGTTTTTCCCATGATATAATTTCGGGCGGTTTGCAATTAGCGCATTCCGCCTTTTTTTTGTTCAAGAAATTGTTGACGAAAGCCTATGCCGGGTATTTATTTTTTCGGAAAATAAATGGCTCCCATATTATTTAAATACGTCCCCATAGAAAGAATCTGGGGTGGAAATGCCCTGCGTACAAAATTTCACAGGGACATTCCGTTGAACTCAAGAATAGGGGAGACGTGGGAACTTTCAGACAACAGCGCAATAAGATCTGAGGTATCTTCCGGATGCTATGCCGGAAAGACTTTAAGATGGCTTTTAAAGAACAAGTCTGCAGAGATCATGGGGCCGGGGTGGAACCCTGATGACGAATTTCCAATACTTGTAAAATGGCTTGATTGCGAACATCCTTTAAGCGTGCAGGTGCATCCTACTGACTGTGTTGCGCGCAAGTATGGAGACAAGGCAAAAGACGAATGCTGGTACATAGTTTCATGCGGAGATTCCGGTATTGCCGATATTATCGTTGGCCTTAAGGAGGGAGTTTCAAAAGAGCGTTTTGCCAGTGGGATAGAAGATTTATCTTTTGAGAATTTTCTTTTGAGGGTTTCCGTTTCTGAGGGAGACAGCGTATTCCTGCCTGCTGGAACTATACATTCTATAATTTCCCCAACATTGATATACGAAGTTCAGCAGAATTCAGACAGCACATACAGGGTTTACGATTGGGGCAGGGTGGATTCCGACGGTAAATCGAGGCCGTTGCATGTTGAAAAGTCTATAGAGACCATAAATTTTTCTTCTGGCGGGGCATTTGTTGAAAGGATTGAGGACGGTGTCATATGTAGGTCTGAACATTTTACGGAGTATGTGCGCATTCTCGAAACAGGAGATAGGCTTTCTTTTGAGGCTAATGTGCAGCCGAGAATATTGACAGTAATTTCTGGCATGCTAAAGACTCAGGACGGCGGTGAATTTAGAACTTTCGACACAATGCTGCTTTCGTATTCTCAGGAGTGTGAATTTGTCGCCGTGGAGAGATCAAAAGTTATAATTACGGAGGACTTTGCGTGAGATCTCGACTAATAAGCCGCATGCTTGGCAGCGCAAAGCGGAATCCGCTAAGTTTTATATTTGCAGTGCTTATTTCCGGTGCTCTTATTGTTGCATCTTGTGCAGTTTTAGCATTTTTCTTATTTGGGCTGTATTTCCCCGGGGTTTTCTGCGACAAAATTGCTGAGAAAACTGGTTTTTCAATGAATCCGCAAGATTCATTTGTAAACATATATACAGGTGAATGTGTATTTAGAAATCTGGTTATTGAAAATTCATCAGGATTTGGAGATTCAAGTTTTATAAACGCGCCGTATTTGCGCTTAAAAATTTCGTTTTTCGATTTTTTTGCGGAGGGAGTTTTGCGGATAAAGAGCTTTGATTGCCACATAGGCAAGCTCTCCTGCATAATAAATATTGAGAACGATTATAATCTAAGGAATTTTATTTCCGGCATGAGATTGTTCACAGAGCCTTATCCCGATGGATTGGAATATGTCCGGGTAAAGATAGACTCTTACGACTACAAAAATATAACGGAGGCCGACAGCGTGCAATGGCAGAAGGATATCTCCTTTGACTTTTCATGTAGGAATCTGAGTGTAGACGAATTCTGGAATAACTTCAACGCCAAGCTTGATTCTGCCGGGGCGTCGTTTATTTCAAAAGCATTTGGGTTTAGCAGGCGTGTTGATAAATAGTTTTCATGAGAAATATAGTTGTATTTGCAAGCGGTGCGGGGTCAAACGCAGGAAGCCTTTTCAGGCAGGCAAAAGATGGACGTTTTGGCAAAGTGAGATTCTTTCTTATAAGCGACAACCCAAATTCTGGGGCGCTTAAACTTGCGCGAGACGCCGAAATTTGGAATATGTGCTTTAATCCGGGAGAAAAAGCTGCCCGCATTTCTTCAGCTGCGGAACATTTTTTATTGGAAGAGCTTAAGCGTATAAATCCGTCGCTTATAGTTCTTGCCGGATTTATGAGAATTATGCCAGCTTCGCTTGTCGGAGAATTTGAGGGGCGCATGATAAATCTTCATCCAAGCTTATTGCCGCTTTACAAAGGCAAAGACGCCATACGCCGCGCTTTCGAAGCCGGAGAACACTCTGTTGGGTGCACAGTCCATTACGTTTCAAACGAGCTCGATGGCGGATGTATAATAGCGCAAAGCAAGGTTGACGTGCTTAACGGAGATACTCTCGATACCCTGACGCAAAGGGTCCATGAGGCTGAGCATAAGTTGCTTGGAAGTGTTGTTGCAGAATTGTTGCGGAAAGAAGATGCTTAATTACTATTTTGCTGTAAACGCGGCAGGTTTGCGGATCTAAACGGGCAAATAGAAGAACTTAGAGTTATTATTATTCCTTAAAATCAGCAACTTAGATGCTAATTGAATTATTATTCTATGCGTTGTTTAAGCTTTGCGGTTTGAGCAAAGAGTTCGTCCAAGAATTTTGGATCTGCCGACAATATCTCGGCATTTGAACGCAGGATAGAGGCCGAATCCGCCGCGGATTTTCTTGAGAGCAATGTCTCCAAAGCTCGTTTCCTCATGCCGGCATTTGCCAAGCCTGCTGTGAGATAGCGGCAATAATTCATGCCGTTAAATTTCATTCCGTCCACAAAATTTTTGCTTGTGGCCTCGTTTGCAAAGTAGTCTCTGAGTTTGTCCTTCCCAAGAAAGTGGGCGTGTGCGCAGCCTATTGGATAATAGTATTTGTTCCAGTTCTTTACACCCCATTTAAAACGCGTTCCAACGGCAAAATATTTCATACCAAATTCGTATTTGCCAAGATTTTCGTTTCTTAGGTCTGCGCTTGATGATAGAAGCAGGCCTATTTGCTGAGCAAGGGCTCTTTCGTTTCCGGAGAGATTTTTTGCCTTTGAAAACGCCCGCAGGGAAGATTCAAAAGACGGCTCCGAAGCGCCACGGCACATAAGGAATAGCTTGTCTTCATCATGCGTCATATTTGATATGCCAAATATAAATACGTCTGGAGCTTTGTATGATATTGCCATCTCGGCAATTATTTTTGCCGAAGCGCGCCTGACGGCAGGGTTATTTTCTCTTTTAAATGAATCGGCTGCCGCCTTTAAGTAGGAGTTAGCCTCTTCAGACAAGGAAATTTGCCTAAGCTTTATGGCATATGCAAACAAGACGGCAGATTTTCTTGCTCCGGCAGGCACTTTTGCAATGGCCTTAACACATTCGTCTTTTGATTTGTCCACGTCCGAGAATTTTTCCGAGCCTATCTTTAAAAGCGCACTTTGAAAGAAATAATCCGACATGAACTTTTGGTGCGATATTTTCAGAAGGGCATTGTTGCGTCCTTTCATATCTCCCTTCAGTTCCGACGCAAGGGCAAGGCTGGAATACATGTCAGAGAGGTAATATGGATTTTTTGCGGTGTCTATTGCCCTTTGTATAAGATCAGTGCGCGCGCTTTTTGCGGCATTTCTACAAAATATAGCCTGGGCAAGCTCTATGTTGTCCTGCGCGCTATGTTCCGGAAGAAGATATATATATGCGCAAAGTAAAACTGCTATGGCAATGGCGGCAAAATACAAGGTTGTCTTCAGGAATCTTTTCATTGATTGAAAATTTATTTATTTTCTTTATCTGAGTCAAGTGCACCGGGGCTAAACATCTTAAGAGAAGGGTTCTCTACTTTTGAGAAATCTCCCTTAAGGAGATTTACAAAAAATATTCCTACAGATACTGAGCTTGACTCCTTTGGGGAAATTTCCGCAATAGATGCCTGAAAGCATTCACCCTCAAGCTTCGGAATTTCCAGTGTCTTTGCATGCAATACTTTCCCCTCTTTATCTGTAAAGACCATTCTCAAATAGCACAGTGCCCCTCCTGTAAAATTTCCGGTAATATCTGACGAAAACTCGTATAAGCGTTCTGGTAGGCAAGGTATTGTTTTAACTATTCCGCCATTTAATATATTCTTAAACACAAGAGTTGTAGGAAAGTTGTCGTCTATTTTTGCAACGGCATTCTCGCTCGTGCATGCGTATCTTATCCAGCCTTTGGGCAGATTCCCTTCAGAAGAGCTTTGCGGATTTGCAAAGTCTTTCGCAAAAAAATCTGGAGCATCAGAGACAAGCACAGATAACTTTTTGAATTTTTCTTCTCCTAAAATCTTTCTGAGCCGATTTACAATATTGCTGTCGGCCGATAGAGATTTATTTTTCATCAGCTGAATTGCTTTAGACTCAATCGGATTTGAATTTCTTCCCAAAAACGCCTGCCCAAAGTAATATCCGCTGTCCGAAAACATTTTTCCGCGTGCGGCATTTTCCTTTGCCGAATTTAGAAAGTTTAGGATTTCTGCATCATTTAGGAATTTTAGAGCATCGCTTTTTGTCTCCAATGGATTTTTTATTATCTCTCTTTTTGTGCGATACGCCTTAATGCACAGCTTTGTAAGCCCGAAGGCATCCTTCAACTCCATAATGCGGCATTTTGTCTTATTAGTTTCTGCCAGCGATAGCGCCTTTTTTATGGCAGAATCCATATTGCGTATAGATTCGTTGCCGAAAAGTTCGCATACGGATTCCCTTCTGAAATACCCCAGCCAACGTGGCTTATCTTTTCGGCTTGTCCATACTTTTTCAGCCTCGGCAAAAAATTCTTTTACAGCCTCTGAACTCTCCGCGTAATAGAGGTGGAAAAATTCATCTTCAAGCTTTCTTACATCTGCGTTTATATCGTTTAATAGAGAGCGTATTATCCACATTTTTGGGGCGTCGTAGGCATAAAATGGAGAAAATTCACATAGGTAAAATCTGGCTCCACAAGAGTAGGCATTCTTTATGCCATCGGCTATGAGCCCAGGAGCGTAGCGGGGAACGGGGTAGGCGCATCCGTAGTTGTAGTCGTACAGGCCAAGTGCTCCTATGCCGCTTTTGGACCATTGGGTTATGAGCTTTTTGTCAGACAGCTTGGTTTTCTCATCGAAATTTGCGTAGCGGTCGGAAGTTATATAAACTATTATGTTGTTGTACAATTTAAAATTAGGAACAGCCTTATGGTTGCCGTAGGCAAGCGCAAAGACAAACCTGTCGGGATGCCTCTTGGAAAGTATGTAGGCTACTGAATTTGTAAATTCAAATACAACATCGGAATAGTTTCTTAAAGATTCGTAGTATCCATTTATTCTGTCTGCGGTTCTGCTGGAGTCGTCGTATATGTCCGAGTCCGACGGAACAACAGAAAATGCCCGCTTGGACGGATTATCCCTAAAAAATTCGTCCGCCTTTTGCGCGTAAAACCAGGGAAGGTCGAAATTCATGAAGTCGGGCTGAACTTGCGGATAGTCTTTAGGGGAAAGCCTTTTGAAATTCTGAGAGGCAAAGAAATCCGGACGAGTCAGATATACATCTGGCGTTAGAAAAACTTGCGGAGAGTGTATATATGCGGCGGCTTCGTCGCTACTTCCTATTATTTTTAAAAATGTTTTTTCACTGTCTGTTCCTGGAAAATCCAAAACTGCCGCCGCGTAAGACGGCCTTATTGCAAAAGTTCCAAATCTCAAAGATATTTTTCTTTCTCTCGGCAGTTCTGGGGCTTCATGGGGAGTGAAGAATCTAAACCCCAGAAAGTTTTCGAGGAATATTCCAGCCGCGCGGAGCTCGTCGCCATATTGCGGATATATGATTTCTATATTCCTTTGCCCGATTTTATAAAGAAAGGTTTTGGCGTCGGATACATCGTCTAAACGCGGTGAAAGCTTAGGTGAAGATGTGTTCTTTGCAATTTTCAGAACGGTTTCTTGCCCGTCCAAATATTTTTCTGACGTAAATATTTTTGGCTTGAAGCTGTCTTTTGAGAGCCTTGATATGTTTTTTGAGATTATTTCCGCCGCGCGGAGTTCATTCTTATTTGATTTGTCAGACACTAATATTGCCAGTTTATTGCAGTAGTCTGCGTCTATAAGCGTTAGAGAGCCTTTTGCATGGGGAAACCCCGCGCGGGGAGAAGCGTAAGCCGCCATGCAGGCCAACGCAAAAAAAACAAATATGACAATGTGTATTTTTGCCATGAAAATATAGGCATTTCTTTATGCGCCTTTGTTCCAAAGGCTTCAAGCCTATTTAAAAGATGTTTATTTCAATGTTAACTCTTATGATTTTTGCTCTATTTTCCAATGTTTTCTTTTAGGCTGTTTTGTTTATTCTCGAAAAATTCTGCTTCCACATCAAGGGAGGCTTTTTTTGCGGAATCTATAAAAAAGGGTAGGGTTGCTTTTAAAAACTCTTTATCTTCGGAATTTTCCTCCACCAGTTTCTTGCCAAAAATTGCGCACTCTTTGTACGCTCCATTTGGAAATAGAAAGTTCTTTGCTATGTCCAAAGCAAGGGTTTGTTCTGAAAAGTTCAATTTTCTTCCATCGAAAAATGGCAGAATGATTTTCATCGCCGAAGTTTTGTCTTTAATTTTCATGTATAAAGTAGCCACCTTGTAAGAATATGCCAAAGATGGAAACTTGTCTGTGTATTTCAGCGCAAATTCCAGTGCCGCATTAGTTCCGCTTTCTGACTCTATAAGGTTTATTTTTCTTATGATAGCATAGGCGTATTCCGGAGAGAAATTTCCAGAGTCCACATCGGAAATTTGCTCATCGAGAGTTTTTGCAAACGGTCTGTACAATGGATCTCCAATAAATATAGATTGCCAGCTTAGCGACGGCAGCGCCGCATAGGCCGCCTCTCCTGCGGTTTTGCCCTCAGACATATTTTTAAAGAATATATCCGGCCTGTGCGTAGTGCCTAAAAATGGCTCGTAAACATTGCCAACTGTTGCGCTCATTCCTCTCGATACTAAAGCTGGCGCCCACTCTGACGGATATGATATGTTAAGTGCCGAGTACGAATATATGTGAAATCCTACCGCGCCTTCATTAAAGTGCAGAGATTTGTTTGCAAAATATTCCTTAGGATGGGCTATGTACCAGCCAAAATACGCACATAAGCCGTCTCTTCTGTCGAAATAGCCCATAAGTGTGGCTAATTCGTCTACATCGGTGTCGAATCCCAAAGCCTTTGCGGTTTGTGCACAAGACTCAAGCCATGAGTCTGCGCCGCCTTTTTTAGCCTTGTCTATGTATATTCTACCCATGAATCCGCGTTTTTCGGCCAATATTGCGCGCTTAAATATTGCTTCTGCGTCTTTGAAAGATGGACCATCTATGCGGGCAGTGCGCAGAATCATGAGCGGTTTATACGCGTCTTTGGACGTATTATTGTACAGCGGATTGCTCCTTGGCCCCGGCAACTGATATTCTCCCTGCAGCAGCATTGAAAGCTCTGAATCAACCGCAGCTGCATCTGATTTTGAAGATACTTTTCCGCCTCTCATCTGCGATATTTGCGGATCTGAAGAAGCTATTCCATGGGGGACTCCCTTGCACAATACAAGAAAATCTATATCCGATGACAAAAACACATAGTCTGTTGCAGCCTTCGCATTTTGGCTTTTCTTTACGGCGTTTATCAGGCCTAGCTTTGCAAGACCTTCCAATATGGGCAGCGCAATTTTCTCATTGTAAAAGTTGCGCTTCACAAGCATTTGTTTTCCCATTGGAAGGGCTATTATGTTTCTTTTGGGAATATTTCGCGCCTCTGCGTATTTCTCAGCCAGATCGGCAGAGCCACTTATGTCCGAATTTGCCACAATGCAAACTTTGAGAAATTCTGAATTATCAGCACATAGGTATTGCGCGGTAAGAAGAATTAGAAGGCTTAAGAGAATTCCTCTTATGCGTTGGAATAATTTTTCTGCCATTTGTTTTTACTGAAGAGTTTTTATATATTTTAGAAGAGCTTTTGCTACGCATCTGCCCAACTCTTTTAAGTTTTCCTTTGAAGTTTTCACGCCGCGGCATGTGGCATAGGGGGTTTCAAAACTTGTGGATAATTTTGTGCCTTTGAGTGTTGCTCCGTATTTTGCCAGCCCCGTCGTGTGCGGATCTTTATTCCACGATTTCCCGAAAGGCAAAAAGTCTGATGCCAAAAATGGCAGTTCCGAAGTGTTTATATCCTCTAAAATTTCGCTAAACAGTCTTTGTTGTGTTTCCTTTTCAGAATCATTCTGTCCGGGCAGAAAAACTACGCTGTTTATGGAAAATGTTTTACCGTCCTTAGATTTTGATCCTATCGATGGCGAATGGAAATCGATGATGATGTCGGTTCCTCCGCTGCTTTCCCATTCCAGAAGCTTTTTCTTTGCGGCGGCAACACTCGGGTATATGGGGGTATCTATATAGTCTCTGTTGTGGTCGTGCGGAACACGGCTTTTGCCTTGATCGCCGTTTTCAACACCGTCCAAGTCCATCATGGGTATTATAAAATACTCTGCGGCACTGCGTAAGGCTTTGCCTTCTTCAGAATCTGAAAATAGCTCTCTCATAAAACCTTCGAGTACATATGAGCCGGTTGCCTCGCATGCGTGATGGCGCGATGCTAAAAATATTCTCGGCTTTTCCTTTGCAGAACTTTCATTTAATTTTATGCAAAAATTTTGTCTGCCTTGCCTTGTTTTGCAAAAAGGCTCTACTTTAAAGCCATTTTTGCCTTCAAACTCCTTTGCGAACAATTCAAAATCTGAGTATAAATAGGGTATGCAATATGAAAATTGCGCCTCGTTTATACCCTCTGGTGCGGTATAGGAAAACTCATTGACGGCAGTGTTTTCCTTTGGATTTTGCCATTTCCATGTTTTACCGCCGTCCGTACTTATTGCCGGACCAAAAGCGTCTATTACCCTCCATGGCTTGGTCTTATCCACAAACTTAAATTTTACTGTTTTACCGCCTATATTCTTTGCTTTGAAATTCCAATAGAACCACCACGGCTTAGTGTCTCTCATGTCTTGTCTTATTTCAACCGTGTTAGATTCTTGATCTATATTTTCAACTATTGCGTTTCCTCCCGGATAACTTGAACTTATTTCTATATTATCTTCTCCACAAAGCAACTGTTGTGCTAAAACTGCGCAGACACAAAAAAACGCCATGAAATGTCTTATTTTCATAGCGTTTGTATATCTGTAATTGAACTGAAATCCAAGCCAATTTTATCCCGGAAAATATTTATTTTTTATCCGAGATAAGATTCACTCGCCCTTTTAAGGCTTCATCTCAAATTCTCCAAGAACCTCAGGTGCTTTGCCTTCTTCCTGTATGGTTGCCTTGAACTTTATGGGCTTGTCCATAGGAAGCGGATAGACGCTTATCTCATAGGGGAATTCGTCGCATACTATCTTCTGCGCAGATGGAGAGCTCATCTCTACGGTGAGTTTTGCCTTTGTCTCAACTCCGCCTGTCATCATTACATATAGGGAGTCTTTGCCAAATGGCGAACGAATCCTAAATGCGTGCATATCTCCGAATGTCTCGCTTGCCTTTTCCTTCTTTATGTGGCCGCCTTCCGATATCGGAGGAATGTTTTTGGCTATCTCTTTGCTCTCCGCTGGAATCTTTACAAGGAAGAATCCGTAGGGCGGCATCTTTATCTTCTTCTCTCCAAAGAACTGTAAAGATCCTACCGGCTTGCCGTCTACATCGAGAAGCTCTGCGGGAACGTCTGTCTTTGCTCCCTGCATGAGCTTGCTCTGGGCGTCGAAGTCTAAAGATACCTCTCGGGCGTCCTCGGAATCGTTTAGGAGCATTACGTATATGTAGTCTTTTGCGCGGGCTCCAAGAGTGCTAACCTTGGGGCTGCTCGGCCTGACGGCATTTTTATCCAGCAATATTCTTGCTTCGTCCCCGTAAACCTTGCCGTTCTGCCCAAAGATTCTGTCGGTAAACCATACGTATCCTTGTTGGCGCACATAGGGGAATTTTACAGCTCCCTTTGAGGCTATCTCAAACTGTGTCATGAGATAGTCGAAAGTCTGCGCAAAATGGCAGGGCGCATGATGGTAGTAATAGCTGGTGATGTCTGGACCACGCGTAGAGTAGTCCGGATCGTGCGGCAAATCGGTGTAGTCGCATATGTAGTAGCCAAAGAATGTGGCGTAGCGGCCTATTATTGCGTGGCGAGAGTATTTGCGGATAATCTCGTCTCCGGAATATTGATAGGTCTTTAACATCTCCGCCGACCAGCTTGGCATGAGTATGTTGAAATCGTTGTAATCGCCACCGCAACGGAATGTGCTTGGCTGTTCCATGCCCACTCCTATGCGCGATACCTTCTTGGCATCGGGAATCTTCTTTTCTTTAACTATGTATTTACCTGTACCTGCACCCACCTTAAGCAGAGGGTTATCCTTTATTAAAGCACGGGCAGCCTCTTGGGTGTCGGATCCGAGCCTGTATCTCTCAGCATCTCTCCACCAAATGTGGCCTATGCCCGATACTATGTTGCCCTTGTTTATTGTAATTTCTCCCTTGCTTGGGCGCGGATATGCCCACTGCGCGGCGAGAGTGTGGAATGCACCGCGGCGGGCGAAATCCAAATATCTCGGGTTCTTTGTAGCTTCGTACAAGTCGGGCAGATACCACCAGTATGGATAGAATGAAACATTGGCAAATGCGCTGTAGTCAGCCTCATTGGTGCTCCACATAAAGAAGGCTTTGTCCAGCCATTGATCGACCAGCTCGCATGTCTTCTTGAGCAATTCGTCAGACGGATTTGCCAGCCATAAACCGAACAGCTGCGTCCAGCCTGGCTGTGATGAATACATATTTATCTTGTTCAAATCTACTACGGTAAATTCATCAAACCATGGGTTTGTATTCCCAAGAAGCCTGTTTACTCCGGCATAATAATCAGCCTTCCACATGTTGGAAGGAACAGACATTGCATAAGGCGTTGGAGAATACGGACTGCGCTCCTTGCGCGGAGCAAAGTGCGAACTCTGGCGTGTAAGCGTATATTCTATGGTAGGCAGGGATATATTCTTGTAATATTCCTCGTCGTCTGTAAGAAGCGCAACTTCTATTTCTGTAAGAGGCGATGAATGCGTTACAAGAGTTTTGTCTTCAATATTCCATCTGCCCTTGTACTTCCTGCTCCAGCCGCTTGCGCTCTCGTTCTTTAAGAACGCAGCAAGGTTGGCTGCCGCGTCAGAAAATGATGTGTCGAAACTTTCCCTTACAAACTCTCCGGCCGGAAGAAGCTTTTCATTTGCCAAGGCTATTGCGTCAAACCATGTTCCGGGCACTGAAAGTGCGTACCATGAGCTCTCGATAGTTTCTCCAGCCTTCTTAAAGGAGCCTCTTCCTCCCATGACGGGCTGGAATATTGCCGGCTGAACTTTGTTGTCGGGACTTGCCAGCGAGAATCCGTAAAGCGAGCTGCGCCTCCACGACCATTCCTCCGACGGAAGTTTATCCGGATCGGCAATAAGCACATTCGTATATGGAATGTTGCCATTGTCGTTTGTCTGCACCAAACTGAGCGGCTGAGACATAAAGCGAACACCAAGCTGTTTTGGCGTTTTCATAGTCATTCTCATCTGGAAGAGCGGCGGCATCTGCGTTGCTATTGCGCTGTTGCGCTCTATTTTGCTGAAGCCTGTCATTCCCGATGTATACCAGCCATCTTTTTCTATAGGCGCGCTAAATTCGTACTTTATCAGCGGCGAATCTTCAGCCAAGGTTAGTATGGCCTTTGCACCGTCGCCCAAATCGAGCTTCAAAGATCTGTCTGATATGCGCTCTATATTCTTTGGCCTCATTACATACATCTCTTGCGGCGCATACGGATAATCGGAACCAGCTTCTGCCTCAAGATTGTATGAATCTGTCTTTATGCGCATTATGCCTTCGTTTTGCTTCCATGAAGAGAAGTAGAAATCGTCGTACTTCGGGTCTTCAGCCTCATAACCAAGGAAGAAATATTCGTCTTTAAAATCTGGGCGCTTTATCCATTTGCCATCTTTGAAAAGCTCAACGCTTCTTTCAAAAAACTTATTGCCCTTATCGTCTATCCTCTGAGTGAATAGTATCCTTATGTCTTTATTTTGTATGCCTATACGCTTGTTGCCCTCAAAGCTCTTCAGAGCGGGCATCTTTGAAAACTCGCTCTCAAATACGGCAGATTCCGTACTTAAAACTTTAACTCGCGCGTGTTTTCTTGCCCCCAAGCTGGCATTCATTCCATTTGGTGTAAATGAATCTTCTTTTGTAAAACATATGGCAGCGCAGCGTGGAAACATGCCAACGCGTTTTATTGTTATTTTGTTTAATCCTTTGTTTAGGTTTAGCTTGCCTAAGTTCTGCCATGCAAAGCCGTCTTTTAAATGGGTTCCTCCCATTCCAGTGGTTTCTTCCTCATTTGCCGTTATTTTGAAGGAACGCGTTCCCGGCGCCTGTTTTTCAAAATCGCAGCCAAAAGCCCATACATTGTATGCTCCTTCGCCACCTCCAGGAATCTCAACCAATAGGAAAGGCTCAGAATTAGAACTTTCTGTAGTAATTACCCTTTGGCCATTGTAGCCAGATATAACCCAGTCTGCCAAAACGAAGTCGGCAGGCTCGAGAAAGAATCTTTTTCCTCCCTGTTGAGCCTGTGCCGCAAACGCAAAGGCGAATGCGATAACTGTTAGTATGAGTTTTTTCATATATAATATGTTGTTTTTCGGTTGATGAATAGTTGTCTAATCATGTTTTTTTAGTTCCTATATGCCAAGCATAATCTTTAAAAAAGTTTAGATTTTAATTATTGTTTTTTATTGGTATTTTGAATTTTATTTGGAACTTGATGTATCTATTAGATATGTTGATGTATGGGAAAATAGCCTTTATACCATATTTATTCTTTTTTAATTTACGGGCTAATAACTTGACAGGATAGGCGCTCTTCTTATTCAAAGATGGGTTTTTAGATATGATTTGCCTCACCGACATAACCTTAAGCTACGGCGCCCGAAAGTTGTTCGATGGATTTTCCATGAACATAAACAAGCGCGATCGCATAGGTCTTGTTGGGTCCAACGGAGCTGGTAAATCCACATTGCTAAAGGTTCTTGCGGGGCTTGAGCAGATAGATTCTGGCAGGATAGATTTTGCGAAGTATGTGAGTGTAGGGTATCTGCCGCAGGATATCATAAATTCGTCTACTTTGCCTCTCTACGAGGAGGCGGAGAGCTCGTTCGACAATATTTTAAACATAAGAAGGCGCATATCGGAGGCCGGTGAGATAGTCCAAAATGAACCTGCCGACAGTCCGGAGTACATACAGGCTCTCGAGACCATAGGAGAGCTAGAAATTGCTCTTGATGATATGGACGCGCGCCGTCTGCCCAGCATGATAGAACGCGTTTTGCACGGTTTGGGATTTCCCCAAAGCGACATGAAAAAGCCGTGCAACGAATTTTCCGGGGGGTGGCAGATGCGCATAGCTCTTGCTAAACTTCTGCTGAAGCGTCCAACTTTACTGATGCTTGACGAGCCTACAAACCATTTGGACTTTGAGTCTGTTGTGTGGCTCGAGGGCTATTTGCGCTCGTACGATGGCGCAGTGATAATAGTCAGCCACGACAGGTCTTTCTTAAACACCCTTACAAATAAAACATTTCT
>CALXQW010000017.1 GCA_944390805.1 uncultured Opitutales bacterium | reverse complement strand
CCCCAATAAATAAGACGAAAAAAACACCTTAGATGAAATGGGGGGAATAATTTCTGAATGTTAATAGAGAAAAGATCTCTCAGAAACCTCTTCTGGGGAATCTTCTTATAACTTGCTTTGTAGATGCCACGGTTGATTCTTCAAGAAGCCCTGCAAATGGCACACAGGAAAGCACGCAGGCCTTTTTCATCAGAATGGCTCCGGGTTGAAGTACGGCATTGCACCCGGCCTCGGCATAATCGCCTAGAATTGCACCGAGTTTTCTAAGCCCAGAATTTTTTCTGCCCTCTGGAGTTGTAACCATTACATTCTCATGGTCGAGGCGCAAGTTTGCACAGATTACTCCAGCACCAAGATGGCTATGGTTTCCCAAGACAGAGTCTCCAACGTAATTGTAATGCGGAGTCTGAACATAGTCCATAAGAATGGAATTTTTGTACTCGCAGGAATTTCCAACAACGCAATTTTCCCCTATGATAACCGAACCTCTAATAAAGGCTCCCGGGCGAATTTCAGTATTGGCGCCTATCCATGCCCTACCGGAAATATGGGCAAATGCGGGAAGCTTTACGCTGGGATGAATGAATACATCGCCGTCAACAGTCACATGTTTGGGTATGTCTTTTTTAGACTCGTACTTTGAGAAATCAATAGACGCAAGTGCCTTTTTTATATTTGCCACCCATTCCCACGGCGCAGCCTGAGGATCGAAGAATTCCGAAAAAATCTTCAAGGACTCGGGCAATTGAAAAAGTATTTCCGATTTCATGATTTTCCACACCGCTCGACAAACTAAAATAACGCCGCATAAAACAGCCTTTCTTCAGTTTGGCAAGACTCACATAATTTATGGAATAAAGCCCAACGTATTGCAACAAATTTATTAAGCATGGAAGATGCGTAAGTGGAAAGGAGAAATCAGAATAATTTAGAGACTGAGGAAAAATATTACGGTTGACATCGGTTGGGTATAAGTTTTGAGAGATAACTATGGATATTTCGGTGGCAATTCCGGTGTATAATGAAGAGTCTAATTTGGAACCTCTCTTTGAAAGGCTCTGCAAAACTATGGACGCCATCGGGCGCCAATGGGAGGTTATTTTTGTCAATGACGGCAGCAAGGACAACTCTTGGAATATACTTAAATCTTTTTACGACAAACGCCCCGATGTTGTAAGGCTGGTTGATTTCAACGGCAATTATGGGCAGCACACCGCCCTGATAGCAGCATTTGAAAGATGCAGGGGCAACATAGTTGTTACCTTAGATGCAGATTTGCAAAATCCGCCCGAGGAAATCACAAAACTGATAAAGAAAATAGACGAAGGCTACGATGCCGTAGGAGGATACAGGAAGGAAAGGGAAGATTCCTTTGCGCGGCGCTACGCATCAAAGATAGTAAACTTTGCGCGCGAAAACATGACAAACATCTCAATGAAAGACCAGGGATGCATGCTGCGTGCCTACAAGAGCAATATAGTTAGAGCGATAGTAAATTGCGGGGAGAGATCAACTTTTATACCGGCCCTTGCATATACGTTTGCGTCGAGGCCTATTGATGTAGAGGTTGACCACTGCGCAAGGCAGGCGGGCAAGAGCAAATACAGCTGGTATAAACTGATACGACTAAACTTTGACTTGATAACCGGTTTTACGGTTATTCCGCTTCAGATGTTTACGCTCTTTGGATTTTTATCGGCAATAGGCTCATTGCTTTTGTTTATTCTGTTGATGGCAAGAAGGTTTATCTTTGGATCTGAGGCGGACGGAGTATTTACATTGTTCTCAATACTCTTCTTCCTTATAAGTGTTGCCATAATTGGGATAGGCATAATGGGAGAATATGTGGGAAGAATATACCAGGTTGTGCAGGCAAGGCCGCGCTATGTTTTAAAAGAGACAGTCGGATTTGACAAGGAATGAGCAAGGGAAAGTGCACAGATCTTCCGCGGGTGGTTTTCTTCGGGTTTAGCGATGTCGGCACAAAGTGCCTGAAGCTATTGCTCGACAGCCCATGCGAAGTTGTTGCGGTATTTACCCACGATACCGACCCCCACGAGGCACATTGGTTCGACGTTCCAGAGGCTATAGCCTTGGAGAGAAACATACCTGTATATAAGCCAAAAAGCCTGAAGTCTGCCGAGTGGACAGAGTTGGTTTCATCGCTGAAGCCAGATATTTTGCTGTCTTTATTTTACAGAAATTTTATTCCCAAGGATATATTTTCCATACCCCGTCTTGGGGCGTATAATATGCATGGCAGCTATTTGCCGTCATACAGAGGCAGAGCCCCGTTAAATTGGGCTATAATAAATGGCGAAGACCATGGTGGAGTTAGTTTGCACGTCATGGAGGAGGGGTTTGATACTGGAGATATAGTACTGCAAAAAAGGGTCGACTTTGGTGCAGACGAATATGTCGGGCAAATTCAGCCGAGAATAACCAAAGCCGCTGTTGAAGTTTTAAGGGAAGCCCTGCCCTCTCTTTTAAATGGGAATCCAAATCTAACAAAGCAGGACGAATCCAAGGCGTCGTATTTCGGGCGCCGCAAGCCTGAAGACGGTAGGATAGATTTCAAAAAGACTTCAAGGGAAGTATTCAACATGGTAAGAGCCTTATCAAAACCGTTTCCAGGGGCTTTTACGGACGAGGTTGACAAGAGTAGGCTGACGATATGGAGAGCGCGTCCTTTGTCGGACTCAGAAGCAGCAGAGAAAATAAACGCTTCAGCTGAATATGTAAAGGCAGCGCAGGCGGCAACAGTGCTGGGAAAAGATCCGCTAATTATAAAATGTTCGCCTGGAGCTATTATTGTAGACGAGTCTGAAACTACCGAAATAGATGACGGCAAAGAATAAGTTCTTATGTCTCAAGAGAAATGCTTTTAGCCTATAACGCGCAAAAACTAGAATTTTTTCTTTGACAATCCCCAAAAAAGTGAAAACCTCTTTTTCTTTAAACAATTTTCATCAAACAAGAATAAGAATATGGCAAATCTCAAGAAAAAGCGCAGACTCAAGATGAATAAGCACAAACGCAGTAAGCGTCTGAAAGCAAATCGTCATAAGAAGCGCACATGGGACTGCAAGGGTTAAAGCGTCCTTCTTGAGCGCCTCAATCAGGGTCTCGCGCAAAGGTGCGGAAAACCTAAGCAATCCTTTCATATTATTAAGCGGCAAGTCTCTTGCCGCTTTTTTTATTTTACAAGGCCATATTATATTTCTTCCATGAAAGAAAAGGCATCTGAGGTAAAAAAAGATTCTCTACAATTTCTGTAAGAGTAAAACTCGGTATTAGTCTAAATATAAAGTACACTAAAGACAACTGCTTAAAGCAAAAACAATAAACCTATTTTTCCATAAAAAATGCCGCGAAGAATAAAATCTTTCGCGGCAAATTATTGAATGGAAATTTAGCTATTAGTTAAACAGGCTCTTTATAGATTTGATTGCTCCATCGGCTGCATCCTTAAGAGATTCGCCGCCCTTTTCCGCAGAATTTTGGAGAGAACTTCCCCCTTGCTCCACAGCGTTGCCCGTGCCCTTTATAACGTCTTTTGTTATATTCTTTGCATACAGAGCAAGAGCCCTTGCGGTAAGAGCATTTACCACATCCAATGAAAGCTCTGTAACTGTTATGCCATTCTTGGCAACACCAAGATCCTTCAACTCGAAACTTGGCAGAACTATATTCATCTGCCGGCCATCGACCGACACGATAACATTGCAATCGTTAAACTTAAAGTCTCTTACGATTAATTTTAAAGGCTTCTCCTCTTTTCCGCTTGAATCTGCTTTTTTAAACTGCTCCTCGCCGTCTTTCGAAGTTTGGAGCTTTTCCTGAAGAGCGCCAAGGTTAGTTTCCGGACCGCTTATTATGGAACCAAGAAGACCCTTTTTTGAATTGCCCTTAACCTCAAGCATAATCTGCAAACCGTCGACATTTACTTCATCTACACAAACAAGCTTATCTGAAAGATACTCCATCGGCTTGAAATCAAGATCTATGTAAAGCTTCTTGGCAGAGAGCATATCGCCCGATGTGAACCCCTCCGGATTCTTAACATAAAAATCTCCAACAGATACTATCTGAGAAAGCGGATTTAGCATAAAGTTTCCCAATCCGGCATCTATACCAACAAGTCTCGCCCCATTTGTGACCGAAAAAGAAACTATGTAGTTTCCTGCAAAGTACAGCGCCGCGCAAAGCAGCACTACAATCAAAATTAGAAGCTTTATTATAAAGCCAAGGCAGCCACCGCGCCTGAAGGAAAATCTATTCTTATTCATATTTTATAATTTTGGCAAGATACCCGCCGTTTTCAAGAAAAGATTTAATATAAGAACTACGTAAACATAAGTTTTTAGATTGACACTTATTACAAATATTTATACTTTGAAACTAAGTTTAAAAATATATCTTAAATTTGGAAACTTTTAAGAAATAAGCCTGGATATGAATGGAAAGAATTTTATATATGCGCATATAAGATATGCCCTTGCATTTGTCGTTATGCTTGCCGGAACATCAAAAAGTTTTTCGGAAACTGAGTCTGCTGGGCAGGTATCCAGAGTAATTCCTGAGGTAGATGAGCTTGTTGAAGTTTACAATAGCCCTTCTCTTGCAAACAAAAGCATAGTATTTTGCGTGCGCAAAAACTATGTCTTTACGCACCATAATACAGACACCGCCTACCCGCGCGGAGAGATTACCGCAAACGTATTTAAACGCATTGCGGGAAATTCGGCATTGGTCAGGGTTGATTTTGATTCTGCCGGGAATGTCATAAAAAAGAAGGTTATAGCATACGCGCCCGAAGGATATATCAGAGACGTATCAGCCTCTTTCGACGCTAAAAAGCTGGTATTTTCCATGAGGAAAGATTCATCGGAGAACTTCAAGATATATTCCATGAATGCCGACGGCACAAACCTTATGCGCATAACAAATCTTGCAGACGCTGCCGATATAGATCCAATATTTCTACCAAATGGGCGCATACTGTTTGGATCGAGCCGGGCCTCAAAGTATTGCGGGTGCAACAGGCACATGATGAACAATCTATACTCGGTCAATCCAGACGGAACAAATGTATTGCAGATAGGCAACTCCATAGAATTTGAGCATCTGCCCTCCGTGATGAATGACGGCAGAATACTGTACACGCGCTGGGAGTATGTCGACAGAAATTTTTCCGGCGCCCAAGGCTTATGGACCTGCAATCCCGACGGAACCCGCCACCAGCTCTATTGGGGTCAGGAAACAAAAAATCCATCGCTTTTTGGCAGGGAAGTGCCTGGCGGAGGATTGGTTGCCTGTATAATTTCATCTTGCCATGATCTCCCGTGGGGAGCGCTTGCTCTAATAGACAGAAAGATATCGGTTGAGGGAGAAAAGAGCGTGGTAAAAATACTGCCAAGGGACGCGCGCGCACTGATAGATCTGCCAGGGGATAGATGCGGAGATTCAATGACAAGAATTGAGATGAAATATACGTCGCCAAGACCGCTGTCTGAATCGAAGATACTTGTATCGCGCCAGACCAAGAAGGGAGGAGAACTTGGCTTGTACATAGCAGATATGGAAAACTCCTCGCACAGCGTGGTAGCATTGGCAAAGAGTAAAGGCTATGGCATAGACTCTGCCGAGTTGCTCGAGCCGAGAGATATTCCGGCAGTAATTCCTTCCCAACACGATTATTCCGCGAAAGAGTCGTATGTATATTTAAGCGATGTATACGAAGGCACGCATATGCGCGGCATAAACAGGGGTGACATAAAATACCTGCGCATAATTGAAGACGCCCCAAAGATTTCCTGGAGCCACGGAGCATGGGAGAATGAAGGCCAGCAGGCTCCCTGCATGAATTTCGACGATTACGACAGAAAGATAGAGCTTGGGATAGTTCCCGTTGAAGCCGACGGCAGCGCATATTTTAAGATTCCGTCCGACAAATTTCTATATCTGCAAGCTCTCGATAAAAACAAGCGTATGGTGCAAACCATGAGGAGCGGTTTTACCGCCCTTCCCGGCGAGACCATATCGTGCAGCGGCTGTCATGAGAACCGAAACTCTCCGCCTCCAATATCGTCAAAGACGTCCCTCGCCCTGCGTAGGCCGCCAAAGCAGATATCCCCAAGCGCGGCGAGCGGAGAAAGTTTTTCTTATATAAAAATGGTTCAGCCAATTTTCACGAAGAATTGCTTTCCATGCCACGACAAAGGCGGAAAAGGGAAGATAGACTTGTCGGCAGACCAAGGGCTTGTGTTTCCGCACTCATATTACGCCTTGCACAAGAAGAAGGCAATTTGCGCCATAGGAGCCGGACCAGACAAGATTCCAGAGGCCAACACGTGGGGCGCAAAGCAAAGCAAGATAATTGCGAAGATAGACGCCGGACACAACAATGTGCGCCTGAGCAAGGACGATATGGAAATACTGCAAACGTGGATAGATCTAAACGCTCCCTGCTATTCTACCAGCGACTGTTCCTATCCGCAAAATCCTACCGGCAGAACTCCGCTCAGCAGGGAAGAGCTGCAAAGGCTCTTTTCCATATGTGGCAAAGACGCAAAAATATTTGCCTCATACATTGTAAACGCCCGACGTTTTCCTGATGAGGAACCCGTATCTTTCGACAGGCCTGAACTTTCAAAGATTCTCGATGGCGTAGTTGGAGAAAACAGAACAGAGGCGCTAAAGATTATACGTCTTGGAGCCGAAAGGCTTAAGGCTAAGCCTCGCGCCGATACCGCCGGGTTTAAAAATTCTCCAGAATATATATACAGACAGAAGCGTTTCGATTTATTTAATTCTCTTGAAAAGGCTTTCCGCAAAGCTGAAATAGACGGAAAGAGAATTAAAGATCCGGAGAGCCTTGAGAAGTTTTTTGGAAGAGAAAACATAGTTCCTTACTGCACTCCGTAGAAAACCCGGCGGAAAAAAGTTGAATTTTACCGGCAATCGCGCAAGGATTTTTCAATTAAAACGCGAATAGTCCGATAAGGAAAGATACTATGACACTCGAAGAAAGACTCGAAAAACATCTCGCAAAGACGCCAGTTATAGACGATAGCGCCTATGTGAGCGAACACGCCGTTTTGATAGGCGACATAACCGTAGGGCCAAAGGCCAGTATATTTCCGTGTTGCGTTCTCAGGGCGGATATCAATTCAATAGAAATAGGAGAAGGCTCCAATGTCCAAGACGGCACAATAATTCATCTGGCAGACGATTACGGCGTTAAAATCGGCAAGTGGACAACCATAGGGCACAATGCCATTATACATGCTTGCGAAATAGGAGACGGCTGCCTTATAGGAATGGGAGCTACGGTTATGGACGGAGCAAAAATAGGCTCTGGGTCCATTGTTGGTGCAGGAGCCCTTGTAACAAAGAACACCATAGTTCCGGAGGGTTCCCTTGTTCTGGGATCTCCTGCCAAGGTTGTAAAGCAGCTCGATGCGGAGAAAATAGCGGGGCTGAAATATTGGGCTGAAAAATACTCGAAAATAGCGGCGGCAAATAAAAAACTGCAAGACGCAAAAAAAGCCTAATTCTATTCAGCAAAAGTTAATAAAAAAATGCGCGCCGGCTTGGCGCGCATTTTTTTATTTTACAAATTAATGGTCTTATATTTGACCATCATAAAATCTCTTGTGCATATTCTAAAAATATATGGCTATACATTAACTATTATTTTTATCCGCATTTATTTTTGTGAACATCTTCTTTAGGAAAATAAGCTGTTCTAAATATTTCGCATAAATGAGTATCTCATATTTCTATTACTAGATGTAAAAAGCTTATCATTTGCTTAACATAAGATAAAAAATCTTATTTGTATCTACAACATAAGAAATATGTTTATGGCAGTCTATTTAGGCCTAAGAACACGCGCAAAAAAGCAGAAAATGCTCAGTGTAAGTAAACAGAAAAAACACGCATATGTTGCGGAGCTACGCGCAATATAAAGAGCTTATTCAAAGGAAATTTTAAGCGTAAGGCTGAAGATATTTAGCCCCCAAAAACATGCACCAGCCGATAAAAAAAGAGAATCTAAACTTGGGAATCGAACACAAGAGTTATGACAACGCTGTCGCCCGACGGCGGAGCATTTAATACAAGAGAGAAAAATACGTCCACAACAGACCTGTCAAATTCGCGATTACCGCTTGAACGCACAACCACTATATTTGTAACTCCGCCGGCCCTCGTCACCTTAAACTCTATTTTTGCCGACAAATCCATGCCCGCGCAATTGCTCGGCAAACGCCATTTGCTCTTTGCCATATTATTTATATATCTGGCGTAAGCTTGCATTGCATTCATCATTGCCGCCGATGCCGAAGCCGACGCCGAATCAGCCGCAGCCGACGAATATTTTATATCGGCCAAAGCTCCCCCTACCTTTATGCTCTCTATTTTTGTTGGGGTGCGCCTCGCACGTGGCTTTGTTGTGCTGGTTTTCTTTGAAGGATTCTCCTTGCGGAAATCGGCATAGCTAATTTTCTTGGGCTTTGGAGCAGGCTTTTCAACCATCTTTTTTGGAGCTGGCTTTGGTTCTGGCTTTTTAGGCTCACTAACTGGTTCAGGTTCCTGTTCGTCTTCAGGTTCGGTCAAATCGAGCTCTTCCGGCTCCGGAATTTCTATAGGCTCTAAATCTTTAAATTTCTCAACCTTAAGCTCTGGAAGCGAAGGCAAAGGTGGCATCTGCTCTTTCTGCTCCATAGTTGGCTCTACAAGCTCGAACACCAATTTCGATTCCTCCCTATTTTCGTATATAAGCTTGCCTATGTACGAAAATAAAAACAGCATGGCCGCCGCCGAAATATGCACAAACAGCGATTTCCCATAAGCCTTTCTGTCTTGTGAATCAAACATGCAGCTATATTACCAACGGCCCTTTTATTTGACCTCCGTATCAAGATTCAGTTTTGTCAGCTTGTGCCGTTTTATCGCATCAATGACATCTATTACCTTCTGGTATTGCAAAGTTCTATCTGCCCTAAGGCTTATAGGTTTCGGATCGAGCTCTTTTGCCAAAGCCGCAAGCATATTTTCAAGCTCTACCAGATCAACAGGCTGCTTGCCCCAATAAACCTGGCCGCGCGCATCTATATTTATAACCTGAAATTCAACCTTATCCGGCCTTTGGTTTGAACTGTTCTGCTCCTGCTTTGGAAGGTTGAGCTCTATGGTCTGTTCAAGAAGGGGCGTGGTAACCATGAATATTATAAGGAGCGAAAACGCCAAGTCCATAAGCGGCGTGATATTCAGCTCGTTTAAAGCGCTGAGCCCCTCTTTTCTCTTAAAATTCCTTGCCATTTTCTTTGCGCTGTTTGTTTTGATGCAATCTATATGATATCAACGTCAATAGCGCCCGCCGTCGTCTTCGTCGTCGAACGATATTTTGAACTTGTCAGACGGCGACGGCCTCTCCGGCCTAGCAAAAGACTGCTGCGGCTGAGGTATGTTCCTCTGCGCCGATTCTTGGGGTGTCAAGCCACTTGTCTCCATTCCAGGCAAAGGCGCAACACCTCCAACGTTCGCTGAGGCTTGCCCTTGAATGGCATTCCCGCCGGCAATCTGTCTTTCAACAGAACTGGCATGCGTCTGGACATACTCCGAAACGCCACCATATACCTCTTGCGCAACTTCAGATTTCCTTGGATTGGGCTGCGCATACGCCATGCGCTGACGGGCCTCAAGCTCAAACTTATCGCAAAGAGACGATGCGAAATTTTCAAGATCTGTAACCATGCCCTTTGAACGGGTAAGCAAGAAGTTGTACCCAAAAAGCGACGGCAATGCAACGAGCAAACCAACTATTGTTGTCAGCAAGGCTCCCGAGACGCCCGGAGCAAGCTGCTGCAAAGTAACCGTTCCCTGCCCCGACATACTTCCAAAACTGTCCATAACGCCCCATACCGTTCCTAAAAGCCCCAAGAATGGAGCTCCGGATATTATTGAACCAAGCAGCACCATTTTTGATTCGTACCGTATGTACTGCCTTGATAAGGCGCGCTGTATGGCATTTTCTATCTGCTGCATTTTAAGGGTAAGCTCGCCTATGCTGGAAGGATCCCCTCCCGAACGATTCCACGCCGCAACGGCTTCCTTCACAAGCGCCGCATAGGGGCCGCGCAATCCTCCCTGCGCGACAGCCTCTACTATGGACGGTGAACGCGCTATGCGGTTTTCAACCGACGCATTCAGCGCACGCATATTTTTAAGGTCGTTATATTTTCCGAACAATGCCGCCCACGCCACTATACTGAAGGCTATCAGAACCACCACTATAACCTGCCCCGCAAAGTTGGAGTCGTTAAAATACTTGATTATGCCTGCGTCGGACGCAGCCAATACATATAAAAAATTCAATGCCGACATTTTTTAAAATTTCCCCTATAAGATGCCGACTGCCGGCATCTCTTTTTTTGAAAAATATTTATTCTTTTTTCCCGAAATCAAACAAAATAATCCAAAGATTTATTTTTGTAAAAAAAAATATCTAAAAGAATATCGCTAACATAAACGGCATGAAAAAAATTCTCCCACCCCCGTTTTGCCACATTCCTTTCAAATAAACGCAAGAAGAGCTTCTATATATCCATATTCCAAACGCCCTTTGCCAATTCTTTCATTGAAGGAAAAACCCCTAAAGCATCGGGAGCTATATCTCTTAATGTATCTATGTCTGTAGCGCCTGTTGCAACCATTGCGGAATACATAGATATATTCTTTGCCGTTTTATAATCGTACTGAGAATCTCCGACCATTAGAGATTCTCCAGCGGCAGCTCCAAGTTCATCGAGCGCACGCTGCGTGAATTCTACATCGGGCTTGCGCACGGAATGCAAGGTTGTACCGCAGATTGAATCAAAATAGCGGGCAAAACCAAGATGCTTAAGTATTATTTCAGACGCATCCTGCGCCTTATTCGTCAAAAGGCCTATCTTCTTTCCTCTCTCTTTCAGCGCGGAAAGTATTTCCGCAACATATGGAAGGGGTTTCAATCCTATCAGAGCATGATCGTTAAACCGCTCGGCATAATACTGACCAATATCGTTTAAATTTGGGACATCGCCCAAGAGTTTCTTTATGGTCAAAAGTATGGACCCGCCAACGCACGAAACAACCTCTTGATAACTTCTGCGCGGTATTGAGAACTTGTCGAACGTCTCGTTTAGGCACGAATATATGCCCTCGTAGTTGTTGACCAATGTGCCGTCCAAATCGAACAGCACCGCCGATATCTTCTCTCCTTCTATTTTTGACATCTCTTCTTTTTCGCGCGAGCCATTCATATATGCAAACAAAAAAGTCCGATTTTTAGAAATCGGACTTCATGAAAAGTTATGGGGAAAGTATTTCGGTTTAGTAGTCCTCTATGCTGATGAGCCCCCAGAACAACTGAGTTCTGTCTCCAGAAGGAAGCTCCATTCCAGTTGCGTCGTCCGTAGAAATTGTCATGGACGTGCAGCTCGTATTTGGGGTAAAGCATGCGGGTTCATAGGTGTACAAGCCGAAAGCCGTGGTCTTCTGCTGAGCAGTGGTTTCATCGGCCACACAGCCCGACAAGAACGAAGCACATGCGACGATAGTTGCTATAAAAGCTATATTACGAGGTTTCATAAATGTAAAATGTAGCATCGCTTTTGCAAAAAGCAATTATTTTTTTTAGATTTTTAAATATTGTAAATATAAGAAAATTCTCTATTGCCCCCGCCCGCTGAGATCTACCCAAGTCAGACGGAAGCGTAAAATTATAAATTAATAGCGGTAATAGTCGGGCTTGTACGGCCCCTCAACATTAACCCCTATGTACGCAGCCTGCTTTGGAGTAAGCTTTGTAAGATGCGCGCCTATTCTTTCCAAATGAAGCCTTGCAACTTCCTCGTCGAGCTTCTTTGGTAGTATGTACACTTTGCGCTCGTACTTGCCCCTGTTCTTCCACAAATCCATCTGTGCAAGAACCTGATTTGTAAAGGAGTTACTCATCACAAAAGACGGATGCCCCGTTGCGCAACCCAAATTTACAAGACGCCCGTCTGCAAGCAGATATATGCTGTTACCCTTCGGGAAGGTGTACTTGTCTACCTGCGGCTTTATATTGACGTGCTTTATCTTCGGATAGGCCTTGAGCTTGGACACCTGAATCTCGTTGTCGAAATGGCCTATGTTACAAACTATGGCCTGGTCGCGCATCTTCTTCATGTGGTCTATGGTTATGATGTCGCAGTTGCCGGTGGTTGTTACATATATGTCGGCAAGACCCAAGGTCTCCTCAACAGTTACAACCCTATATCCTTCCATTGCCGCCTGAAGAGCGCATATTGGGTCAACCTCGGTAATCATTACCGTAGTTCCCAAACCTCTTAACGCCTGTGCGCAGCCTTTGCCTACATCGCCATATCCGCACACAACCGCTATCTTACCGGCAAACATAACGTCTGTGGCGCGCTTTATGCCGTCGCCCAAAGATTCGCGGCAGCCGTATAAATTGTCGAACTTGCTCTTTGTTACGGAATCGTTGACATTTATTGCCGGGAAAAGAAGGGTTTTATCCTCCACCATCTTGTAGAGCCTGTGAACACCTGTTGTGGTCTCCTCAGACACTCCGGAAATATCCTTAACTACCTTATGCCAATGCCTGGGATCTTCCTTAAACACCCTCTTGAGCAGATTCTTTATAACCTCCTCCTCTTCCGACGAACTCTTGGAATAAACCCATTTTGAGCCTTCCTCCAACTCGTAGCCCTTGTGAACCAGCAAAGTTGCATCTCCACCGTCGTCGACTATCTGCTGGGGACCTTTCCCGTCTGGCCAAGTCAGCGCGCGGTATGTGCAATCCCAGTACTCCTCCAGAGTCTCGCCCTTCCATGCAAATACCGGAACACCGCTTGCCGCAATAGCCGCCGCCGCGTGATCCTGCGTGGAATATATGTTGCAGCTCGCCCAACGAACATCAGCTCCCAAACACTTTAAAGTCTCTATTAGGGCAGCTGTCTGTATTGTCATATGCAATGACCCTGTTATACGTACGCCCTTTAGAGGCTTCTTTGCCCCGTATTTCTTGCGTAAGGCCATTAATCCGGGCATCTCGTAAGAGGCTATGTCCAGTTCTTTCCTGCCAAAGTCCGCCAGATTTATATCGGCAACCTTGTATTCATTCTTCATCGTTTTCTTCGCCATATATTCCGTCTGTTGTATATTTAAATGTGTGTAGTATTGTAAGATTTCGTTCCGTAAAAAATAACTTGATACCAATAAAACAGTTTTAATCGATCGGCTTACGCCTGAACTACGTCAGATTGACAATATACAAAAAATTCTATCTTTAAAATCTCTACGCCTAAAATTTTCTTTTATAGACCACCTTACACAAGAAACATATACACTCTAAAAAATATAAAATGATCTTAGTGCCTACCGTAATTCATGCGCTAAAAAGGCAATCTATGAAAAATCCGGCGGACGCTTTAATTACTTGCGTCCGCCGAACCAGATAAAAACTACTTTGCAACCGCCTTGCGCAGCTCAGCGGCCTTATTTGTCTTTTCCCAAGGAAGATCAGGCTTTGTAAAGTGCCCGTAATTTGTTGTCTTCCTGTATATAGGACGGAGAAGATCGAGCTGCTTTATTATATCGGCCGGCTTAAAGCTGAAGATTTTCTCAACCGCCTTTACAATCTTTTCCTCGTCAACCTTTCCTGTTCCAAACGTATCAACCGTAATGCTTGTTGGCTGGGGCTCGCCTATGGCATAGGCAACCTGAAGCTCGCACTTGTCTGCAAGACCAGCTGCCACAATATTCTTGGCAACCCAACGGCACATGTAGGCTGCACTCCTGTCAACCTTGCTCGGATCTTTTCCGGAGAACGCTCCGCCACCGTGCCTGCCTGCGCCGCCGTAGGTATCTACTATTATCTTTCTGCCGGTCAGTCCGCTGTCTCCCTGTGGTCCGCCAACAACAAACTTGCCTGTCGGATTTACAAAATACTGCGTCTTCTTGTCGAGAAGCTCTGCGGGCAAAACCTTCTTTATGACCTTTTCAACTATGTATTTTTCTATCTCGTCGTGCTCGACATCGGCGGAATGCTGCGTGGAAACAACAACATTCTTTATATGCACAGGCTTGCCGTTCTCATATTCAACAGCAACCTGGCTCTTGCAGTCGGGCCTGAGCCATTTTGGGCCCTTGCCGCTCTTGCGCTGCCTGGCAAGCTCCATCAATATGCGGTGCGCAAACATCACAGATGCCGGCATATACTCGGGCGTCTCATTTGTTGCATAGCCGAACATTATACCCTGGTCTCCTGCGCCCTGCTCGGCGGTCTTCTTGCCCTTGGCCTTCTTGGCGTTGACACCCTGGGCAATGTCGGGAGACTGCTTGGTTATAAGATTGTTTAAAAATACCTTGTCTGCGTGAAAGACGTCGTCGTCATTAATATAGCCTATTTCGCGGATTGCCTCCCTGACTATCTTCTCGTAATCAAGCTTAGCCTTTGTGGTGATCTCTCCAGCAACCGTAACGCAGTTGCTCTTTACGAGAGTCTCGCAGGCTACGCGGCTGAGCTTGTCCTGCGCAAGGCAAGCGTCGAGAACGCTGTCGGATATATAGTCGGCAACTTTGTCGGGATGTCCTTCGCCGACCGATTCCGAAGAAAACACATACTTTTTAATCATAATGCCCTTGTAATTTACACAACCCTTTTCGTCCTTCAAGCAAATTCGCAATTTACAACTTCCGGAAAATCTTTTGAAAAATCTTCCTTATATGCGCCCTCAAAATAGCGGGACAAAAATTTGCTCAGTATATCGCAAATATCCCTTTCCTGCGCCCCTTATTTCTTTTCCGAGCCTTTATCCCGCAAGTGAGATGCAAGCGCCTCTTCTATATCCAGCCCCGCGCAGTTTTTTATAGCCTTAAAAATTTGCATTATGGCAAATATCATTATCAGCGTAGTTGGAAGAACTATTACCGGCCACGACAGCGCCGTCATGCGGCCGACTTCCTCGTTAAACGCATCGGTCCCCGCCGGACTTTTAAAAATCATGCACGCCAACGCACAGTTGAGCGCCGCGCTAACCAAAAACGACGCCGCAACAAGATAAGTTGCCTTTCTGAGATACGCGCCAAAATCCTCGCGGGTTCCGCGCTGGTCCAGGGCAGATTCTATACGCTCCAAATCCAGCACGCTCTCGTTCATCACCAGAAGTTTTACTAGAGGTTTTTTTGTCTTTAGAGTTGCCAACACTACAACCCCCAAAATAAGTGGAACGGCAGTCTCCTTGACTATCATCCATTCCCTCGACAGCTTCATAAGCCCTATGCCGCCAGTAAGCAGAACGCTGAGTATGCCTATTATTGAAAATACATTCCATTTGCGGCGCGCGAGAAGATCGTAAATGCCGTATGCAAGAGGAAACAAAAGCGCAGATACAAATATTGCGCTCGTGGCAAAAGAGCTGCCGGCAAGATCCACTCCAAACCAAGAAAATATCGCTTTGCCCTTTATCAACAACAACGTGGGCGCAAGTATGTTGAACCCAAGATTCAGCCACACATTCTCACCCGACTTGCCGTTTTCTTTCATCTCCGCCATGGCAGATATTTTACTTGTCAAATTTTAAAGATTTCTGGGGAATGTCGTGCTTGAAAAGAACTTTTCCGGAGGTGTCGCAAATGCGTATCTGCATTAGCCTGTCCCCCTCGGCCCCAGATACCGCCACACGCACAAAACCACGAGAATATATCGTGCTTGTTGGCACCTTAAAATAGTTTAACTCCTCAGCTTTCTCCGCCGCCCTTGCGGTTGCCGGCCCAGCTGTTATCTCAAAAAGTTCGTAAGCCCCTGCCCTTATCATTCTTGTTATCTCGAAATACGGCTTGCCGGCAGAGACAAACACAACCCCGTTTATTTTGTTCTTCGCCAAAAAATCCAACAAGTCTGCGCGCTCGTTCTTGGCACCCGCAAAATGCCCTATCCTCTCAACAGGATTCAACATCGGAGAATTTGCCACTATAACCTTAAATGTAGCTCCAGATTTAAGCAGCGCGCTCTTTAGCCAATCCATCTGGGCCTTGCCAAACATCTTTCTTTCGGAAGGGCTTTCGGCAAGATTGTCGCGCGAGGAACAATCGTCTAAAACAAAAAACTCCGCATCGTAAATTTTGAAGGAATACGTCATAGAGCCAAGCAGCTCAGCGCCCGCAGGAACTGTACCCCAGAAACTTTCAAAGGCCCTCTGGGCGTCTAACTTGCACAAACTACGGGCATCGTCCAAATCTGCCCCGTAAGACGATATCCCCATAACACCCATATTTGAGGCACCTCCGAGCAAAGCGCCCGCCTTAGATTCCTTTTCGGCACGGATATATCTTGCCGCATATCCCGCATAAGAACCAAGATCTGCCGGGCGCAAAGATACAAAACCACCAAGCCATAAAACCGCCGATGGAGAATTCTTCAAAACTGTATCAAAGACTTCATATCCGCCACCAGGAGTTCTAAATGGAGGATCGTAAACTTTGTCGTTATCATGGCATGCGCCAAGCAACGCCATCTCAAAATCTGCCGGAGGCTTTCTTCCCACCCAGTCTGAGCGGGTCTTGAAGCTCAAAGTTTTCTGCCCACCCGCAGAAGATATCTTCAACTCGTATTCCGTATCAGCCTCGAGAGGGCCTATCTGCGCCGATACACTCTTTGAGTAGAAATCCTCAATCTTTTTAGTTATGGAAGCAGCAGAAGAAGCGTCTGCCTTCTTTGAGAATTCAAAAACAACATCAGGATTCTTCTCCGAGACACCAGTGTCTGTAAACGACACATTTGCATAGCGCATGCCTATCTCGCCCAGCCTTGCGGAAACTTCCCCAAAAGAATATTGCGCCGAAAACGCCGCTGCAATAAACGCCGCAAAAAGAATACTGTATTTTTTACCTAAAAAGACTCTCATGTTCCGTATCGAAAGTTGATGTGCAAACAATACGCCCGCTGCGGAACCTGCCAGTAAGAAATCAGCAATGCTTTCCGCCAGTCTGCGCAGACTGCTCCGCCAAATTCAGGCAAAGCTGTCTTAAATCGAATACGATGTTGCGTATTCTTGCAAGCCTTTCTTTTCCCTCTTTGCTCTGGGGAACAGATATTGAGTCTACCCGGGCAAGCAGCCTGTTTAAAGATGCCGCACCCATCTTGTAATGGCAGCGTGCCAAAGTGTCCTCGCCCAAATCCGTGGAGTTCACCGCCAAAGAAAGAAAATTAGACGCCTCAGATATGGATTTTGCAACCCCCCAGGTCTGGGCGCATGAAGAACCTACCTCCAAAAGCAACCTGCCCATGTGTTCGTCGAGACATCTAAACAGAGCTTTTGTTATTATGAATACGGGGTGGTTCAGGAGAGTCCACGGCTCGTAAGAAAATTCGGCACCGCCCTCATCATCGTCGTCGTCCATATCGGAATACGAGGCGTAGTAAGAATCGGCATCGGGATTTGCATAGTTTGCCAAAGACCAGCCGGCGGCTTGAGCTATCTCTTCAAGAGTCTTGCCCTGAGGCCGGTTTAGGGAATATAGAGAGGCAAACCTACTTATTTCAAGGTCGGACTTTCTCACATATTTTGCCCAGTCGCGCTCAGACCACTTGATTGCGTCGGAGTCGTCCTGAAAGAAATCGTCGAAACTGTCGAATGAGAAGTTGTCCATATTAAAACCCGAAAATATCCCACTTTCCAGGCAACCTTTCAAGCATTTATTGCACAAAAGCGAAAGGTCGTTGACACATTGAGAGGCAATGATAGATTTTAGATATGCATATATTAAAACGTAGTTTATTTTCCATTGCGGCGTTTCTTGCGTTTGCTGCAATTTCAACATATGCTCCGCAGACTCTTTGCGCTGAGGAGTTTTCAGCATCCTCGCCTGACGGAAAACTTCAGATGCTGGTATCTACCGGAGAAGATTTGTCGCTTTCGATAAAGGCCGACGGCAAAACTTTGCTCAAAGATGCAAAGATAGGCTTGGACACAAATATTGGGCAGATGGGCAAGTCTGCAAAATTTGTCTCAAAGAGCGAGCTTTCCGCTGATGAGACCATAGACACTGCATGGTGGACAAAGAGCCAAATACGCAACCGCTACAATGAGACAACACTTCAGTTCGACAAATTCAGCCTTATTTTACGGCTTTACGACGACGCCGTAGCATACCGCTTCAAGGCAAATGCCGATGGAGAGTTGATAGTAAACAACGAGACTCTCACACTGCCCTTTCCTGATGACACAAAAGCAAGTGTCCACCCGTACGATCCCGCCTGCGAATCAAACTATAAAGACACAACCATAGGCGGAATAAAGGATTTCAAAAGCGGCATAAACACATCTTTGTTAGTACATTTTGACGGGGCTAAGATATTCTTTACTGAGTCAGACATGATAAATTATCCTGCCATGAGATTGAAATATACCGATGGCGGGGTTTTGTCGGCTAATTTTGCGCCATATCCCAAAACCTTCAGAAAGCACCGCAATATATTTCTATTCCCAGATGAGGTTGAGAAATACATATCAAAGCGTTCCGCAAAAGAGCCAATGCCCTGGAGGGTGTTTATAGTTGCCAGGTCTGACAAAGAACTTCTTGATAACGACACCGTCTACAAGTTGGCAAGGCCTTCAAAGATAGAGGATACCTCGTGGATAAAGACCGGAACATGCTCTTGGGAGTGGTGGAACGATGCAAATCTTGAAGGCGTTGATTTCAAAACAGGAATGAATACGCAAACTTACGATTATTTTGCCGATTTTTCCGTAAAGCACAAGCTGCCGTTTATGTTAATAGACGCCGGCTGGGTTGCGGATAACGACACTTGTGCCAGCGCCGATCCACAGTTCGACATGCCTGAGGTTGTAAAGCGCGCAAATGCTGGCGGAGTAGAAGTGCTTGCTTGGCTTACGATGCGCTCGGTGAGCAACGAGGAATCTGCCCGCAAGACGCTCGAGAGGCTCAAGAGCTGGGGAATAGCTGGGGTAAAGGTTGACTTTACAAACAGGGACGACCAGATAGCTATGGAATTTTTTGAGAATTTTGCAAAGATAGCCGCCGAGTACAATATGCTTGTCGACTATCACGGCTGCCCGAAGCCAGCGGGGCTTAGCCGTACATATCCGAATGTTGTAAATTTTGAGGCAGTACACGGCGGCGAGATGAACAAGTTTAGATCTACCGTAACTCCGAGGCACAATATAGACATTGCCTTTGCGAGAATGGTAGCTGGCCCTATGGACTATACTCCCGGAGCCACACGCAACATAGGTGTAGCCTCAAAGAGCAACACATTCCCGATAAGCCGTTCGACTCCTTCCGTCCAGGGAACAAGGGCTAACGCGGCTGCAATGTACATACTTTACTTTGAGCCGTTAAAGATGCTGTCCGACTCGCCGACCCAGTACGAGAAGAATATGGAATTTTTCAATTTCATAAAAGACATTCCCACCACATGGGACGACACAAAATCTCTTTGCGGCATCTACGGCCAATACGCAGCCATTGCCCGCAGAAAAGGAAATGACTGGTACATAGCCGCCATGACGGACAATTCTTCCCGCAAACTTGAAGTAAAGCTTGATTTCCTCGAAGACGGCGCTGTTTACGAGGCGGAGATATACGCCGACGGAGTAAATGCCTACAAGGCTCCAACCGACGTGAAGACATCAAAGATGAAGCTGTCCAAAAACGATACTTTAAAAATATCAATGGCGCCGGCGGGAGGCTTTTCCGCAAAGCTTAGAAAAATAGACTAATTGCATAATAGCAAAAGACTTAAGCGCCGCCTGCAATAGTTGCAGGCGGCGCATTGTTTTTTATATTTTTCAAAAAATCAAAAAAAGATTGTGAAGAAAAATATAAATGTGCGATAAGTATAAGAGAAGAAATAAAAGAAGAATAAGAGGTTTTGTAAGAAACTTGGCATTTTAGAGATAGCGATGGAAAACGAAGAGGCAAAGATAGTCGGAGCATGCCCGTCGCCCTACGGCTACGCGGTGTTTGTAAAATGCCCGTCTAAGACTTTTGTGATATATATGGACAAAAGCGGCGGCGGGGCCGTGGACAAAGCGATGAATCAGACGAAGTCGCAAAGGCCCTCCACGCACGAGTTATTTTCATACGCCTTAGACGCGCTCGACTGCAAAGTTGTCGACGTGTTGATATACCATACGTCGGAGGGGACATTTTACGCGCGCATGAAGCTGGAGATGGATAATGAGCTGGGCAAGAAGATAGTAGAGCTCGACGCAAGGCCGAGCGACTCTTTCTCTCTGGCGCTGCGTTCAAAAGCTCCAATATTTGTGGCAAAGAGCGTGCTTGAGAAAGTTGACGACGTCGATGACGTCTGGCAGAAAATCAAGAACCAGCTTTAGGATATGTTCCCCGATTTTTTCGGAAGCGCGCGCATGCCGACGTTTCTTGCGCCCATGCAAGACGTAACCGATGTAAATTTCATGCGGACTGTCTCAAATCTGGGCAGGCCCGATGTTTTTGTAACCGAATATTTGAGGGTGCATCCCTCGTCGAGGCTTGAGAAAAGCCATTTATCTGCGCTGCTCGATACCGACTTGAGAAGTCCGGTGGTTTTGCAGCTTATCGGGGAGGACGAATTCCACATAAGGCGCATTCTGGACGACGCAAAGAAATATCCGCAAATAAGGGCAGTAGATTTGAATCTGGGTTGCCCAGCGCCAAAGGTTTATAGGAAGAATGTTGGCGGAGCTCTTCTAAAGGATCCAAAGAAGATAGCATCTATACTTTCAGCCATGAGAGATTCATGGCAAGGCACTCTAAGCGCAAAGCTGCGTATAGGGTTTCAGGATGATTCCCTGTTTGAGACCATATTGAAGACAGTGCTCGACTGCGGCGTAGATTTCATAACTCTTCATGCCCGCACCGTAAGGCAGCTGTACAGGGGTAAGGCAGATCATTCTTATACGCGCCGGGCGGTGGAAATTTGCGGAAGAGTTCCGCTTGTTGCAAATGGCGACATAACCAGCTGGCAGTCCGCAGAAAACGTGGTAGAGGCAACCGGCTGCGCCGGCATAATGATAGGAAGAAGCGCCATGAGAAATCCATGGATATTCAAGCAGACAAGAGAACGTTTTGAGGAGGGGAAAAAGCCTGAAGATATATTCACCCCAACCCTAGGCGATGTAAGGATATATGTGGACGAGATCATGTCAAATTCGCTCAGATACAAGCCAAAGCCGAAGAATCTGCCAGGAAGGCTCAAGAAGTTTTTAAATTTCATAGCCGTGGGGGTAGAGACGTCAGGCGAGTTTCTTATGTCTATGAGGCGCGCGCAGAGTCTTGACGAGCTTTTGCATATATGCGACAAATACTTGGTCTCTGACGGCCGAAGCTCTTTGCCAATTCGGCTTGAGCCGGCAGAAAATCTATGTTCCAGACCAAACCATGAAGGCTGAAGAAACATCTCTATCCGAAAGCGAACTCAAAAGGCGCATAGATATTCTTGCCGGAAAGATTTCATGCAGTAGATATGAAAAGCTCAAGCGTGCCGCGCATTTTAGAACAAGGCAAATTACGCTTGTTCTTGAAGACATATTTCAGCCGCACAACGGAGCCGCTGTACTTAGAACGGCAGACGCTTTTGGGCTTAAGGAAGTTCATGCAATAGAAAACCGCTATCGATTCAAGGTAAGCCACCAAGTTGACATGGGTGCGTCGAAATGGCTCGACATATTTAAATATACACATAGCGGCTTAAACGCCGGGCAAAAGATACCAAAGCGTTCTCCCCTGCCTGAAGACTGCCAAAAGAATGCCTTGGAGGCGTTCGAAAAGATTCGCGAAAGGGGATATATTCTTGCCGCGTCAGTTCCCGGAGAGGGTACGTACACGCCGCAGACTCTCCCTATAGATAAACCAGTTGCAGTGATGATAGGCACCGAACTTACCGGGCTTTCCGATGAAGCAATTCAGAGTGCCGACATAAAATTTTCCGTTCCAATGTACGGCATGGCTCAGAGCATGAATTTATCGGTATTTGCCGGAGTGTGCCTTGAGGGGATATCATGCCGCATACGTGCGCGCGATAGAAAATTTTGGGCGCTTGGTGAGAGGGAAGAATTGGAATTGCTACTCTCATGGCTAAAAAAATGTGTTAGAGATGCAGATGCTCTTCTTTACCTTGATTGATGCAAAATTTATATTAGTATATATCCATGAAGTTTGTTTTGATATTTTTCATATGCGCGCTGAGCATTTTTGCTGAAGGTGCGCAGAGCGATTTGAATGAGGAATTTTTTGGGAAAGACGCCGCGGTTCAGGAGGAGAAGGCAAAGGCTCTTGAAGTAGAAGCAATGGCTCTTTACGATTCAAAGAAGTTTGCCGAGGCGGCCGCAAAGATGTATTCAGCAGACCTGCTTAATATGCTTGCAAAACATGCCTCCGGAAGCAGTGCTGCCATGAAAGCCTATATTTTCTCAGACGCGAAACTTACGGAAGATATATCCCTTGCAATAAAGCCGCAGGATAATCTCGACAAGGTTTTTGAGATACTCTCCGCCATATGGGATAGTTCCCCCGACAACTTCAAACAATTTCCGCGCCTTGCCGCCGCAATAGCTGTTGTTTTCGATACTCCGCCGCCAAAAACATGGCCGCATCACCAGGTATCTGAAAAAGCACTTCCAAGGCAGTTGCCGGATCCCGTAAAGGCATTCGACATGTGGACATCTTTCAGGAAGAAAAACAGGCTATTGATACAGCCAGAGAAGTTATCAATAGAGGAACTAAAATATGTTGTAAGTAGCCTTGGCACCGAGGCCGACAAGGAATACGCCCAAAAGAGCGTCTCAACGAATCTCTCAGGCATAGGAAAGCTGTACAGTTCCATAGAGTACGACAATCCCCGGCTCAAGGGAGAGGTGTTCGACTGGCCCACAGACGATTATTCCCTGCAGAACATCAAGAGGCTTGGAGGAATATGTGTAGACCAGGCATATTACACCACTGAGGTTGCCAAAGCCCGGGGAGTTCCCAGCTTTATATTGTCCGGAGCCGGAGCCGACGGATTCCACGCATGGGTGGCATACATGGTTCGCCCGGGGAATTGGAATTTCGATGTCGGTCGCTACGAGGGAGCCCGCTTTGTAACCGGAACTACATTCGATCCTCAAACCTGGCAGCGCGCAACCGACCACGACCTTGAAATGCTTAGGGAAAACTTCCGTTCAAACCCGCGCTATACCGCAAATGCCATACACACATACTTTGCAAAGAAATTTCTCGGCGCGAAAGATTTCGCCAAGGCTACAGCCGCGGCAGAGGCAGCAATCAAGATAGACGCAAGGAATTCAGACTCATGGGACATTCTCATAGAAGCGGCAAAGGAATCAGGCAAGAGTGGCAAACAGATAGAAGAGATCTATGCCCGCGCGATAAAGGCGTTTTCAAAATCTCCGGATTTGGACGCAGCGTACAGAAAGACATTGATAGACATGCTGCTGGAGTCAGGAGATAAATCTGGGGCAAGAAAGCTCTCGACGAGCATAATTCTAAAGACGCGCCAAAACCGCCCGGACATAGCCATGCAGTTTGCCATGAGAGACATCTATTCTGACCTGGAAAACGACGACATGAAAGACCTCTACTCTTCCTACAAAGACACTCTTTCAGCATTCAAGAAAGATACCGCCATAGCATTTAAGGGAATAACAATTCCAGTGCTCAACGAGGTATTCAAGAAGGGAAAGAAGAAAGAGTGCCTTGAAATCATAGAGATAACCAGGAAAATCCTTAAGGGCGACGAAACTTTCACCTCAAATATAGACTCCGTAGAAGCCGATATAAAGAAGGCTTTATAGCCCCTTAAAATGCGCGTTCATAGCGGCCGTCAGGTCTTTTGCGTATAAGAGCGCGTATTTCAAGCATGGTAAGCGCTGCTGCAAGTTTTCTGGCCTCCATGCCTATGGTTTGAGCAAGCTCCTCGGCAAGGGGAGTTTCACCTTGTTTTAGTATGTTTAAGACAGCCGCCTCGTCTGGAGGAAGATTCTTTGCGCTTTCTGGCAAGGAGAAAGAATTTTTTTCAGTCCCAGAAGATGCTGTTTTTTTTGGCGCACTATCAGATAAGAATCCGAACAAATTCTGACGGGAAAAGTTTAGAGATTCAAGAATATCTCCAACCGACGAAGCCAATATTGCGCCGTCCCTAATTAGGTCATGGCAACCCCTGCTTGTTGGAACGTCTATCCTGCCCGGCACAGCAAAGACATCTCTTCCGTATTCCGCCGCGACCCTTGCGGTAATCATGCTACCTCCGCGGCTGTCCGACTCCACCACCACCGTTGCAACGCTTATGCCCGCTATTATACGGTTTCTAATTGGAAAGGTACCCTTGTCCGCCCTGCGTCCAAACGGGAATTCCGAAATTAAAGAGCCTCTTTTAGACAGTTCCGAATATAAAGATGCGTTTTCCGGCGGATATATTATATCCAAGCCACAGCCCAATACCGCAGCCGTTCTACCCCCAACATCTAGAGCCCCTCTATGAGCCGCCGCGTCTATTCCCCTTGCCATTCCGCTGACAACGCAAAAGCCCTCCGCGCATAGAGCTTCGGCAAATTTGCGGGCGACGTTCTCGCCGTAGATTGAACACCTTCTCGACCCAACTATTGAAACGCACGGAATAGAAAAATCTGCACTGCCCTTAACATATAAGCCTATGGGTCTGTCGGGAATATTCTTAAGCAGCTGAGGATATTCCGGGTCGGCATAACATACATATTTTGCGCCAAATTTCTCCAGCCTATCCAGCAGTTTATCCGGATTGCAACTTTTCCTTGTTTCGGCAATTGACGAAGCAATCTTTTCCCCCGCCTTGCAGACGCGCGCTACTTCCTTTCTCGGAGCCTCAAGCGCGGCTTTAGCAGAACCGAAATGCTCTATGAGCCTACGCGCAGTTACCGCGCCTACGTCCGGCACAAGAGACAATATCATGCTAGATATATTCTCTTCTTTAGCGTCCACGATATCTCAAGGCCTCCGCAAGGAAAATATCCGCAATGTCCTTTGTTGAAAGGGCTTCCTGACCAAGGCGCGCAAAAGCGCTCTCCGCAGCTAGTCCCAGCCATTGAGATGCAAGCGCCGCCGCATTGAATGCCGAAAGCGATAAATCCTTCCTTGCCAGCAATCCGCCACAAAGCCCCGACAAAATATCTCCACTACCTCCACGTGAAAGAACCGGGCAACCCCTGGGGGATCTGGCAATCTTTTCTCCGTCGCATATGGAAGAAACACTCCCCTTCAAGATCACCGTAGATGTTTTTGCCGCCGAGAGCAAAGATTCGTCGGAGGTATCCGGCGCTACGCGCAAAAATTCTCCAGCATGAGGAGTTATCAATGAATTTTTCACTCCTTTTAAGAGAGAAAACAACTTTGCTGAAATGGCGTCTGCATCGAGCACAACAGGGGCCTTTGTAGTTTTTATAATCTGCTCAAAGAGCGCCGCAGTCTCAGCAGACTTTGTTGCGCCAGAGCCCATAAGTACCGCGCTTTCAGCTCCCGCCCTGCCCTTGTAAAGATAAAAAGTCTCCAAAGATAGCGCACCGCTTTCGTCAACCGGGCAAGGCACCCATATTGCCGACGGCTCCGCCGCCGCAAATACCGGCGCAACCGACTCCGGAACAAATGCGCTCACAAGCCCAACTCCAGATCTCAACGCACCTTTGACATTTAGAAGCACCGCCCCCGGATAACTCTCGGAACCGGCAAAGATATATAGATGCCCATAATTTCTCTTGTCGGAATAAGACGGCCTGAGATTGCCCAACGCAATATTCAAAGCCTCCGGCTTAACCACAAATTCACCGGAAGACTCGATTGCATCTATAGGATCGAAAAACCCCAAGTCCACATAGCGTATGCGCCCCGCATAGGAAAGATTCCACGGCTTAAACAATGCAGACTTTGCAATTCCTACTGCATAAGTTGCATCGGCCTTAAATGCGTGTTCGTCGGCAGGAGAATCCTCTGATATGCCGGCCGGCAAATCTACCGCAGCCTTAACTTTCACCCTAGCTGAATTTGCAATATCCAAGCATTGAGCATAAGCTCCGGAAAGTGGCGGTCTAAAATTCATTCCGGCAAGACCCTCTATCAATATGTCGGCCCCACCTTCAAGTTCCTTCTCAAAACTTGAAAAGTCTGAAGAGAGCACAACATTTTTTCTTCCCGACACATACTCCCTAAACGCCCTTTTGCACAAAGCCCCCATAGACCTGCTTCCACCTGGCATGAATATGAAAAGCCTTGAGGAATCTCCCCCCAGTGCGTCCTTGAGCTTAGAGGCCATTATCAGGGCGTCTCCGCCGTTGTTTCCCTTGCCCGCTAAACACACTATGCGCGCGGCATCGGTACGCGTAAAATTGGAAAATTCGCGCAGAAACATCTCTGCGGCACCGCTTCCAGCGCGCTTCATTGCAGAATATGACGCCTCAATATCCGAGCCAAACAACCCCTTTTCAAAGGCTGATGTCTCGGCACACGACATAACCATATCAAAAATTTTCATTTCACCATCACCGCAAATGCCGAAGCAAGCTGTTTTGTATGAGAAATACTTATGAGCATCTTACTGCCGCCCATGGAATGCATAAGCTCAAGCGCCCTGCCGGAAACCACTGCATGCGGCGCTCCGGCGTCGTCGTTTTCAACCGATAAATCCTTAAGTGCAACTCCGTCAGAAAATCCGGCACCAAGAGCCTTTGCCATTGCCTCTTTAGCCGCAAAACGCGCCGCATAATGCATATGCGGTAGCGTTTTTTTTGAGCAATAAGCTATCTCCGCGGAGGTAAACGTGCGCTCTATGAAAGAATCTGAATATTTATCAATCAAGATCCGAATGCGATCGACTTCGGCTATATCGGTACCTATACCAACAACGCCTCCCGACACCGCAAACTTCCCGAAACTTGTCATGAGTTTATCAGAGCCTTCATCTCCGCAACTGCCGCCGACAGGCCAACTGCCAGCGCCCTGCAAATTATGCTGTGCCCTATGTTAAATTCGTTGAAATCGCCAAGTTCAACAACCTCTTTTGCATTCAGATAGTTTATTCCATGACCGGCGTTCACTGTAAGGCCAAGAGAGCGAGCGTACGCACACGCCTGGGCGAGCCTCTTTTTCTGGGCGTCTTTTTTTCTTACATTTCCCCATGCATTGGCAAATGCACCCGTATGCAGCTCTACACACTGAGCCCCGCACTTTGCGGCAGCCTCAACCTGAGAATTTTCCGGATCTATAAATAGGGAGCATACAACTCCCTTCTTGGAAAGTTTATCGACCGCCTCAGATATGGCGCCGAACTTTCCAACAACATCTAAGCCGCCCTCCGTTGTAACCTCGGCCCTATTCTCCGGAACTATGCAGACATAATCTGGCTTTAGCCTAAGAGCAATCTTGAGAATTTCGGGAGTGCATGCCATTTCCATATTCAGCGGCACAAGTATGTTCTTACGCAGTGCAGCAAGGTCGGCATCGTTCATGTGCCTGCGGTCTTCCCTCAGGTGAGCCGTTATGGAGTCGGCTCCGCCATTTTCGGCAAAGAACGCAGCCTGCAAAATATCAGGCTCTATCACAACGCCAGAATTAGCCTTCGTCTGACGGTACCTTGCCTGACGCAAAGTTGCGCAATGATCTATATTTACTCCAAGCTTTATCATTATTCGAACTTTCTCCAAAGCGACGGCATAAATAATGCCAGTATCGCATAAAATTCAAGTCTGCCCATTATCATCAAAAGCGCCAGAAGAATTTTCGACGCCCCTGTCATAAATCCAAAATTGCTCGCAGGCCCAACCTCAGCAAATCCAGGCCCCACATTTGATATTGAAGTAGCCACCGCAGTAAGACACCCCTCAAAGCTCAAATCTACTTCAAAGAATGATAAGGCCAATATTCCAACCATAAAGCATGCGAAATACAAAACTATGAAATTTTCCGTAAGAAAGCTTTCCTGCTCGTCAACAGGATGAGAATTCATGCGCAGAGTTCTGACAACATGCGGCCTGAAAGACTTCTCAACATTCAGCAACAGCGATTTTGTCCCAAGAGCTATCCTTGCAACTTTCAAGCCTCCCGATGTCGACCCAGACGACGCGCCAAAAAGCATAAGCGCAAAAAGAATTATATGCGCAAGCGGAGCCCAAGTTTGAAAATCTGTAGAGCAGAATCCCGTAGTGGTCATAACGCTGACAACCTGAAACGCTGCCGTCCTTATTACATCGTGCAAATGTGAAACGCCTATTTTTCCAAAATCCAAAAGAATTGCGCTTATTGATATTACCGACAACAATACAATAACTACGTACCACCTAAGTTCCGTATTCTTCCATACTCGGCTAATTCTGCCACGCAAAAGAGTAAGCATTACTGCAAAATTCACCCCGCCTAGGAACATAAAAAATACCGCTATCCACTCCAATGGCGCACTGTGGAAATGCCCGAATGAATTATTGTAATTCGAAAATCCGCCAGTTGAGACCGTCGCTAGCATATGACATGCAGCATCGAACCAGCCCATGCCAAAAAATCTGTAAAGGAGCATGCACAACACGGAGAGTACCAAATATAAACGAATAATGAAACTCACGCCCGTCTGCACGCGCGCGCTTTCCATCTCCGCAGAATTTGTTCCCATCTCGTTAGAGTACAAAATTTTTCCGCCGGCCCCCAAGAACGACAATATCCCTACGAAGAACACCACAACGCCCAAGCCCCCTATCCATTGCGATAGTGCCCTCCAAAACAGCACGCTCTTGGGCAGGCTCTCTACCGACGCAAAAATACTCGCCCCCGTAGTTGTTATTCCGCTTGAAGATTCAAAAAACGCGTCTGCCACAGAGCAATCCAATATAAGCATAAAAGGCAGCGCTCCCAATGCTGCGCACGCCAGCCAGCCTATGCCCACAACGCACATGGCCTCCTTCTTATATAGCTTTGCAACAGCCCTACGGCTTGGGAAATATATGCACAATGCAAGGAAAACCGCTATCGCAACACATGTAATCCAATACGGCAATGCCGCCGCCTCTGCTATGCTAGACGACGAATAATATACAGACACCCCCATGCAAAGTCCAAACGCCGCCGCCATAATCCATAAGATTACGGAAAGAAGCCTGAATATCACCACATAATTCATCTTTGCGCCGCGCTAAACTTCAAGAGCATATTATATCCACAAGCTTTTGTATGTCGGAACGATTCAAAATAAGTATTATCCTGTCCGCCCCGGAAAGCTTGTCGTCGGCCTCGGGAACCTTTGCCGCACCGTCCGTCTTCATCAAAACCGCCGCTATGCAACCCCTCGGCAAACCGAGCTGCCGTATAGTCTTCCCTACCGCAGAGCTTAACGACGGAACTTTTATCTCCACACAAACTATGTCGCCCCCGTCTATAGAACCTACAAGCGCATACTTTTTATCAGTTATGTGCTTTTGAACTTCCGTTGCGGTAGCCTTGCGGGGAGACAGCGCAACTTGTATATCCAAAAAAGAACTTATTGATCGCAAGACCTGCTCGTAGTCTGGCTTGTTTATGACAAGCTTTACATTCTTTACGCCGAGCTTCTTAACCTGCAGGCCGGTCATAATGTTCTCCTCATCGTCCCTGGAACACGCAACAAAAAAGTCTGCACTTTCCACTTGTTCCTCCTCCAGCAGCCTAAGCGATGTTGCGCTGCCGTTTACAACAGTTACATTGGGGAACGCCTCGGCTATTTCGCGGCACCTCGACAAGTTCTGCTCTATGACCCTTACCTTAAAACGCCTATTTGAAAGCATGCGCATGAGCGCCACTGCCGTCTCCGTGGCCCCGTATATTACAATTCTTACACTGCCGCCGTCGTCGGCCGACGAGAACATATCCCTGCGCGCAAATATCTTTTCCGGAGCACCAATCACGGTAACTTTGTCTGAAGGTTGCAATACGGTATCAGGCCCGGCAACAAAAAGCTCTCCTGCTCTTCTAACGTAGCCTATTCTAAGGTCCGACGGCAACCCTGCCTCGCGCAGAGACTTCCCCACTATCTTCGCCCCGTCGGAAATTTCTATCTGCTGCAACTCTATTTTCCCGCGGGCAAAATCCTCTATGGCAACCCTGTCCGAACTCCTTATCGACTTTGCCAAATCAACCGCCGTCAACGCTTCCGGATTAAGCATCAAATCTATATTGAAATAGCCCTGATAGTTTACAACAGATGTATCCGAATAAACTTCATCATGCACCCTAGCTATAGTAAACTTTGCCCCAAGATTGTGCGCAAGGGAGCATGATACTATATTTAACTGGTCGTGGGCAGTCAACGCCATGAAAAAGTCGCACGAGGCCGCCCCAGCGCGCTTTATGTATTTTGCGCTCGCCCCGTTGCCGCGTATCACGCGCACATCCAGACGCTCCTCTATGTCGTCGGCAACGCTGTCTATAGACTCTATCAGCGTAACCTCGTTCCCGGCCTCGCTCAAAACCTGGCACATATACGAGCCTACATCGCCCGCACCGACAACTATTATCTTCATGTATCCTTCTATTCTTTATCAAAAATGGAGATATTCGCCGCACAAACGGCAAAATATCCCACTTAATCATTAAAAATATATGCGTTCAAGCTCGCTTGTTATGTATTCTGCCGCCTCATCGACAGAATCCTCCAAACGGAAAAACGACAAATCCTTTGACGATATAACTCCCGTCTTTACAAGATACTTGAAGTCTACCGCCCCGCTCCAGAACTCTTTGCCAAAGAGCACCGTCGGTATGTAGTTGTGCGTCTTGCGCGTCTTCATGAGCGTCACAACCTCGAAAAACTCGTCGAAGGTGCCGGTACCTCCAGGGAATACCACAAGGGCCTTAGCAAAAAACAAAAGCCAAAACTTCCTCATCAGGAAATAATTGAAGTTAACCCAGGCGTCTAAAGATACATAGTCGTTCCTGCGCTGCTCGTCTGGAATCAATATTGTAAGCCCGGCAGTCTTTCCGCCGGCCTTTCTCGCGCCCTTGTTGGCTGCTTCCATTATGCCTGGGCCGCCACCTGTCATTATGTAGAACTTGTCGTCGTGCGATACGTTCAGTATGTTTGACCACTCCTGAAGACGACTTGCAAGCTCCTCCGCATCGGCATAATAGCGAGACATCTTTAAATCCATCTTAGCCTTCTGGAGTTTTGCGGCAAAATCGTCTGACAAGTTCTTCTTTCCTGCCGCCTTTTTCTTAAGAGACTCAAACGCCTCCGCAGCAACTTCCGGGCTTTTTATCTGCGCCGAACCAAAAAATGTTATGGTATTTTGTATTCCGGCTCTCTCAAACACAAACGCAGGCATCATCAGATCTCGCTGAATTTTCATCAGCCTCTCCGACATGTCGGAAAAGACACCCTCTATCGGCTGATCCAAAGCCATGCTCTCCGCCGGCTGATGATGCAGTGGCTTATCCGTTCCAGCGGCAGTATCGCCACATTTGCAGGCGCACTCTACAGATTCTTCACATCCTTTATAGCGCGGGTGCAACCTGTCCTGCTGCGAGTCCGGCTTAGCCGAAACTTTGCCGGATACGCCATTTACGGCCTTTGCCGAGCTGGCCGCAGATTTTTTTACCTTGGTCTTATTTTTCGAGGATTTCTTTGCCGTCATAAAGTTATATCGCCAAACGAACTTCTATTTCTTCTCCGCTGTCTGAACATCAGGCTTTTCCGGAGCCTCAACCGGAGCTTCAGACTTTGCCGAAGCCTCCGAAGCTGCCGGAGATATCTCCACCGGCACTGTTTTCTCCTTGAAGCCTTTAGCGTTTATAAAGAGCATTCCGGCAGCATCCTTTGCCGCCTCTACGGGAACCGCCACAGAGCTTTCGCCCTCAGGCACAACAACCTCTGGCATAACTATGCTGCTGGGAACATTTGTAGTAACCTCTATCGGATAACCACCCTTGGGAGCTTTAAAACCTATTTTAAATATCATATTTACAACATCGCCGCTGTCGGCCACAAACACCGACGGAGAGACTTCCATTTCAGACGGATCTACCCTGAAAGAGCTGACCCACATAGACGAGCCCTCATTGTTGACTATCTCCAAATCGTAATTCTTGCCGCAGTCGAGCGGTGGAACTATAAACGCAAGCGTTGTGCGGGATACAAACCTTGTGTCGGCCATTGTTCCGCCAAGCCTTACCTTGTCGAGAGAATCAAAGCCGTTGCCAAGTATCATGACTTCAGAGCCAACTATGCCCCTCTCCGCCTGTACATTTGCCACATAGCGAGACACCGCATTAAGCTCGTAAACTGTCGGGCTGGTGATCTCTTTTTCTATCACGCCGTTTTTGCCCATGTCAGACTTGTACTTTACTACAAAGTAATACTTCGCATGGTTTCTTCCCTTGGGCATTTGATAGTCGTACTCAAACACACGCTTGTCGTCCAAATCGGAGACCGTCTTCATTGGGATTGTTTCCCCGTCTATTACTATATACGGCCTTATGGAGCCGGGCACGAGGGAGCCGTCGTTTATATACGCGCTGAAGCTCAAGGTATATGTTCTCGAGGTGTTCTCGGGTATATTTTGCGGGGTAAGATTTGTCAACCCCTGGCATGCTGAAAGCAAAAATGCCGCAATCGCCGATACGAAAAGGAGAAATATCTTTGCAATATTCATAAATATCATGTTTTGTGTTTGCATTATTAAGATACGCTTTTCAGCCCCCTATGCAAGACAAAGATAAAAAGATTTTGAAGCCTTTAAGCGACATGCAAAGCGTATATCTTCATGTGCCGTTCTGCGCGAGAATATGCAATTACTGCCGATTCTACAAACTTAGGCCTACTAACGAAGCAATAGATTTGTACCTTAACGCCCTCGATGCCGAAATAAAGCATAGGAAAGACAGCGGAGATTTTGAAAGACCTTTTGACACCATCTACTGGGGTGGCGGAACGCCGGCCGTATTGCCAGAGGCCAAGCTTGAGCGCGTTGCCAAGAGTTTTGGGATATCTCCAAGATATGAATGGACAGTGGAAATTGCGCCGGCAAGCATAAACAAGTCAAAACTGGCGCTTCTTAAAGATTTGGGTGTAAACAGAATATCTCTAGGCATACAGAGTTTTTCGGAAAAGACTCTACTATCTCTTGGCAGACCGCACTCTATGAAAGCTGCAATGCGGGCTATTGAAGATGTCTTGTCTGTCGGATTTGAGAAATTCTCCTTAGATCTAATATTCGGGGCTGCCGGACAGACTCTCGATAATTTCATCTCCGACATAAAATTGGCCGCAACTTCCGGGGCCTCCCACATCAGCGCCTACTGCCTTGAATTTGAAAGCGGCACGTCAAATTGCCCCGGCAGAGGCAAAACCCCAGAGGAATCTGCGCGCGAGGCAGATTTCATGACACTGGCAATGCGCCTACTTCCAGAACTTGGATTCCCCCAATATGAAATTTCAAACTACGCAAAAAACGGCTGCGAATGCCTGCACAATAGAATAACATGGGCAATGGGCTCATGGCTGGGCTTTGGGCCGGCGGCGGCGTCGCAATGGGGAAGATGGAGGTTCAAGAATCCGTCGGATCTTTCAATCTGGGCAGATATGCAGCTTAGGCGCTCGGAATTGAAATTCGACGACCAAGTGCGTCTCGACGACGAAGAATTATTCTCAAGCGCCCTAATATTTGGCCTTAGGACAAACTCCGGTATTGACCTGCTTGAAAACAAAATCCGCTATCCAAAAGCCGATTATCAAAAATACTTGCCGGCAGTTGCAATGCTTGAAAACGACGGTTTCTTGAATGTGGACACCGTCCGCAATGTCTGCGGATACGAAATATCCAAAAGAGTACGGCTCACCGAAAAGGGCCGCCTAAATGCCGACGCTGTTGCAGTTGAGCTCCTCTAAAAAAAATATAACTCTCTTGTCCGGTAAAAAATAATATACACTAAAAAGAAGCCTTACAAAAACCCTTACGCAAAATGGGCATGCAAATTCTTAGATGCAAGCACTCTCTACCCGTTAGATTCTATAAAATAAAATTTTCCATTTAACACAAAAACTGCGCAAAAGGCTTCATAGCCCGATACAGTTAAGCAATAAAATCTACGCGTAGCCCTTAGATCTCTATCTCCTCGCCAGGTTCCGGTATTATAACTTGGGTCTTAGGGGAAATTTCCATTATCTCGTACATGAACCATTCTCTCGACTCGTACGAGCCGTGCGTCAGCACAACACAGCGCGGATCCCTCTCCAAAATAAATCTCAAAACTTCGCTCCTATCCGCATGCGAACTTAAATCAAATTTGCCCACCCTGCAATTTGCCTTGCCCACATAGGAAAGCTCCGGAAATGCAAAATCTGCATTCTTTGGGCAAGATACAAGGCGCGCCGCAGGAGTATCCGGATCTGCGTACCCCACAAAATATATCGCATTTGCCTTGTGCTCTATGAGTGCCGCGGCAGCGGCATAGCTAGGCGTATTTGGCGTCATCATGCCGCTTCCAAGAACATAAATGCCTTTGTTGTCAAAATCCCTTCCTGGAATTATCTCCTCCCTGAGCGGGACAACCCCTTCAAGACAACTCTTCCCAAAATGAAACTGCGTATACTTTCTTGTAGTCTCTGCCAGCGTCTCCGCAATATCCAACCCCAAGCCCGACGAATACACCGGACATTTCCACGGAATCATGCCCGCCGCCTTCGCTATGTGTATAAGATTGAATACCTCCTGAGTTCTCCCCAACGCAAAACACGGCACAAGAACGCTTCCGCCCTCGGCTATTATCTTGGCGAGGCTCTCCATAAAACGCTTTGCCTCAGACTGCCTTGTCTGCCCTTCAGGCCTGTCGTAAGAACCCCTCGTAGTCTCCACCACAAGAGTGTCCAGCTTGCACTTTGGAAAGTCTGCACCGCGTATCATAGTGGTGGAATGAAAGCACATATCCCCGGTAAAAAATACCTTTCGCTGCTTGTATTCCATCAGAACACCTGAGGCTCCGAACACATGCCCGGCAGGATAAAAACTTATTTTTAAATCTCCGTTCTCGCCAAAGGAACGCTCATATGAGTTTGTCATAGTCTCCATGCGGCGAGATATTGAATCTATCGCGGAATATTCGTACAGTGGATACTCCTTTATGCCGTATTCCGCCTTCTGCTTGCCCATTACAGACCTTGAGTTTCTAAGCATTCTTACTATCAGCTCTCCTGATCCTTCCCCCACAAGAATATTCGCATTGGGATTTTCCTGGGCAACCAAGGGCAGCGCACCGCAATGATCCAAATGAGCATGCGTAATTGCGATGATATCAAGAGTGCCGCGGCCGAGCAAATCCAGCTTAGGCAAAGCCGGATACCCCATAAGCTTAGGGTGCATTCCGCAATCTACAAGCGCGTTCAACGGACCAAAGCGAACATGGTGAGCGCTCGCCCCTACATCTATTTCAGTATTTAAGTCCGTATACAGCATCTTTACAAAACCTTAAAGCTCTCAGCAGATATTTCAAGCAATTACTTGCCTATTGCGGCAATTTTTACGCGTGGCTTTTGCCGTGCAAGAAAAATTGCAAAAAATAAATAATATTATCTGATATCATTTATAAAATAGGAGAAATCTGCCATAAAAAAAGCCCGCACACTAAAACTGCGTCCGGCTAAAAACTTTTATTTTACATCGCACCATGATAAAATTACGGTGTTAAAAAATAAAAAAGGCGGCCCAAATGAACCGCCATAAAATTTGTCTCGGAATTTAGATAGCAATTTACTTTTCGGCAAATTCAACGGCGAGAGCGAAGAACTTTACCAAGTCGGCATCGGGATTTATGCGTATCTTCTTTAGATCTTCAAAAAGAGTCTCCGCAGAACGTCCTTTTAGCTCGTAAATTTCCGAAAACTTTAAATCCAAAAGAGCCCGCGCCGCCCGAACATCCATATGTGGAATACTCATAAATGGGCTATTCAGCGCGGCGTAGTCGGTCTTCTTTTTTCTCTGCTGGGCCATTGCCTATTTTGAGGCGTCCAAACGCTTTTTTACGTCTGCGGCGCGCGGATCCTTCCCAAATTTCTCAAGGAGCTTCTCAACCGTCTTGCGGACATTGGCATCCTTGTACAATGCATCGGAATTTTCTCCGGAAAGAGCTATGAAGAACATGTCGGCATTGTCTTTGCGGTCAGATATCTGCACCATTGCGTATCTTACCAAAGGCTTGATTGCCGTGGTGGGGAAATCTTTCTCAAACTCCTTCCAAACCAAATCGGAACCGGAAAGGATAAACAACTCGGCTGCGTCGCTTGCGCCCTCCTTGTCGCCATACTCAACCGCCTGGCGCAGAAGGCTCGCAGCCTTTGCAATATCGCCCGTTCTATACTGGACAAGCGCATAGCCCCTAAGCGCAAATGTGTCTTTGGGGTCGGCCGCCAAAGCTTTCTCGTATATCAACTTTGCCGGAACCCACAAGGATACGTTAGTAGCGGCGCGTGCCGGAATTACAAGCGTGTTTGCCGGGAACAAATTTGCCTTTATAGAATATACCTTAAATATGTTCTCAAGAGTCGAGTTCGACGCCTTGGGAAGAGCAGTTTTTACATCTATATTCTTAAGAGTCTCCGATATCATGGCATCGTCGACATTCTTCATGTCGCGCAGGGCGTAAATCATCGCAAAAAGAGCGTAGTCCAAATCGGTCTTGGCCATCTGCTTTATATCCGCCATGTACTTTGAAAGAGAGTCTATCTTATTTGTAAGAACCAGCGTCTGGCAGAGAGTCTTAAGGGTGCTCTTGTCGCCCTTATCGTATATCTTGCCAAGAATATCTATGGCTAAATCAGGCTTGTTCAAAAGCAAACTGACGGTAGCCTTGCCTTTCAAGCCCCTGACATTGTCAGGATTTGCCTTCAAAAATATGTCCAAAAGAGAATCGGCGGCGGCAAAATTGTTGCTGTTCATATAGCATAGAGCAACCGGCAAAAGCTCATTGTCAGAATATCCCGCCTTGTTAGCCTCGTACGCGGCAATAGCGTCGGCATTTGCCTTGGGATTCATAAATATTACCGGACTGTCGAATAGTTCCACCTTAGAGAACAAAGATTTGTCCTTCAACAGTTCTGGAGACGGCGCCGGAGCGTCAGCGGCCGCATATGCCGCTGCGGCAAACGCAGCCGAAAGCGCCAATATAGATATTTTTTTCATAATTTATTTCCTTTGTTAAATTTGAAGGCCATAAACAAACCTATGTTTGCCAGATTGCACTCTACTTTTCTTTCTGCAAGCCATTTTTTGGGCAACAACGAAACACTCCCCCCGGTAAAGACCGTCTTTGAGCGGGCGCTATCGCCGTGGAAATAATCTTTCTCCATATCGGATATTATCCCGTCCACCAGCCGGCAAAAGCCCTTTACGCACCCAACCTGCATAGCTTCTAGCGTATTCTTTCCCAGGCTCAAAGAATAGTCTGCCCCCGCTGGATCTATGCGCGGTAAAAGAGCGGCGCGCTCGTTGAGATAGTCTGTAAAGGCATAAAGGCCGGGCGCTATAGCTCCTCCGGCATACACGCCATTTGAATCTACCAGGTCTATTGTGACAGCCGTGCCCATATCCACTATTATATAAGGAGGCTTGAAAATTGCCCCGGCCCCCACCGCCACTGCTATCCTGTCCTGACCAACCTGTGGCGGATTCTTTGAATCTATGGGTATTGGGGAATTGTCGAAACTCAGGCGATACGCGTCTATGCCCTTAAAATCCGACACAAGCCGCGCGTGGAATAAAGACGCCTGGCTTGGAACTACCGAACACCAACTTAACCCCTCAACATTCAGAGCGCGCACGCGTTCCGGAGTAAAGCTCTCGGCAAACTCCCTCGTTGGAACATCCCAAGAAACAAGCACGCGCATATCTTCCACAACCGCGCAATGCGTGTGGGTATTTCCCATATCTACACAAAGAATTCTCATTTCTTAAGCAATGTGGCATCGCCAAAGGCTATGCGGTTTTCAGATTCGTCGGAAGCCTTAAGGATAAGCTCGCCGCGGCTGCCTATTCCGCATGCCTTTCCACAGACTATACGCCCCCCCGAGAGAGCCTCGACATCTCTTCCGTATAGAAAATCATATTTGGCAAAACGTTCCCTCAAATTTTTCACGTCTCCAATTTCAACGCTTCTTGCAGCGCACTCAACAGCGCCTATTACCATGGCAGCAACAAGATTCATATCAATAGATTCTCCATCAGGCAAAATCTCCGATAAATCCGCGCTTATACCCTTTATTTCATCAGGGACACCATCTCTCGAACAATTCAAACCAACCCCCATTATGGCAACATACCCTCCACCCTGCAACGGAGCGCGCGCCATAAGGTTAGCCAACATGCCTGATAGTTTGCGGGAATTTAAGTATATGTCGTTAGGCCATTTTATTGAAAATCCTGAACCGAAATTCTCCGACAATACCGAACATATCTCAAGCCCACAAAGCAGAGTAAACGTATCAAGCCCCTCCGGAACACTATCAAAAAGCACGCCCACTGAAACGCACAAAACGCCTGTCCCTCCGTGCCATTTGCGTCCTAGCCTTCCCATTCCGTCGGTCTGATTTCTAGCAAGAAGCGCTATGGGAAACTTTAAAGACGGGTCTTTTGCCAGCTGGGATAGCACTGTGTTGGTGCTCGGCAGGGAATCTTCCACTACAATATTTGTAGAGATAGCAGCAAGAGTGTCCGGAGCAAACTTCTCCAGATGCTCCGCAATACTCCTTTCGTTTAGATAGAGATTCCCATTCATAAAATAAACCTATATTATTTCATGAAGCCGCAAATTTTAAAAGCATTTATTTTTCTGAAACTTTTAAACTGGATAAGAAAGCATATAAACAAGATAAGAAAGCGTCCTTTTTCTTGACTAAAATAAAATAAGTTCTATCAATCAAAAGACATAGGGATTATAAAATTTATGGCAAAAAAAATCATTCTTGCAGTTGCGGCGGTATGCGCCGCGTTCAACCTTGCTCTTGCAGAGATAAGCATGCCGAAGATTTTTTCTGACGACATGGTTTTGCAAAGCGGAAAACCTGTAAAATTCTGGGGTAAGGCAGCTCCTGGAGCGAAGGTTGAAATAGTCATGGAGAAACTGTCCGCAAAGACATCGGCAGATTCAGACGGGAACTGGGAGGTATATATGGATCCTCTCGAGCCTACAAAGGCGGAACGTTCCTTGCATGTGTTTGAAAACGGACACATACAAAAGAGTATAAACGGCGTTCTTGTTGGAGAGGTATGGATATGTTCTGGACAGTCCAATATGGAATGGAGAGCTGCGAACACCACTACACTGGCTGACATAAAAAAATTTGCGGCAACAAATCCGCCCATACGTTATTTCTCACAGAATTCAGCACCCATAAAGAAGACTCCGCAGGAAGATTCTCCAGAGGGTGCAAAGTGGATAAGGTGCGCGGAAGATACTGTTGCAAATTTCAGCGCCGTTGGCATTTATTTTGCGGAAGATATATACAAGAGTCTCGATGTTCCGGTTGGGCTTATATATGCTGCGCGCGGAGCTACGGCCATGTGCTGCTGGCTGCCCAAAGAGGATCATGCAGGAACTGAAGGCTTCAGGAGGGAGCTGGCGCGCTACAACATAGGGGCGCAAGATTACGACATGCAGAAGGCAACCA
>CALXQW010000016.1 GCA_944390805.1 uncultured Opitutales bacterium | reverse complement strand
CAAATATGTGTTTGCCGGCTTTAAGGGCGGCTTCTATGTATGCGGGCCTGAAGATGGGCGGAGTTGCAAGTATTACAACATCTATCTCCGGTATTGCCAAAAGCTTCTCATAGGCATCAAACCCTACAAATTCTGCTTCGGGCGCAACCTTAAATATCTCTTTGCCGGCATATTTTGCGCATGTCTTTTGGATAAGCGGCTTGCTTGATGCTATTCTATCGGCAAAAAGGTCTGCCATGGCTACAAGCTGTATGTTTTGATCGGCATCTATCATATTGCGCATGGCGCCAGTTCCGCGGCCGCCACAGCCTATAAGACCAACCTTTATTACATCAGAACCCTTAGCCGCAGCCATCGAATAGCGCGGTAATCCCGCCAATATAGACGCGGCTGCCGCAGCCTTAACAAAACTTCTTCTTTGCATCTTTTCTCCTCTTTTTCTTTCGCAGTTTTATAGATCCCCTCATCGGATGTCTTGCATATATTCCGCAAAAATCCCGATAAGCTAAAAATACTATAAACAAGTTGCCCTCTAAAATCAATGCTCGATGCGTGTTTTTTGTTGGACTATATTGATATAATTCGCAATTTTATTATTCCAATAAGAGCTTTTAAAACAATAGAAGCCTTATTTTTTTGTGTATAATTAATTTTTAAAAAGAGGGCAAAAACGGCTTAAGCGATTTTGCCGCGTCTTTTTGGCTCATTCCCGACAAAGCCACATACCACGACAACATCGCCGCTCTTGCTCCTCCACCTTCGCCAAGGCTATTACATAAGCCTCCTGCCAGCTCAAAAGTTTTTGCAGCCTCATGCTTGGCTCCAGATAGCGCCATATGCAAACCGGCCTCGCAAAGAGCGTCGAACATGGCTGGATCATTTATTCTAAACGCGCATTTTTGCATTAAAGAGTAAGCTTCCTCTGCTTTTCCAGACACAGTTAGATTTTCCGATACAACTTTTAGTACTTCAGAAAAGTCCTTCGGGTCCTTTATCTGCAAAGCTATGCTCTTTGCGCATTCAAGCCATTCTTCGGCAAGTTTTTTGTCTGACCTTGCAAGAACTCCGGATATCGATGCTATTCCCGCGGCAAGCTCTCCTTGCTCAGTCTTATAAGAGTCCGATATGGGTGATAGCAAATTTGAAAGCATCTTTACCGTGTTTGAAGAAAGATTCTTCGGGTCAACCTGCTTTATGGTATCAATTATATCTTCCGTCTTTTGGTTCGGTGCCGAACAGACCAGCGCTATCATGCAGGAATCTTTCAGAGATTTATCCCTAAACGACATTATTATACCGCGGGCCTCTGTTATCATATTTTTGCGGGCCAAATCCACCGATATTCTATACAAAAAAGAGTACTTAGCTGGACTCTCTGGAAGTCTGTATGCTGCCGCGAGCGCGTGCATTATGTCATTTCTTGCTATCAATTCTGACACCGCAAGAGATATTATCTCCGTGCGTACGGTCTCATTTTGAATCTCGCCAGACAGCGCTATTGCCTTGTCGCATCCGCCTGCATATGCGTTTGCCTTTGCTATGTTGGCTATGGCGTCTGCTTTAGACTTTGGAACGTTTATCTTTCTTGCGGATTGTTCCGCTCCGTTTAGAATTTCAAGGAATTTTTCCGCGGAGGATTTATCGGAGAAGTCGGCATTCTTTGCGGTTTCAAGCAATGAGGCAGAAGCTTTTAAATCGTATGGAACCATCTTTGCCCACAATTCAGCCTGCCTGAGAACTGCATCGGTAATAGGAGACTTATTCGCCATCTGCCTATTCCCGCCCAGAACTATCTTTGCGTTGCTCTCTATGCGGTTTGCCCTCATCTTCTTCTCAGATTTGCGCTCCTGTTCTCCGACAGCTTTTCTGGCCGCAAGGTTTCTGTTTTCCTCCTCCATGAGGGCATTTCTCATGTCCATAACCTTGTTCTTTATCTCTACAGAGGATATTTTTGAGAGTATGGCATTAACTGCGTCAGTACGCTCTTTTAGTGTCATAGAAAGTGCCGGCTTCAGCCCCCTTTCAGTCAGAGACTGGGTTGTGCGGTCAAGGTAAAGCGTAAGTATCGCAAGATTTGCAAGGGCGGTATCGCGCTCGGCCGGAGGAAGCTTCAGCGCCACTGCCCAAGGCAAAGACAGCGGTTTTAACTCTTTCTTTGAGAGAGTCTCCAACTGCGGAATTACCTTCTCTCTAAGATCGCTCAGAGAGCATGGCCCTATATTTATGGAGGCGTTCTTTACTATCTCCAGTGCAATGGAGGTATCTTGATGCTTTGAGAGAATCTCGGATATATCGTTTTGTGCAGATTTACACAGATCAAGGGCAAGCTCGTAGTTGGCCTCGTCGAAGGCCTGCGCAGCTTTTACTACTTTCTCGGAGGCTCTGACATATTTTTCATTGGCCATTTCCGCATCGCTCTTGCCGCAACCGAAAAGACATACAACCGCCAGGGCGCATAGAAATAATTTCTTAGTCATATCAAAAAACATTCTGACATTCCCATAAAACTACGCAAACCTAAATTTTCCACCATAAAATCTTTCATATCAAAAGTCTTCTGTATCATCTTCATAAAACAAAAAATGCGGGGGCCTTTCGCCCGCCGCATTCGCATTTAAAGTCTGCAAGCTCTATTAGAATCCAAAGCTTACGGCAGATCCCATCCAAACCTGATCTTCCTTGCCCTCGGCAAGCTCTCCGGCGTTGGTGTGGGTGTAGCGTATGCCAACTGATACGGAGCAGAAATCGGTAACTTGCAAGACCAAGTCGCTGCTTACGCCAAAGTATCCGTAGCCTGCGGTCTGCTTGTAGATGGGCTCGCCTGTGTCGTAATAGGCCCCGTTGCCGCCGTCGGCTCCAAGGTTGCCGTAGAAACAATAGCCGTAATAAACCGATGTCTCAAGGCTAAGATACTCGTCGCCTATCAGCCATTTTGAAATGGGCGCGCTGTACGACAAGGCCGCTTCTATGGTGTTGCAATCGTAGTCAAAATCGTAGAAGTAACCTACAGACGGAGTTATATTGAACTGACCAAGCCAATCTGAAGTATCAACCTCAACAGTGAATTGTGCCTCATTGGAATGGTTTAGAGAATCTTCCCCGTGGCGCGGATACCAATAGTAGACATACCCGGCATTTACGGTGATCATCTCGTAGGAATATGCCAAACCGGCATATAGGTCTATCTCATTGTCGCTGTCCTTATTCTTTATCGGGGCATTGCTCCAAATGTCGCCCACTATTGAAAATCCGTTTCCGAGATCATAGGCCATGTTTAAATCGGGCTGGAACGATTGCGCCGCGCATTGTATGCCCCTGAAGACGTATTCTGTCTCGAATCCAAGCGTAAGATTCATGCTGAAGTTCTCGAGAGCCGGAACAGCCTGTATCAGATTTGTGGCGGCTTTAGTGTCTGCCAGGGTTGTCGCCGCCGGAGCGTTGCACTGTGTGCTTGCCGCATTTGCGGAAGTGTTCTGCGCATTGTCGGCCGCCAATGACAATATCGGCATGGTCGCAATGACCGCCAAGATTGCTGTGATTTTCTTGTTCATCTTTTTGCTTTTGTTTGTTGTGTGTTTTTTTGCGGGCTACATTTGCATGCTCGCCCTAAATTTAAGGAGTGGGACTATGTACTTTATGTTTTTTTTGTCGAGAAAAAACGGGGCGGCGCGCAGGTCGCGCGCCGTTCCGTTTTGAGCCTTTATAGCGTGTTGAAGATTTGGAATCCGTGGTAGGCTTCCGAGCCGTGCTCTGACACGTCCAGACCAAGTTCTTGTTCGCGGTCGGAAACTCTCAATCCTATTGTATGCTTGAGCGTCAGGAAGATTATTGACGATGTTGCAAGGCTTGCTGTGGCCACGGCAAGAACTCCTATAAGTTGTGTAAGGAAGCTGTATTCTGCCGAGAATATTCCAACCGCAAGCGTTCCCCATACGCCGCATACAAGGTGTACGGATAGAGCTCCGACGGGGTCGTCTATGCGCATTCTGTCAAAGAAGTAAACCGCAAACACAACCGCTATTCCGGATACTGCACCTATTATTATCGACGATGTTATACTTACGCAGTCGGCTCCCGCTGTTATGCCAACCAGGCCTGCCAAGCAGCCGTTGAGCATCATTGAAAGATCAGGTTTGCGTTGCGTTATCCAAGAGGTTGCCATAGCCGCAAGTATGCCCGCCGCAGCGGCCAATCCGGTTGTGGTGCAAACGTATGGAACCATTATTGGATCCGCACTAAATACACTGCCTCCATTGAATCCGAACCATCCGAACCACAGTAGAAATACTCCGAGAGTTGCACTTGTCATATTGTGGCCAAGTATAGCGTGGCTTTTCCCGTGGGCAAACTTTCCAAGCCTCGGGCCAACCGCTATGGCTCCTACAAGAGCAGCCCAGCCGCCTACGCTATGCACAAATGTGGATCCGGCCAAATCGTGGAATCCCAAGTCTGCCAGCCAGCCGCCGCCCCAGCCCCAAGAGCCTATTATGGTGTATACGAATGTCGCATATATTGCCGTGAATATCAGATAGGCGGAAAGCTTTGTTCTGCCGGCAACTGCTCCGGAAACTATCGTCGCACATGTGGCGGCAAACATTCCTTGGAATAGAAAGTCTGTAAAATAGCTGTACAGACCGCCGTTATAGGTTATGCCCTGTGTTGCGGCATCGGCGCCGTTTGCTATGCCAAGCCCCGAGAATCCAAGCAGTTTTCCTCCCAATACCCAGGCGTCTCCAGGATACATAAGACTGAATCCTATCAGGCAGTATCCTATCAAGCCTATGGCAACCGTAAGCAGATTTTTGGAAAGTATGTTTACGCAATTCTTTGAACGCGACAGTCCGCTTTCAAGAAGAGCAAATCCCGGATGCATCGCAAATACCAAAAATGCGCTTATCAGTATCCAGATATTGTTTATCGTAAACATCTCTGCGCTTACCTCAGCCGCCGCAGGCGCCGCAGCTGCTGCTTCAGCAGGAGCTCCTTCTGCAGCGTATGCCGCGCAATAAAACGCAGATGCGGCAAGCGCAAGAATTGTAATAAGCATTTTTCTATTCATAAAATCTTCCGTATTCTATTTTTCTTGGATTAGAGCCGATATATCAACCTATGGCTTCCTCTCCATGTTCTTCTGTTCGTATTCTTATGCACTCCTGCAAATCCAATACGAATATCTTTCCATCGCCAATGGTGTCGGTCTGGGCGCCTTTTATTATGGACTTTATTGTTATATCCAGAAACTCGTCGTTGACAGCGATCTCAAGCCTGACCTTCTTTAGAAGGTTAACTTCTATCTCGTTGCCTCGATAGTTTTCCGTATAGCCCTTTTGCCTGCCGCAACCGAGCGCGTTCGTAACCGACATTCTATAAACTTGGTTCTTGACCAGCTCGTCTGTGACAGACGGAAGCTGTTCCGGTTTGATGTATGCTATTATCAGTTTCATTGTCGTGTTTTTGTTAAACACACTGATTTAAGCAAAACGCGTGCCAGCTAATTTTTTATTTGTTAGTGATTAAAATTTAATTACTTAAGAATATAGAATCTTTTGTTTCCAAAATTTTGCCTATTACTGGCAGCATTTTTGTAGTTATTTTTTTATAGAAACTACAGTTTTGTTGTGACCATTTTCTCGCTTGAGCAAACAATGTGGTTGTTATTTTTCATATGGGAGAAATTACTGTATTGAAAACATTAAACCTTTGTGAAACTAATCTTTCCCGTATGCAGGTATGGACTAACGGCGCATTGAAGATGTTTTCTCTAAGCGGCAGGGAAGGGCTCTCTTACATAGATGGCTTTGCCCGTCTTAGAATAGATATTTTTGCTGAGTATCCTTATTTATATAAGGGAGATTTAGAGAGTGAAAGAGAGTATATAAGCTCTTATTTGTCGTCTCCGTTGGGTCGTATATATGCTCTCTTCGATGGTCCAGAGCCTGTTGGAATGCTTACATGCGGCCCCATGTCCGCAGAGCCAGAATATATGGTTTGCGCATTTGAAAAAGGCTCCGCAAAAGCTTCTGAAAGTTTTTATTTAGGAGATATGCTCTTGAGAAAGGAATATAGAGGACAAGGCTTATTTCCGCTTTTCTTTAATTCGGCAAAACTCTTTGCTCAGGAAAATTCGTTTAGAACATTGTCTTTAATGTGCATTGTAAATTCCGAAGACGATGTTGGTAGGCCTAAAAATTTTAGGGACGTAGTTGGGCTATGCTTTAAGCTTGGCTTTAGAAAGCTGGCTGGGGCCTCCATTGATTTAGATTGGCCTTCCATATCTTGCGGAGGCGCAGAAAAAACGCATACACTGCAATTTTACATAAAAGATTTGTAAAAGGCTGAATGGTTATAAGTCTTTGTTTTCTCCTACTTCAGAAAATAAATATAATTTATGACATACAAGTATTGTATTATATCAATATTCTAAAGCCTTATAAATTTACAGAGGCGCTTCTGGTTAAGAACTGTTGTGTTTTGTCTTTAATCTGCGTTGTTTTATCTGTACTGCTTTCGCAATATTATTTACTCTTAGCCGATGCAAAAAGTTTTGAGAGAATGTATCCGGTGCATGTAAATAGGGCGGATATTGCAGCATACTGAAAAAGTATAAAGATATCGGGAAGGGTTTCGTCCCAGAAATCGAAAGAGTATCCTAAGAATAGTTTGCCGTACATATCTCTTTGCACAAAAGCCCATGCACCGCAAAATGCTGCCGCAACTGCCAAGCTTCTCAATATTACTTTACGCACTCCTGAATGTTCTTTTTTTGCAAGACCGAATTTTGCAAGAATCATTTTCCAATGTATTCCAAGGTGGACAAACGCAAGCAACAGCATCCAATAGGCAGCGGTTGTATGCACGCGGCGCATTTGCATTCCGCCAAATTGCTCGCCGAGGTTTATAGAATGTCTTGCCTGAAGCAGACCTGTTATGAAAACCGTTACGGCGGTAATAAGAAGAGCAATGTCTACTGCAGAATTTAAAGTTCGCCCAGCCTTGTATGTTCCATGAAATATGTGCGTGTACCATTCGGCGTTTACTATGTTGTGCAATATAAAGAGTATAGCTGCCGTAAGCCCAACCCATTCGTGTATGATATCGCCAGTTAGCCTGAATGCAAATGACACTAACACAGCCACTCCAAGGGCAAAGTCAACCGCAAGCCTTGAGTTTATACTAATTCTCATCTTACGCAGGGCATTTTAAAATTTCTCTATGCTCTCAAAGCGCCTCGACAATAAGTCATATTAAATTGCGCAATCCACCCGTAAATAACACCGCTATTGAGGGCGTTTTATTGAAGAGCCTAAACCGGTATAGTCTTTTTCTGGAAAATACCGGCATACTATAATAAAACGCGCTACCTTGAGAGCTTCAGACAGGTATGCGAAGTACGCTGCTAAATGTAACGCGCGCTCTCCTCAACAGAGGATACTATCGGTATAACAGAGTCTATGTTAGCCAGCTGCAGCACGCTCAAAACATTTCTGCGCGGATTTACTATAACCATCTTGTGCCCATTCTTGGCAGCGGCCTTTGCTGATTGCAGAATTATTCTTATACCGAGACTCGCAAGATATTCCACATTGGTCATATCCACAATCGAACTCTTTCCTTCCGTAGCCTTCTTAAACGATTCTTCTATCTGCTTAACGCCGTCCATATCCAACTTGCCGCCAAGGGCTATTGTCATATGCGAAGGGGAGTCTACAATTTTTATTTCCATGCAACAAACCTTATTTTAGATATGAGGTATGTCAACTTAATATTGGAAATTGTACCTGTGCAGATTGTCGGCTAATTGTTCCTATCTAACTGTTAATTGGCATATATTTTTTGCCGCGCAAAAGTTATTCTGCTTACCTTTTCCTGTGCTTTTTGCGCTCAGAGTCAGAATAGTTTTTGGGAATGTTTATGTATTTTTATATGCAGTAATTTGATGTATAAGAACAATGAAGCCTTTCGGATGCAAATATCCAAAAGGCTCCATAATAAAGTGCAGATGCTTGTTGCCGACAGCTCAGTTCTTAAATTTAGACCTAAGTATCTTAAGAGCCTGACCGTGTATCTGGCATATTCTCGCTTCCGTCACGCCAAACTCGGCGGCTATGTCGGCAAGTTTTTTGTCCTCGAAATAATAGCTTTCTATTATGCGGCGCTGTTTGTCGTTGAGATTGAGTATGCGGGTGCGCAGAAGCTCGCCTATCTCCTTCTTCTCAAGCTGCTCGCGCGCAGTCGGCGAGTTCTCGTCGGGAATGCTCTCGGCAAGCTCCGGAGAGGACGAGTCTGTCGTGTCGGCGGTGTCGTTGAGCGACACAAAGGAACATAGAGAGGTTCTTCTCATCATCTTGTCGAAACGCCTCTTGTCCATTCCAAGCCTGTCGCGCAACTCGTAGTCTTCAGGACGCCTTCCAAGTTCAAGCTCCATTCCGTCGCGCAGCTTGTCGAGCTTCTTGGCCTCGTTGCGAGCAGATCTGGGCATGTAGTCAAGCTTGCGCAGCTCGTCTATAATAGCACCCTTTATCCTTAGGGAAATGTACCCGCAAAAAGAACTCTTTCTGCTTGGATCCAATCTCCTGACAGCATCGGCCAAACCGGCAACCCCAACGGAGTGAAGCTCGTCCAAATCCGCATAAGAGGGAAGTTTGCCCTTCATGGAATTTACTATCTTTGCCACAAGCGGATAATATTCCACCAACAGTGTCTTCTGCGCCGGTGAAAACTCCTCCACATTGACTTTAGCCTTTGTCTTTTCTTTTACCATGACTTTCCTCTTTCGTTATTAACGTCGAAAATATACAATCATTTTCTGTGCCAGGTATTTTTACGTTAATAATTTTGGGTCATGTTGCTTATATATAGCTTCTTGAGGCAAAACTCCCCCAAAATTGGCATGTGGTATGTGTGACGAAAATGTATATCCAGACAGCTTTCAAAAGGCTTTTTGTGACAAATTTAAGATTATCAGCCTGTTTTTAAGGGACATAATGTCCCTACGATGTAATAATTACATTGTTGCAAATATGTATATTTTCTTTGGAAAAAAGCGTATTGCGTTTGTTTTTATGCGAATCTTAATTGCGAATCTGCGTGGAAATTTATCACCTCGATATGGCGGCATTTCTTGGGTCGGGCGAGGGACTTATGATATGGGAAACCTTGCGCCGATTGAAATGTCTTAATGTAAGAGATATTCGGCTATGAGCGTAAATATTTAAGTTCATATAAAAAATACCGTCTTTATCTAAAAGTTTACCGGCAATATATAAAATATTGTTGAAGCGAATGGCAAATTAGGCCACAAAAGTTGTGCATATATCATATTTTGGAAAATGGCGGAAAAACTTTCGGAAATTCAGTTGAGGTACAAGCGGGTGCGCAGACTCAAGGCGCTCCTTCGTCCGCTGCCGCGCAGAACAAATCTGCACCGTTATCCCGTACTTAAATGGATTGCTCCCCTTGCAAGAAGATGTTCTTATATCTGGAGCTTCAAAAGCACATACGTGATATCCGCTTTCTACATAGGCTGGATTATAGCGCTTATACCAATGTACGGCTTGCAGATGATATGCGCATTTTTATTCTGCCTGCTTCTCAGGGGAAACTGCATTGTTGCAATGTTGCTTCAGTGGATAACAAATCCGCTTACCATACCGTTTATTATAGTTTTTCAATATAAATTGGGAGACTGGTTTATAGTTAAATTTTTTGGGGCAAACCCTAAGGTTGGCGCAGAGCTTCTTGCAAAGCTTAAAGGGACAACTTTTGAAACTCTTTTGGCTGACTTATGGAGTACCATATCGGATTGGTCCATAATTTTGCATCTTGTTGCCGCAACACTGTTGGGAGGGCTTCTTGTGGCTTTGACGGGCGCGGTGATATCGCACATATCCTATGTTGTCTATGTCAGGATGCACCGGTACGACAACACAACTCCGCTTGCACCCATAAGGAAAATTAAGCATGAAAAACGTCTTTAGGAATATGCGTATCTTTACCAAGACTTTCTCTGCGGCGCTCTTGCTCCTTATCATGGGGGTGGTGCAGTTGTCGGCAAAGGTTATGCTTGGCATAGATGTGCTTGAGTCAATGAACTTTGCTCCCATAGCCGGCAAGAGGGTGGGGTTGCTGACGCATCCGGCGGGTGTCAACATGAATGGCGAAAGCACTATAGATGTTTTGCGTCGGGCGCGCAATGTGCGGCTTAAGGCTTTATATGGTCCTGAACACGGCATATACGGAGACGAAAAAGCCAATGTAAAGATAGGCAACCGCATAGACAAACGCACGGGGCTGCCGGTATATTCTCTGTACGGCAAGTACCGCAAGCCCACGCCTGAAATGCTTTCTGGCATAGATGTGCTCGTGATAGATTTGCAGGATGTTGGCAGCAGATCTTACACCTATGTAAGTTGTATGCTAAGAGCGATGGAGGCGTGTTTTGAGCTAGGCAAGCAAGTTGTTGTGCTCGACAGGCCAAATCCTTTGGGCGGGGTTAAGATAGACGGCCCATGGCTCGACGACAGCGTAAAGAGCTATGTTGGAATGTTCAAGGTTCCCTACGTTCACGGAATGACCATAGGCGAGCTTGCCAAATTTGCAAAGGGCACGCCTGGCGCCATGGAGATAACCTCAAAGGCGCAGAAGTCTGGCAAGCTTTTGGTGATACCCATGCGTGGGTGGCGCAGAGATATGCTTTGGCCGTTTACCGGGTTAAGATGGGTTCCGACAAGTCCGGCAATTCCCACATATCAGGCGGCCTACGGCTACGCTATGACAGGTTTGGGTTGCCAGCTTGGCGGGTTTCAGCACGGCTACGGAACGCAGTATCCCTTCAGGCTGCTGACATGCAAGGGCAAGACGCCCGACCAGATAATATATGCCTTGCGCCGCTACAATATAAAAGGTTTGGCGTTTAGGAAACTTTCCGGGAAGAACGCCAAGGGTGCGACAGTTGACGGTGTTTACGTATATATAACAGATTTTTCCGCACTCAAGCCCACGCGCCTAAGCATGTACATGACAATACTTGCCTGCGAGTTTTCCGGCAAGAATCCGTTTTCCGCAGCTACGCAGAACGAGCAATTGCTCTTCGACAAGCATTTTGGGGCGCGCACATGGCTTGCGGAGCTGAAGAAGCGTGGAAGGTTTGCGAATGTTGAGGCTTTTGGGGCCAAGTGCGATGCGTACTGCGCGCGTTTTGCCGTAGAGCGCAAACCGTTTTTAATTTATTAGGTCGGATGCGGCATCTGGGGCTTGCGTTTGACGCGGGCGCCGGTTGCATAGTTCGGGAAGAAAGGAAGTTATGAGAATCCAGAAATATTTGGCACATTGCGGGGTATGCTCTCGGCGAGAAGCGGAAAGGCGCATAGAGGAGGGGCGCGTTTATGTAAACGGAAAGCCCGCCCGCATAGGCATGGATATAGACGAGTCAAAAGACAAGGTCAGCATGGACGGTTCGCCCGTGGCAGGCATAGTTGAAGAAAGGGTAGTTTTGGCTTTCAACAAGCCTACGGGGGTTCTTTGCACAAATTCAGATCCGTTCGGCGGCAAGACGGTCTTCGACATGCTTCCGTCTCCCTACAACAAGATGAAGTTATTTTGCGTTGGCCGCCTGGACAAGAACTCTAAGGGGCTTCTTGTGCTAACCAACGACGGCGACCTCTACAACAAGGTTATACATCCTTCAAGCGGCATAATAAAGAAGTACAGGGTTCTTCTGAACAGAGATTTGGACCCAAAGCTTATTCCCGTATTGCTGCGCGGTGTTGTGTGCGATGGCGAAAAGCTCAGGGCCGAGAAGATTATAACGGGCATACAGCCCGATGCTCCTTTTCCGCATAGGCGCGCCGAAGTCTGGATGAGCCAGGGACGCAAGCGCGAGATACGCAGAATGTTTGAGACAGTTGGGCTTTTCGTAAAGGAGCTTGCCCGCTTTCAGATAGGCTCGTATGTATTAAGGCGTATACCGGAAGGCTCGTATAGGCGCATGTCGCAAAACGATGTTGAAAAATTGCTGCGCAATGATTCAGTTGAATAATTCCGTTAAAAAATGAGAAAGTCAGAGAAGGAAAAGATTTTTGATTCGGTCGAGTCCTGCATAGCCGATTTCGCGGCGGGGCGTCCGCTGATAGTTACGGACGACGAAAACCGTGAGAATGAGGGAGACCTGATTGTTGCCGGCGAGAAGATAGATGCTGGGCTAGTCAATATGCTTGTGACCGACGCCAGGGGCCTGCTTTGCGTGCCGATGACAAGCGCGCGCCTTACGGAGCTTGGCATAGACGACATGGTCCGCCTAAACCGCGATTCCAAAGGCACGGCATTTACCGTAACGGTAGATGCCGCAAAGGGAATCTCAACCGGGATATCCGCCGCCGATAGGGCTCGTACGATAAGAATTTTGGCCGATCCGAAGAAGGGCGCCTCAGACATAGTAAGCCCAGGGCATGTAAATCCGCTCAGGGCGCGTCAGGGTGGGGTTCTCGAGAGGGCCGGGCATACGGAGGCCGCAGTAGATTTGGCGCGCCTTGCGGGGCTTAGTCCGTGTGCGGCAATTTGCGAGATTATGAATCCTGACGGGACAATGGCGAGGCTTCCGCAGCTTCTGGAATTTGCAAAGAAGCGCGGCCTTAAGATTATGAGCGTTGCCTCTCTTATAGAGTACAGATTAAAGAGAGAAAAGCTCGTCAGCCGCATATTCTCACGCGCGCTTGATACAAAGTTTGGCGAGTTTAAATTCATGGGCTTTTCAAGTGCTGACAAGCGCCTGTGCTACGCCTTGGTAAAGGGGAAAATCACCAAGCAGCCCACATTTGCGAGGGTGCATTCTCAGAATATATTTTCAGATCTCTTATGTGCTGCTGGACATGCCAATTCCGCTGCGTCGTTTGCGCGTGCTATGGAGATAATCTCAAAGGAGGGCGGCGCGCTGGTTTATATAGACAGTCCTAATTCGGGTGTGGAGCCGGCGACAGGAGAAGAGATAGTTCCCACAATGAGAGATTACGGCCTGGGGGCCCAGATACTCAGAGCGCTTGGTTTCGGCAAGATAAAGCTTCTTACCACGCATGTGGGCGTGCATTCAATACCGGACGGCTTTGGGCTTAAGATAGTTTCAGAGACGGATATTTCAGAGAAGAGAACATCAAAGAAAGGTGCGCGCAAATGAGCCTGGATAGAGGAGCAATGCCCGATTTCGACGCGTCCGGCTACAGCATAGCAATAGTAGCGGCGCGCTTCAATCTTGAACTTGTAGACGCAATGCTCTCGGATGCGGTTGAGAGAATACGCAAAGCTGGCATACCCGCAAGCTCCATACGCATAGAGCGCGTGCCAGGCAGCGGAGAGCTCCCGCATGTTTGCAATATGCTTGCCGAGACAAACAAGTACGATTCCATAATAGCGCTCGGCGTGGTGATAAAGGGCGATACCCCCCATCACGATATCATAGGTCGCAGCACCGCCCAAGCTTTGCAGAGCGTATCTTTGGCAACTACAGTTCCCGTGATAAACGGCATAATAGTTGCCAATACGCGCAAGCAGGCTGAGGAGCGCACCATAGGCAAGATAGCAAGGGGAGTTGAGTTTGCCGAGGCGGCTTTGGAGATGGCTTGGAAGACCTCCCTTCTTTTGGACGAACTTGACGAGGAAGACGAGAGGTCAAATTAGTAGGGCTTACATTTAAAAAATCAAACGGCACATAAAGATGGCTGAAGAAACACAGACAAATCCGTCGAACAAGGCGGGGCGCCATGCCAACAGGGCTGCGGCGATGCAGTTTATATACATGACAGACATGAATCCCGCGGCCGACAAGAGCGCCCAGGCGGCGGACTTCTTTTCCAAGAGGGAGCATGAGAGGCAGTTTTACTCTTTTGCCGAGGAGCTTGCCTCTGGATGGTTGGAGCATGCCTCCGATGTTGACGATGCAATAGCAAAGGCAGCCAGAAACTGGAAGATATCGAGAATAGCCAAGGTTGACTTGGCTATACTTAGGCTTGCGGTCTACGAGATGCTATTTCGCAACGACATTCCTCCGATAGTTTCCATAAACGAGGCGATAGATCTTTCCAAGGAGTTTTCCGGGCCGGATTCCAAGAGGTTTGTAAACGGGGTGTTGGACAACATAAAGGGGTCTTTGGACCGTCCATTGCGCACTCCCAACGTATAACGGGGTTTTCAGGCGGTGTTTGGGCTTTTCAAAAAGTTTAAGGAGGGGTTAAAGAAGACGTCGGCCGGAGCTCTCGGCGGGCTGATGGGGCTGTTTTCAAAGAAGATGGACCCAGCCGATATCGACAGCATAGAGGAGACGCTCTATTCGGCAGATTTCGGATATGAGACCGTGCGCGATGTCATGGAGGCCATAAAGAAGGAGTACGCAAGGAACAGAGAGCTCAGGGGCAGCGATGCCGCCGTTATAGGTGCGCGCGTTCTTGCGGGAATTTTGGAGGGGTCGGAAGGAGAGCTTAAGAGGTCGGTAGACGTCGGGGCGCCTTCGGTAATCTGCCTTGTGGGAGTAAACGGCTCCGGCAAGACCACAACAAGCGCAAAGCTTGCGGCGGCGTTCTCCGCCGCGGGGCAAAAGACGGTGCTCGGCGCGTGCGACACTTTCCGCGCGGCGGCCAACGAACAGATAAAGCAATGGTCGGAGAGGCTTGGGGTAGAGCTTGTAGCGAGCGCCCAGGGTGCCGACAGTGCGGCGGTTGCATTCGACGCATACGCGGCTGCCAAGGCGAGGGGCGCAGAGTGGCTTGTGCTCGATACTGCCGGCAGGCTGCACAACAAGGAGAACCTCATGAGGGAGCTTTCAAAGATAGCCAAGGTTCTATCCAAGTGCGACCCTTCCGCCCCGCATAACAGCGTTATAGTTTTGGACGGGTCTTTGGGGTCCAACAGCATAGAGCAGGCAAAGGCGTTCGACAAAGTTTTTCCGCTGACTGGCATGATAGTTACCAAGCTCGACGGAACTGGCAAGGGCGGGGCGCTTGCAGGGGTGTACAGGTCGCTGAAGCTTCCCATACTATATGTTGGATTGGGCGAAAAGCCCGAAGACTTGCGCAAATTTAATTCAAAAGCCTATGCGGCCGCGGTGTTCGGCCTTGAGGAGTCTCAGATATGACAAACCTAAAAGTTGAGCTTTCGGAGAGAAGCTATGATATAAAAATAGGGCCGGAGGCCTTTTTGCTTGCGGAGAAAGCGGTGCGTAAGCTTGAGAAGCAAAGCCGCCCGGTAGCGGTTATCACCGATGCGAACATATATTCGCTGTTTAAGGATAAGGTTCAGGCGCTAACAAAGAATGTGATAGTGCTTAAGGCGGGTGAGAAGTCTAAATGCTTTTCGGCGCTTGCGCAGACCTGCTCGGCATTGGCTGATTTTGGCATGGATAGAAGCGGGGCTGTATTTGCTTTCGGCGGCGGCGTAGTGGGAGACCTTGCTGGGTTTGCGGCGTCATGCTTCATGCGCGGGGTGGACTTCTTTCAGATTCCAACAACTCTTCTTGCTATGGTCGATTCTTCTGTTGGTGGAAAGACAGGCATAAACATAGAGCAGGGCAAGAACCTTGTTGGGGCTTTTCACCAGCCTAAGGGAGTATTTATTGATACGGACTTCTTAAAGACGCTGCCCAAGCGCGAATTTGCCGCGGGCATGGCGGAAGTCATAAAATATGCGCTTCTTTGCGACGAGAAACTATTTTGCCTTCTTGAGAAGGCTCCTCTTACCAGGGAGAGTCCTGAAATGTCGAAAGTTATAAGGGCCTGCTGCGCCATAAAGGCGGGGGTGGTTTCCGCCGACGAGAGGGAAACTGCAAAGGAAAACGGCAGGGCTCTTTTAAATTTGGGCCATACATTTGGTCATGCGGTAGAAAAGTGCGCCGGATACGGAGAGTACCTACATGGAGAGGCTGTAGGGCTGGGTCTTGTGCTTGCGGCGAGAATGTCGGAGCGCCTCGGCCTTGTTGATTCTGAGTGCGTGGCAAGAACTGAGAACATAGTGCGGATGTACGGTCTTCCCGTGTCTTTGAGAAGCCCAATCAAGCCAGACAAGCTTGTGGCGGCATCTTTGCACGACAAGAAAAACGCGGCGGGGAAATCAAAGTTTATTCTGCTAAATAAAATTGGCGGGGCGTTTACCCGTACAGATATTGATAAGAGCCTTGTTCGTGAAATCTTTAAGACAGCCCAGAAATGATACTTGCCGACTCCCATTGCCACATAGCGGGGGAGGAATGGAAAAACTCCTTTTTCTCCGCATTGGCAGGGATAGGGGCATATGACACTGCGGGAAAAGGGGCTGGCAGCAAAATTTCTATTGGGGTGTGCTCGCACGATAGCCGCTTGTGGAAGGGTCTAAATATTTGCGACTTAAGGAGCGAAGCTTCCAGGTTTTTCAATGGTAAGACTGCGGAGTATAATATAGGTCTTGCGCTTGGGTTTCATCCGCGCTTCTTGGACGGAACAGAAGATTTTTCTCTTCTGGAGCATGCATTGCAAGATTGTGGGGCGTCCGCAGTGGGAGAGACGGGGTTGGACTATTCCGTCTCGATATCTAAAGATTTGCAGAGAAAAGTATTTCTTAGGCATCTGGAATTGGCCGATAAACTGGGCTTGCCTGTGGTGTTGCATTCGGTAAGGGCGCATGCGGATATCTTGGAAATAATTGAGGCATTTTTACGTTCCGGCGGCAAAGTTGAGGGAATAATGCTGCATGCGGTGCGAGGGTCGGCGGAAATTCTTAAGCGCTATGAGAAATTTGGCGCGCTTTTCTCTTTTGGAGAAAGGGAGCTTTCTAACGAAAAGGTTGCGTCTGTTGCGGCGGAGCTTCCGTGCGATAGAATTTGTTTTGAGTCTGATTCTGACTTTTTTAATCCGTCTGCTGCGGCACGGGCGGCGCAGATTCTTGCGGATAAACTTTGCATGCCGTGCGCAAAACTTCTTGAAAAGTCAGCGGAAAACATAAAAAACTTTTTCACGTGAACGGAAGTTTTTCAAGAGCTGAGATTTTATTTGGCCGGGAAACTATGGAGAAGTTTTCCCGGGCGCGCGTATTTGTTGCCGGCGCGGGCGCCGTCGGCGGATTTGCCATTGAGGCTCTTGCAAGAAGCGGCGTTGGCAGCTTCTTTGTGGCGGATTTCGACTCTGCTGAAAGAAGCAATATAAACAGGCAGTTGCTCGCGCTCGAAAGCACTCTTGGAAAGAAAAAATGCCTTCTGGCAAAAGACAGGATACTGTCTATAAATCCGCAGGCAAATGTGGAGTGCGCAGATATGTTTATAGGCGCAGATAATGTTGGAAAAATTCTGAAAAATGGCGGGTTTGACGTTGTTGTAGACGCAATAGATACGCTTTCTGCAAAGGCCGATTTGCTCGCGTATTGCGTGGGCGAGGGGATACCGGCAGTTTCAAGCATGGGGGCGGCTCGCAAGACTAATCCCTTTGCTGTGTCGGCCTGCGACATTACAAAAACACGCGTTTGCCCGCTTGCGTCGAAATTGCGTTCTGAACTTAAGAAGCGCGGCGCGCTGAAGGGAGGTATTATAGACTGCGTTTATTCCGAGGAGGTGTGCGACAAATCCAGCCACATGCAAGTTTCATGTGCTGAAGATGGAGGCACTCAGCGCATTATGGGCTCTTGTGTTTCCGTCACGGGCGTATTTGGGCTCATGCTTGCCCACATTGCCCTTGCGCGTATTGCGGGAAAGTCTTACGACTTTAAATCTGAAAGAAAATAGAAATTTATCCATCTGCCTTTTTTAGACTCATCAAGAAGTTTTCAGGCTTCTTATATATTGAAAGGGCAGGGAGGAAATCTTCTTATATTAATAAAATTTCCACTCTGTATTTCTTTTAATTTTACATGCGAGAAAACTCAGGTTTGCCTATTCAAATGGAACTTTGCTAAAAATTTCCTTTCAGCTAAAAGCTTGAATATTTAAAAATTTTTCCAGATTTTACGATTTAAAAAAAGATGATAGGAGATAGAGACTACATGCGCGGCGGCTACGGCGCCGGCGGTTTCGGCGGAGGGTTTGGCCCCGGCGGATTGAAGAACTTTGTGCTTTCAAGCGCGATAAACACAATAATAGCTGTTTGCGCAATAGTGCTTTTTGTTCAGCTTGTTTCCGTGGCGTGGTTTGGAGTAGGTAGCTTTGAGGGCATATTTGCGCTATCGCCCGCAGGTGTAAAATCTGGCAAGATTTGGACTTTTATAACCTACGCTTTCTTGCACGAGGGGCTCTTGCATCTTGTCTTAAACATGCTTGTGCTGTATTTTGCCGGCAAGTATGTTGAGCAGGCTTGCGGGAAAGGTAAAACATGGGCAATCTTTATTTTCTGTGCGCTTTGCGGCGGTTTGCTCTGGTTGTTGTCTGCCTGGCTGAGGGGAGAGAATGCCTATCTTGTGGGGGCATCGGCGGGAGCGGTTGGAATGCTTGCGTACTTCTGTCTGCTTTATCCAGACAGGCCACTTACGTTTCTTCTTTTCTTTGTATTTCCATTGAGGATAAAGCCAAAGATCATGCTTCTTTGGATAGCGGGCTTTGAGTTCTTCGGCATGATGCTATTTGAAATGGCCCCACAGGGAGGTGCGTCTATTGCGTATTCCGCGCATCTTGGAGGAATAATAGGCGCGGTGCTGTCGGCAAAATTCCTGGGGAGAATGGGATCTATACCATATGCAGGAGCGTTTAAGAAGATGTTTGGCGGAGGCAAAAAATATAGATATGCGGCTAAAGCGGAAGATACCGTGTTTAGCGTGAACATATCTGACCGCGACGCCCTGCGCAAAGAGGTGAATAGAATTCTCGACAAGATGAATACCGAAGGCTTTTCATCTCTTACCGACAAAGAAAAAGAACTTCTTAACCGCGCCAAAGATATTTTATAATATAGGCAGTATCTGGCAAGGTGGCTGCTGAGAGGGCTTTATAGAAGTTTTTTTGCAGTTTTGTTTTTGCGAGTTTGCCAAAAAACTGGCTTTATTTGCGGGAGTGTTTTTCCGTTAATAAATTAGGATTGAAACAAAAGTCCGCCGAAAATGTCCAAACAAAGGTGTTTTCAACTGTAAAACATGTCAATAACTGTTGCCAAACGGGGCAGTTTTTGTAAAAATGCATTTTATTTTATGAAGAAACGATTGAGCTTTTTGTTAATTGCGCTGATGTTTATATCGGCGTTATTCGGCGGAGCGTCGATAGCCCAGACGCAGAATTCGGCTCCTGCCGAGGCTAAAAATGCGCCGGAAAAGAACGCCTCGAAGGTGGCGGCAGTGCCGCTTCAGACCTCTCCAAAAATGCGTAGCGAGACCAGATGGCTGGTTATGTGCATGGAAAAGGGCCATTACCTAAAACAGAGCCTTTCGGATCTCGATGTGAGGGAATTTATCAGGGTGTACATGTCAAACCTAGATTTTCTCAAGCTGTTTTTCCTGTCTGAAGACGTGCAGTATTTTCAGGATTTCTTTGCGCCTAGCATAGATATAATGCTCAGGCAGGGAACTTTGCTTCCGGCGTATTCAATATACGAGAAATTCATGGACAGGGCGGACGCCCGCCTTAAATGGATAAAGAAGCGCATGGCAGAGCCCATAGATTTGAAGGGCAAGGACGAGTTCTCGCCCGACCGCAGCAAGGCCGACTGGCCATCGAGCGAGGCCGAGGCCGACAAGCTTTGGCTGGCTCGCATAAAGTACGACATCATAAACCAGATGCTTGGATATACGTCGAAATCTCACGAGACGGACATGATAAACGAAGCTGCCGACGAGGAGAGCAAAATTCCGCAGGAAAAGCCTCTTGCTGAGGATAAGGTTCCTCAAACCTACGAGGAGAAGTTCGAGAAGGCCAAGGCGGAGGTGCTCAAGCGCTACGAGCGCATGATAGCCAATATAAATACCTCTGACGCAATGGAGATACAGGAGATATATTTAAATTCCCTGGCAAATATGTATGATCCGCACTCCACGTTTTTGTCTGAGTATTTCTTGGAGGAGTTCGACATATCCGTGCGCAACGCCCTTGTTGGGATAGGAGCCCTCTTGCAGGATAAGGACGGCTACTGCACGATAGCGGAACTCATTGCTGGAGGCCCCGCCGAGGAGAGCAAGCTTTTGCATCCTGGAGACAAGATATTGTCTGTGGGTCAGGAGACGGGCGAGATGGTCGATGCTGTCGGAATGAAGCTCAGGAAAGTTGTAAAGATGATAAGAGGAACGGAGGGTTCAAAGGTTAGGCTTTTGATAGAGCCGTCAAACAATCCGTCGGGCAGAAAGACCATAACTTTAATAAGGAAGGAAATTCAGCTTACAACCAAGCTTGCAAAGGCGGCAATATACACGGTTCCTGTGGGAGACAAAACTCTGCCTGTCGGCGTGATAGATTTGCCGGCATTCTACGGCGAGTCTGCCGAGGAAGGCGGGAAAGGATTTAGCACTTCAAAGGATGTTGAGGAGCTGATAGGCAAGCTAAAGGCGCGAGGAGTAAAGGGAATAATTCTTGATTTGCGGCGCAACGGCGGCGGCTTCCTGAACGAGGCTGTAGATTTGGCGGGTTTGTTTATAAAGACAGGCCCCGTGCTCCAAGTGCGCGATGTTGCCGGAAAGATAAGGCAGCTTTCAGACGAGAACGATAAGATCGTCTGGGACAGGCCGCTGCTTATATTGGTAAGCCGCCTCTCCGCAAGCGCAGCTGAGATAGTGGCCGGCGCATTGCAGAACCATAAGAGAGCCATCATTGTTGGAGACAAGGCAACGCACGGCAAGGGAACGGTGCAGGCGGTGTATCATCTGAGTAATTTTGATCCGCAGCTTAAAAGCGCTGCGAAGGTAACCATACAGAAGTGGTATTTGCCAAATGGAGATTCCATACAGATGAGGGGGATAGCCTCAGACATCGTTTTGCCGTCGCTGTTCGACTATATGGAAGTGGGCGAGGAAAACAAAGACTATGCCCTGAAGTGGGACAGCATACCCACGCTTGGAATGGAATATCTTGGAGAGTATGGATTCCCTAATGGCGAGGGCGATGCTCTGCTTAAGACTTTGTCAGAGAAGTCGTCGGAGAGGCTTGGTAAGCTTGCGGAGTTCGAATATCTTAAGGGGAGGCTCGATTGGTTTAAGACCAAGCAGGACAAGAAGAGCTGGAGCCTAAATTACGACGAGCGCGCAGCCGAGATGAAGGCCGACGACGATCTTGCCGACAAGGCAAAGGAGCGGCAGAAGGAGCTTGCAAAACAGAACTACGCCAAGGAGGATATTCTTTTGGATTCCGCCAAGGAGAACGACAAGAAGCAGAAAGCGCTCGATGAGGAGAAGAAGGCTCTCGACAGCAAGAATGCCAAGGACGGCGATTCCGACGAGGATGACGATGTTCCAGACTTTGACATACAGCTGCGCGAGGCTCTGCGCATAATGGCCGATTGGATAGGCCTTATTGATGAGAGAAAATCCGCCGCGAAGTAATTTGTGCAAGCGCCGATTTACATGAAAGAAAGAGTTTTTTCTTTTACATAAATCGGCTTGCGGAAGTGCCGGAAAAGGGTACTTTTACTAACATTTAAAAAGATAAAATAAGATGGCAAACAAGGTAATATTCAACAATACGGTACTGAGAGATGGCCACCAGTCGCTGGCGGCCACGAGAATGCGCACGCAGGATATGCTTCCGATATGTCCGCTTTTAGATTCTATGGGGTTTGGGGCCTTGGAAACCTGGGGCGGAGCTACGATAGATTCCGGCTTGCGCTTTCTTGGGGAATTCCCGTTCGACAGGCTCGATGCTTTGAAGAAGGCCTGCCCGAAAACTCCGCACATGATGCTTCTGCGCGGACAGAACATAGTTGCGTACAAGAATTTCCCCGACGATGTTGTGGAGGCGTTCGTAAAATGTTCGGCAAAGCATGGCATGGATATATTTAGAATATTCGATGCCCTAAACGATCCGCGCAATATGGAGTGCGCCATAAAGGCCGCGAAGGCTGCGGGCAAGCAGGCTCACGGAACAATATGCTTCACCACAAGCCCTGTGCATACCGTTGAAAAGTTTGTGCAGCTTGGAAAAGATTTGGAGGCCATGGGGTGCGATGCCATAGTTCTTAAGGATATGGCAGGGTTGATTCCTCCATATACAGCCACTCAGATTATAGGCGGTCTTAAGGCAGCGGTGAAGATTCCTGTATGGATACATACGCACGAGACTGCCGGAATGGGAGCTCCCACATATTATGCGGCTGTAGATGCTGGGGTTGATGCGATAGACACATCAATATCGCCTTTTGCAAATGGTACGGGCCAGCCCGATGCTGCGCGCATGATGGCTCTGTTGCAGGGGCATCCGCGCAAGCCTGACTACGATATGGCATCGCTCAAGAAGCTGCGCGAGTATTTTGAGAAGGTTTATAAAGAGCTTGGCGGATATACGTCTATCAAGAACGAGATTATAGACTCAGACGCTCTTGTATATCAGGTTCCGGGCGGAATGTTGTCTAACTTCAGGGTTCAGTTAAAAGACCTGAATATGGCGGACCGCTTTGAGGAAGTATTTGCAGAGGTTCCCTATGTCAGGGAAAAGCTCGGTTGGATACCTCTTGTTACGCCAACTTCCCAGATAGTAGGCACACAGGCGGTTTTGAATGTGAAGTTTGGCAGATGGAAGAATTTCTCTCCGGCGGCCATGGATATAGCTTTGGGCTATTATGGGCGCACTCCAGCTCCGGTTGATCCGGAAGTGCAGGCGCTTGCCGCAAAGATGTCTGGCAAGGAGCCAATAACTTGCAGGCCGGCAGATCTGCTTAAGCCAGGTATGGACGACTTGCGCAAGGAGCTTCGCGAAAAGGGCCTGCCTGACGACGACGAACATTGCGTAATATACGCCATGTTCCCGCAGCCGCTTATAGATCTATACAAGAAGTCTCCGGCAGACTACGCGCTTAAGCCGCCGCCGCAACCCGCGGCAGCACTGAAGCCTACGGGAGACCAGAAGTGCTTCAGGGTTAATGTAGACGGAGTTTCGCACGATGTCGCAATAGAGGAGCTTGCGTAGGAATTGATGGGGAGAAGTCCGTCAGTTTCCGGCGGTGATGAGGTCTCCGGCTCTAATAGAAAAGATGCGGGCGGCTTCGGCGGACTTGATATGGATAAATTCCCCAAAGATTCAGATTTAACGCAAGATTCCACGGAATTTTCAGAAGACGCTTCTTCTGAAGATTCCGAAGACAATGTTGAGTATTATGAGGAGGATACTGAGTTTGAAGGCCCGGTTCCTCCTTTTTTATACGGCGGAAGGGTGCCTCCGCCTTTTCCTGCTCAGCCTTTTGGGCCGCCTCCGCCTTATGGAGCTGTTCCTATCAGGCCTCCATTCCCGCCTCCGTTTGTGCCAAATGGAAATGTCCCGCCCATTGAAGATGAGGTGGAATATGAATATTATATAGAGGATAGCGAGAATGAAGAGCTGGATATGCAGTATGAGGAAGATTCTGTTGAGGATGAGAAAAACAGGGTAGTTCCAAGTTTTGGTGCTGCCGAGAAAAAAGGCATAGATGCGCTGAAAGTTCCGGAAAAAGGCGGGGAAGAATTAAAGCACCTTCAGGAAAATGGTGAGGAAAGGGCTCGAGAGCTTGAAGGAGTTGAGAAGGTATCCAGCATATTTCTGAGAGTTCTTAAATATGCTCTAAATACCGTAGTGATACTGATACTTTTGTTCATATGCTTTGTTCTTGTGCATTTTTCTATAAATAGAACTCCAAAGAATGAAAATTCCCCGTCGGCTGTGGCGATGGGATCTCCTTCTGCCAAAGACTTAAAATGGAGGTTATTGTTTTCCCGCGCAAATTCTGTGGCAAAGTCTTTTTACGAATCTGTTGGAACTCTCGATGGATTTGCAAATGTCAGGAATATGGCAATGCGGGGCGCAATAACTTTCGCGGGGACAGAAGGAGAGAGCGGCAGCCCATTTTACTGTATAAAAAAGCGCGACGGAACCGCATTTTTGAAGATAGGAGCAGGAGGCGATGCGAAATGTTTCTATATTGATGAGCGAGGCAAAGTTGAGTCTTTAAGCGGCGGAGGTATGTCCGGAGAGCGCAAGGCGGTTTCAGGGGAACAAGGGGAACTCTTGCGCTCAACCACGGTGTTTGACGATGTTTTAAACCAGTGTGCGTTTCCTCTCGATGGCGGATCTGACAGTATCTTGGATTCGTCGATAAAATACGAAGGAGTAAAGAATTTTAGAGAAAGCATGCACGAGTGCATCTCGGTTGAGGATTTGTCGGGGCGCAAAACCAAATTTTATGTAAGCCCTTCAACAAATTTCATATCTGGCATAGAGATAGGTGGTGTTGGGCAGAAAATAGACGTCATGTTTGACGATTACAGCATGGCGGAGCAGAATTTTAAGCTTCCAATGAAAAGAAGCGTATTTTTAAACGGAAAACTTTACGCCACAGTGAAACTTGACACGGTGGTTATAAATAGAGAAATAATATTCCCCCAATGATGCAAAAGAAAATGAATGTACCGCTTTTTGAATTAAAAACCCAGTATGCGAAGATTCGCGACGAGGTAAGAAAGGCCGTAGACGAGGTTCTCGAAAGCCAATATTTCATAGGAGGCCCGGCTGTGGACGGCTTGGAAAAAGCCGTTGCGCAATATGAGGGTGTAGGTTATGGAGTAGGGGTGTCGAGCGGTACGGATGCGCTTATATCGTCGCTGATGGCGCTGGGCATATATCGTTCTCCGCTGGATTCAAATCCGCCTGTTGAGGTGATAGTTCCAGCCTACACATTTTTTGCAACTGCCGGTTGCGTGTGGAGGGTTGGCGCCCGCCCGGTTTTTGTGGATATAGATCCTGTTACTTTCAATATAGATGCTTCCAAGATAGAGGAGAAAATAACAGAGCGCACAAAGGCTATAATTCCCGTACATCTTTTCGGGCAGTGTGCCGAGATGGAGAAAGTTATGGAGATTGCTAATAGGCACGGGTTGCATGTTGTTGAAGACTGCGCTCAGAGCATAGGGGCAAGCCGCAATGGCTCTTTTGCCGGGTCTTTTGGAGACTGTGGAGCACTTAGCTTCTTCCCCACAAAGAATCTTGGCGGTCTGGGTGATGGCGGAATGGTTATATCAAACCACAAACATGTAGCAGACGAGGTTCGCCGCATACGCAATCATGGAATGAATCCAAAGTACTACCACAAGAGTGTAGGCGGGAACTTCAGACTTGATGCAATTCAGGCGGCTGCTCTTTTAGTAAAGATTAAACATCTCGATTCATGGCGGGATATGCGTGAAAGCAATGCAAAGTTTTACGACAGCGCTTTCAAAGGATCCGATGTTATAACGCCAACGATTATAGAAGGGAATAAGTCTGTTTATAATCAGTATATAGTAAGGGTTCCAAAGCGCGATAAAGTTCTGGCTCATCTGCGAGAGCTTGGTGTAAACTGCGAGATATACTATCCTGTTGCGCTTCATGAGCAGGAATGTTTTGCGCCTTTGGGCTATGCTAAGGGAGATTTCCCTGAGTCTGAGAAGGCTGCAGCTGAGAGCCTTGCTCTGCCTATATATCCGGAGCTTTCCAAAGAACAGCTTGAGTATGTTGCAAATTGCGTTCTTAAGGCGGTCTCTGAGGCGTAGGTATTTAAAAGGCTTTGCTGTTTAAAAAACTTTCTGACAGCAGAAAAATTATGTAAAAACAGAATAAAAAAAATGCGCGGAAATATTTTCCCGTGCATTTTTTTTGTGATAATACAGTTATTTTTCAGTGCGGCAGGCGGTGGTTGTTGGTATACTGCGGTAGTTAAGAGAATGAGCTACTACTATTAAATATATAACAGTTATATTTCCGCCTAAGAGTATTTTTAGTGCAGTTTACAAAACTACCCGAGAATATGTTCTTCCTCTATATTCATGCCGGAATCTAAGGAAAGTACTATTGGCGTTCCAGTGGGAATCTCCAGCGAGACTATATCGGAATCCGATATGTGCTTAAGATGTTTTAGCATTGCGCGTATAGAGTTTCCATGGGCTGCCACCAGAACATTTTTACCTTTTTCCAGCTGTGGACGTATGCACTGTTCCCAAAAAGGCATTACCCGTATGAGGGTGTCTTTTAGAGATTCGCCAAGTGGAAGCATTTCCTTAGGCACAGACGAATAAAGTGGGTCTATGCGCGGAGAACGTGGGTCGTCGGCAGAGAGATATGGCGGTGGAATGTCGAAACTCCTGCGCCATATTTTTACTTGTTCAGCACCGTACTTCTGTGCGGTTAGGGCTTTATCCAGCCCCTGCAATGCTCCGTAGTGTCGTTCATTTAGCCTCCAGGTTCTTATTTCATCGGCTCCGAATTGTCCGGCGGAGCGTTCCGCCAGATGCAATGTGCGAACAGCACGCCTAAGCACAGAACTAAAGGCTATGTCAAAATGGATTTTATCTTTAGCTATTGCCGCGCCAGCACGAAGAGCCTCGCGCTCGCCATGAGGGCTCAGATCTACGTCAGTCCAGCCTGTGAATTTGTTTTCCAGATTCCAAAGGCTTTGCCCGTGTCTTAAAAATATCAGTTTTGCCATAGGTTAAATCTTTTCTAATGGCAATTATCGTAAAAAAAGCAAAGTTTATATTACCTTTTTGTCCGGAGAGTTTTAAACCCGTACTGCTCAAATATCTTTTCCGCACCAGCAAGAGAGTCTTCAGACGGAGAAGGAGTATTCTCAAGCTTGTATTCCAACCCTAATGCGTGCCATTTTGCCTTTCCCATATCGTGATAAGGCAAGAGTTCCACAAGCTCTATAGAGCTCTTGTAATGCGTCAGATATTTTGCAAGGGCATTGAAGTATACGGGGGAATCTGTCAGCGAGGGAACAACAACAATTCTTATCCTAACCTTGTTGCCGCTTTCGCAGGTATAGTTTAGAAAACGCAGGACTTTGTCGCACGGCTTTCCGGTTATCTCAAAATGCTTTACCCTGTCGAGATGCTTTATGTCCAGCATTACAAGATCTGTAAGGCGCAGACATTCCTTAACTGAGTCTGTAATATCCACATAGCCGCAGGTGTCGAGCGCAGTTCCTATGCCGCACGCTTTCAGCTTGGCAAAAAGTTCTGCGGCAAACTCCGATTGCAAAAGGGGTTCTCCGCCGCTAAGTGTGGCTCCGCCACCAGAAAGTTTGAAGAAATTCTCGTATTTTACTATGTCGGAGAAGACTTCGTCGGTTGTGCGCTCGGTGGCTCCCTGCAAAGACCATGTGTCAGGATTATGGCAAAATATGCATCTGAACGGGCAGCCGCACAAGAATAACACATATCTTAGCCCAGGACCGTCCAATGCGCCGCAAGTCTCAACAGAATGCACAAACGCTTTTTTTGCCATATGCTTTAGAATGCGTCTTTAAAAATACCGGTCCAGTCCTCAAGAGGAGCGGGAGTGTAGGTCCTTATACCGAAGGCTTCCGCCATGCGGCAGTTTGCCGGAGCATCGTCTATGAACATTGTCCGGTTAGGATCTATTCCGGAATCGGCAATAAGCTTTTCCATTATCTCGGGATTTGGCTTAACCACTTTCATGCGGTATGAGAGAAACATTTTTTCAAACAGGTCTTCCGTTTTGTATCCGTCTTTTGAAAAATAATGCTCAAGGCAGAAATCCCAGTCTATCTCGGATATGTTGCTCAGAAGAAGCGTACGGAATTTTTCCCTTAATCTTTTTATTGTATCCAGCCTGTATTGTGGCAGCCCTACAAGAATGTCTGTCCAGGCGGAGTCTATTGCACTGTCTGGAATTTGCGGGTTTCCGATATGCTCCCTTACCAGATTCCTGAATTCCGCCGAGCTTACAAGCCCGCTGTCTGCCTGGAGAAACATGCCCCTCTGAAGATGGCACGACATGAAATTATCTATGTCTTTAAACCCAAGTTTTCTATATGCCTCTATCGCGCGGGGTTTGTCGAGATCTACAAGCACTCCGCCAAGGTCGAAAATAACAGTGTCTATCGACGAGAAGAACTCTTTATCGAAATTCATGCCAGAAACTCTGAACGTATTTTTATTGTAGTCAACGCGCAAAAAATTCTTAAGGTTACCAACTATGAAAGGTGTAGGCTTGGTGCTTGAGGGAGGGGGCATGCGTGGAATATTTACCGCGGGGGTTCTTGATTTCTTCTTAGATTTCGGGATAAGGTTCGACTATATAATAGGTTCTTCCGCAGGTGCTTCCAACGGGTTGTCATACGCCTCCGGCCAGCGCGGCCGCGCCCGCGCGCTTAATTCCGACTTTCTCGAAAAATACTCCTACATAGGTTTTATGCGCCTTTTGAAAAGCGGGTGCATAATGGACTACAAACTTCTCTTTGAAGATATCCCGCTGCGCCTTTATCCGTTTGATTTTGATTCTTACATTAGCCGGCAGCCGCGATATATAATGTGCGCAACATCCTGCGCCGACGGCCGCGCCCGCTATTTTGAGAAATGCTCTTCTTACGAGCGCACCATATCCATCTGCCGAGCCTCCTGTTCTATGCCGTTTTTGTGCCCAATTGCCAAGGTAGACGGAGAATGCTTTCTCGACGGTGGCATTGCAGACTCCATACCCCTTGCAAAGTCTATAGCCGACGGCAATCTTCGCAACGTTGTTGTTCTAACGCGAAACGCCGGCTACAGAAAACACCCGGAAAAACTTTACATTCCGCCGTTTTTTTATGCGCATTTCCCCAAGTTGCGCTCCGCTATATGCAAGCGCAACGCAATGTACAATGAGGCTATGGATTTTGTTGAAAGAAACGAGGCTTCCGGAGATGCTCTTGTTATCCGTCCCAAGAGAAGGCTGATTGCTTCGCGCATAGAAAAGCGCGCATACATTTTAAAGGATCTTTACGCCCAGGGCTACGAATGCGCAAAAGATGTATTTTTGAAAAATCCGGATTTTTTTCGGGCGTAGATTTTTTTATCAGCCTACTTTGGCAGTTCTGAAACAGAGTCAATAAAACACGCAGGAAAACAGTACCGCAAAGAAGTGGAACACCGTGCCAGCCAATACGAAGAAATGCCATATAGCGTGGGTAAACTTCTTTGATTTTTTCATGTAGAAGAAAACTCCCGCCGTGTACATGAGCCCTCCGAGTGCGAGAAACACAAGGGCGTTAAAGGGCATTTTTTCTATCAAAGAGCCTATCGCAAATATTACAAGCCAGCCCATTGCCAAGTACATAGAAACAGACCATGCCTTTGCTCCATTTGCGTCCGATACAAGCTTTAGCACCGTTCCAGTTATTGCAAGAGCCCATATTATGCCAAATATCACCCAGCCTGTTGTTCCCCTAAGAGTAACCAGCAAAAATGGAGTGTATGACCCGGCTATAAGATAATATATTGATATGTGGTCGAACCTTTTCAGAACGCGTTTTGCCCGCGGAGATGTTGCGGCATGGTAGAGCGTTGAGGCGGTGTACATTACAATTATCGACGCTCCGAATATGGAGGTTCCCACTATCGACCATGCATCGGCATATATGCTTGAAAAGACCGCAAGCAGCGCGCATGCCGCCACGCCGAAGACTATCCCGGCGCCGTGTATAGACGCCGACCATATCTCTTCTGCCCTGCAATATGCCGCAGTCTGGTAAGCATTCTGTGTCATGGTGTCTATTTTTACAGTCTCATATTGTTTCTAACATGCATTGGCGCAGATGTTTTTGTGCTTTTTAGCATGTCTATACAACATTTAAGATATATCTGGATCTGTCATTACCTCAAGCAGGGCAGGTCCGTCAAATGTAAGCATCTCATCCAGAGCCTTAGAAACCTCCTCCGGTGTTTTTGCGCATATTCCCAATGCACCGCATAGTTTTGCATAACCGGCAAAGGACGGATTATCCAAACCGGTCTGCCATACAGGAAACTTTGCGTTTCTCTGCTCGAGCGAAATCTTTGCAAGGCTCGAATTGTTGAAAACTATTATTCTTGCGCGCAGTGAGTATCTTACAAGAGTGGTGAAATCTGCAAGATATTGGCCCAATCCGCCGTCACCAACAATCGCAAATACGCTTTTGCCGAAAAATTCAGATTCCTTCTCCTCAGCCGCACAGCACGCGCCTATGGCCGACGGCAATCCAACCCCTATAGAGCCCAGATACCACGAGCATAAAAAGCGCTGGCTTTTGCTCTCAAAATATCTCCCAAGCGAATACGCCACATTGCCAACATCAACGCACACGATAGCATCAGACGGAATTTTCTCAGACAGAATCCGGCAGACCTCCGCAGGGCTTACCCTTGTTACGGCATGTGTTGATTCGCATTTTGCCTTTTTTGTCTCCCTCCAAGATTTCCACTCTACGGCAATTTTTTCCTCAGAGTTAATCCTTGTAAAATTTGAAGCGCTCAACTGGTCTGACAAAGCCTCTATTGCGCTGCGTGCGTCTGAGAGTATTGATACGTCGGCAATGCACATTCTCTCAAGAGCAAATTTGTCGGAGTCTATCCTTATTACGGTCTTTCCCTTTACGGGGATTCTCGAATGGCGTGAAAACCCAACTCCTATTGCCAGAATACAGTCGCTCTCTTCGGCGATATGCGCACTTACGGCAGTTCCGCTAAGCCCTATAACCCCGCATGCAAGCGGGTGCGAGTCTGGAAGAATACCCTTTGCCCTGTATGTTGTTGCCACAGGCAACCCGAATCTTTCGGCAAATGCAACAGCTTCCGCCGCCGCACAGCGGGAGCCCTCTCCCAATATCAATATGGGGCGCTTTGCCGCAGATAGTTTCTCGGCCGCCCTAATTACAGAATCCTTGTCTGCAGCCGGGCTGGGTATGGCGGGCATTGATATTTCGCTAGAAACTGCTCCTTTTGCCGGAGCGGTTTGGGAATCGTCCGGCATTGTAAGCTGAACAGGCCCCTTTTGTGTCCTTGAACGAGTCCAAAGTGCGCGCGCTATGGCATTCATATCGGCTCCGGCGGACATGTCGAACTGTGCAACAGATACGTCTTTAAAGACACTGTGCATATCTATCTCCTGAAATTCGTACAGGCCAAGCTTGTCCGATGGAACCTGGCCGGTAAGCGCTATCAGCGGAGCCTTGTCAAGCTTGGCATCGTACAGGCCCGTCATAAGGTTTGTGGCGCCTGGACCTGCTATAGTAAGAGCTGCCGCAGGATTCCCCGTAAGCTTTCCGTAGGCGCTTGCCGCAAAGGCCGCAGTACCCTCATGCCTTATTCCTACATATCTGAGCTTATCTTTTTCTACAAGCTTTCTTACGGCGTCTCCCATTCCCAGATTTGAATGTCCAACCATTCCCAATACGAGCTTCAAGCCGCACTTTTGCAAAGTTTCTGCCGCTATGTCTGAAATGGTTGCGCCTGTTTTCTCGGCAGATCCAGTATCCTCAGATTGTGCGGCACCTTCCTCAGCGGAGAACATGTCTTTACCAACTCCGCATACAGGGCATGTCCATGTGTCGGGTAGTTCAGAAAATTTTACGGCCTCGGAATCTTCGTCATAAACGTATCCGCATATCTTGCATACGTACTTCATATAGTGCAAATCCTTTCGTCGTACAAAACAAAGATATGTACAAATGAACTTATGTCTACAAATTTTTCCTGTCGGAATACATATTTACACTTTGCAAATGTAATTAAGTATAATATTTCTTTATATGATATAATTTTATTAAATATTATTTTTAATTTTTTTAGAATCCAAAGTGTGTCTTTGCCTTAAGACAAATATGTAAAACTTCTGCATGCTATATTGCAGCATGTAAAGATTTTTACGAAATATTACTTTGATTTTTTCCGCTTATTCTTTGCATGCCTTGATAGAAAACGTCTCAATTTTGGTCTGTCTTCAACAGATACTATGTAGCCTACGCATTCTGGAAATCCGCAGTTGCAGGGGTGTTCCATGAAATGTTCAAAGGCGTATCCGTAGTTGTATAAAATTTCCTCTCCGGCATGGATATCGCGGGTGGCAACTATGTGAATGTGTTCTCCGTCGGATACGGCCTCGGAGTTTGTACGGCAGGCGTGGTTTATGTATTTTGCGTCGTTGCCGGGCACGTCCCCGTCGAGGTCGAATTCGTCGTCAAGCTCAAATATGTAAACGGCTGCCTCGCCGGTTTTCTTTGCTCTCTCCTGGCGCTCTATTCCCCTCTTATCGGATTCTTCCTTGCTTATCTTTTCCCCAAAATACTCTATTATCTCTTCTCCGCTTTTGATGTCTTCCGTTGCAAAAACGCCCAGCCCGTGTATTGCCGATTTCCCCACTCGGCATTTCTTTTTATCTTCTGCCATATATAATCAAGACTTCACCTGGGGGAACTTCCCCTCTCTTACCTCGGAGACATATGCCCTTATGGCTTCCGTAAATATGCTTGAGCCTTCCGCGTACTTCTTTGCAAACTTTGGCGCCTCTGCGGAAAGGCCGAGAACGTCGGTTATGACTAGCACCTGGCCGTCGCAGTCTGGCCCTGAGCCTATCCCTATGCTTGCCGCGCGCTTCAGGCTTTGGCTGACGGCTTTTGCGGCATTAGGCCTGACCGCTTCCAATACTATAGAAAAGGCTCCTGCCTCTTCGAGAGCCTTCGCGTCTTCAATTAACAATTCCGCTTCGGCATCGGTCTTGCCGAAAGACCTGTACCCTCCAAGCTTAAACACCTGCTGGGGCTGAAGGCCTATGTGCCCCACAACCGGAATTCCCGCATCAACTATGGCTGAGACTTTCTCCGCCATATTCTTGCCTCCTTCAATCTTTACCGCTTGTGCGCCTGATTCTCTCATGAAGCGCGCGCAAAGCTGTACAAGCTCTGCCTGTGGCAGCGAGGCTGTTGCAAATGGCAAGTCCGCAACTACAAGAGCTTGCGTGTTTGCCCTCGATACCGCCGCTGTGTGGTGAAGCATCATATCTATTGTAACCGGAATGGTGCTTTCAAACCCTAAAACCGTATTCCCAACGGAATCTCCCACAAGTATCATATCTACTCCTGCCGCATCGGCAAGGCGCGCGTATATTGCGTCGTAGGAGGTTATCATTGCAATTTTACCTCCGCTATCCTTCTTGGCGAGTATGTCTTTTACCGTTATTTTTTTCATTTGTCTTTAGATTTAAAAATGGAAGAACCCATGGCTCCGGTAGCCTTGCTTATTATGTCGTGCAAGTCTGTCTTTACCGCCGACGGAGTTCCGTATATCCTAAATTTTGGTCCCACAAGATATCCGCTGTATTCAGACTTGCTCTTTGCAAATCCGCCAGATTCAAACAAAGTTTGCTTCTTTGTGTTTTCCCTGACGTAGATTGTTGCGGGAATATCTATCTGCTGTTGAAGTATAGGCTTGTCGGACTCGTACTTTACAGTGCCGCTGGCTTCCACAAAGAGGTCTTCAGCGTCGAGCCTGGCAGACTCTATTTTTATGTCGAAGGTTTTCTCGTCGCGCAGGGCAGATAATTCCAATTTGTTGTAGGCAAATTTCGATAGCATCTGCGCAAGTTCGCTTATGCCGTCTAACTCTTTGACCTTTTTGCCAAAAAATGCGCTGCCTATCTTAAGCAGGGTTCCGGCGGCCTCCGCCATGGCGCCTGTTTCCGTATTCTTAGGAAGGGGTCTGACTATGCCTCCATGGCTTTGCACATTTGCTTTGCCGTACAGATGGTTTAGAAGATGGTTTATGTTTGCACCTCCGCCTGCCAGCGACACGTCGATATCGAAGTCTCCCTCTATTATTGGTTCCTCTCCGCCTATAAAATCTCCAACGGGAAGTTTTCTTATTTTTAAATTGGCATTACTCAGGCGGTAGGGAAGATCTAGCGCCGAATCGAAAGAAAGCGTTCCTGATGCCGACATCGACGAGTTCCTTAAATCGGCAGAAAATCCGTTTACCGCCGCTGACGTATCGAGCAGTTTAGCATCTAAATTGACATTCTTGAGTATTTCCTTGCCTCCTTTTTTTACGGACTTTGCCCCAGCCTTTAAGAGCGCTTGAAAGCCGCAATCCCAAAAGGCCTTGGAGTCTTTTTTGTCGTACTTAGACTCTGCTGGAGCGTCGGCATACGGCCGCAGAATCTTGCGCCTTCCGGCAACACCCCTCTCTTCTTCTTTCGGCGTTGAGGGCTGCTGTGCGTTGGCTTCTTTGCTCTTCTGCTCCTTTACAGTGGGATTGGAGAAAAACACAGGAATGGCAAGCATGTCGTCAACTACTATTGCCTGCGCATCTATTGAAATTTCCGATATTTCCGCGTGCTTAAATTTTCCGTCGGCGGAGGTTTTCCCGTTCAAGCCGTCGGTCGAAAATTTGATGTCGGCGCTTTGAAATTTAAAGGTGTCTGAGAAACGGCAGAGCGCGGATATATCGAGCTTTTCTAGCGTATCCGATGAAGACTTCGCCGACAATCCCAATGCGCTAAGCGACATAGAAAGCCCATAATCTTTGTAGTTCGCCGAAAACTCCGCCGAACCCGATGCTATATTGTTGAAGGCTCTTAACACGGGTTGGTCGAAAAGTGCCTTTAGCTTTGCTGTAAATTTTGCGTCGGCGCTCTTAGGCATGAATTTGGAATCTAAATTGGCGTTTAGATTCCCCATCATAAACTGGGCTGCAGAATTCGATACGGACAAGTCAGACACCTTAACTTCAGTTTCCGCCGCTGATTTTACAACTGTAAATTTAAATGACGGGTTTATTCCGCTAAGAATCTCTCCGTAAGATATCTCTTTTGCTGAGGCTTCGCCCGAGGCGGAAATTTTGCCATCAGCAACGTTGAAATTTGCATTTAAACGTACATATCTTCCAGAAAGATCCGGCACAAATGCCGCTATGAGGCTTACGGGCAGATTGTCACATCTTGCCGCTCCATTTTGATTCTTAAAAGAAGCCTCAAAGATTTTTGTTTTATTGTCGCCGAAGATCTCCCCGGAAAATTCCGCTACTGAAAGCGCATCCTGCAATGCTATGTTGCTTAACGCAAGGCCGTTTGCCCTGGCTGACAAATTTGCATCAAGCCCCAATCCGCCGTACTTTGCCGCCGACGGAACCGCCTTTATAAGCGGGTTCAAAGGGCCCTTTAAATCTGCGTAGAAATCTGCAACTTCATCTTTTAATACAGCTCCGGCGCTTACCTTAAGCTTTTCGCTGCCATTTATAAACACTGCGGAGGCATCTATGCGCGATAGTTTGAAAGAGTCGAAATCTGCCTGGGAGGATATATCCAAGCACAGGTTGGTTATTGCCGGAGAATTTCTATCTCCTATGCGCGCTATGTTCAAGCGCAGCGGATTGTCGGTTGAAACCCTCAGAGCCTTACCTACTTTGTACAGCCCAAATTGTGTGCGTATGGGCTGGAATGAGATGCTGTCCATGCCGGTTATTCCAGCGATGAGAGAGTCTGTAAGATTGTTTATTTCAAGAGATGCTATCTTGCCGTCGGGAAGCGCCAAGACTATATCCTGCGGAGTTGATGCTTTGACGGAAATCGGCGCGGATAAGGAAAGCACGGCAAGCTTTTCCGAATCGGTAAAAAGGCTGAAATCTAAGCTCTTTGCGGAAAAGCCTTCCTGCAAGTTCGATACGTCGAATTTGCCAGACAGGCGCACTTCATTTAAACTCTTCAGTTTTTCGGATATCCTTTGCGGTTGTCCGCATAGAATGTCCAAAGCCCCATTTGCCGATACCTGATTGTTTTGTATATCGGCTTTTATATCGGCATATATTTGGGTTGAAAATTTGAAGAGTTTCTCCTTTGGGACTATGTCGGAGAAGTCCGACTCCGACACGCCAGCCTTAATCTCTCCGGAAAACGACGCAAGAACACTGTCAACCAAAGCCGATACAAGCAGCATATCCTTATTTTTGTATGACACCTTTAAATTGAGCTTAGATGCGTCTTTTGCCGATTTGTCTGCAAGAATGCTTGCCGATATATTTACTGGAGAAAAACTCTTGCCCTTGTAAGAGACAATCAGAGCCGATTCCAACGCCCCCTTAGACGGAATCTTTCCTTTGGGCATATTGAAAGATTTTAGACTTGCCTTAACCGACAACCCAGTTCTCGTACTGTTGCAAGTTCTTACATCGGCATTAAGAGAATCTATGTTTATATCTATGGGCAGCCCTGTGAACTTAAACGGGGCTTTTTTTGTCTGTTGCAAAGTTTCTTTTACCTTTGGCTCTTTGCCCGAACTTGACGTTTCTAAAGCCTGTTTGTTCTCCGATACTTGCTCTTTTGCGCTTGTTGCGGATGAGCCCTTATCTGCCACGTATATTTCCGCGCCCGAAAGTTCAAGCTCGGATATGTTTAGCTTTGATGAAAAAAGAAGGTCTACAAGGCTGTAGCCCGCCTTGAAATCTGCAATTTTTATACGGGACCCGTCTGTTTTTGACGCCGTGAAATTTTTTACAAATACGGTCTTCGGGCTCAAGCCTACGCTGTCGAATTCAATAGCGTAATTCTTGCCGGCATCTTCCAGCGTTTTTTTAAGCGCCCAAGTTTGAAACTTTGAATTTGTTGCCAATATAAGAACCGCCACTACAAGCGCGGCTATTCCAATGCATAAGCCAAGTAAAAATTTCTTCATTGCATTTCCAAAAGTTTAGAAAATAGGTTTTCTTTTATAAATACGTAAAGCAGAAGATTCTCACGCAGACCATAGACGGAGGTTTTATATTTTTTTGAATCCAGCCTTTTTGATATTTCCTCTTGGTGGGCGGAGTCTGTTATGACTACTTCGAATATGCCGAGATTTTCCGGAATAGGCATATCTCCAGTCCAGAATCCAGCATTCTTTAAGTTTCTGAAGGCCCACGGCATTGGCCAGGGCGATTGCGACATATATACGCATACGGGCATATCTGCCCCGTATTCTGAAACTTTTGCGCAATCCGCAACGCGCTTTTGCAGACGATTAAAATCAGAGACTGTATGCACCGATACAAACGGGTTGCGCGGATCTGAATGGAATCTTTGGGCTATAAGTCTTAGTTGTTTTGTCTGCGCAAAGAGCGCCAAAGCCAAAGCCGCCATCAGGGCAAGCTTCAATAAGAAATTCTTTGTCCTGAAGGCTGTCCATACCGCGTATCCGGCCGGAATGCAAAGAACAGTTGCAGCCGATAGCAGCAGCCACGGCATCTTGTAGGGAATTAAAGTAAGAATAATTACGTTCAGCGCAAAATATCCAAACGCAGCCAGAATGAATTTTGCGTCGTCGTCTTTTCTTTTAAAGTACGCAATGGCAGCTCCAGCTATTCCCAGAAGGGTAATTGCGCATTCCCCAAACCATATTCCGCCGCTCTTTTGCGCAAACAAAAGCTTAAAATAATAGAGCAATTCCTTTGTGTGCTCAGGCGCGCAAGACTTTCCGGCAAAGTGCGCGTAAGACAAAAACGCGTCGCAAAGCCCCCTGGGATTGCTTCCAAACGACGTGTATAAAACAGACATCACACCCGCCGCACAAAGTACCGCAACACACAATAGCTTAATATATTTTTGCGCTCTCGCAGAGGTTTCGGAATTGCGGTTTTCCCTTAATGATAAAAATATTTCCGGCGCAATCGCCAGGGCTGCCGATGCGAAAAGTATTGGAGCGGTTTCCTTTGTAGACTGGGCAAGCCCCGCAAATAGGCCGAGTCCTGCAGCCCATGCAACCGAAGGCTTTTTTAAAAGACCCCATGCGCATATAAATAAACCGAGCGCCGCAAAAGCAAATATGCTCTCGTGCACATAATAGCCCGAATAAACCGCCGATAGAACCGAAAAACAAAGCACGCCCGCTGCGCACGCAGCCGTTCCGGCCGATATAAATTTTGCAGCAAGGAACACCAGCGCAAGAGTTGCTGCAAAAATTCCAAATAGCCCAAACCTTAAAGAGGCTATATTTGGCGTCTCTTCAGCAAGGCTTTTGCCGTCTGCTATATTGCAAGCTTGGGGCCGCATCACTCCAGTGGCGTCAAACAGCTTTTCGGCAGCAAGGGAATAGTAATACAAAGAAGGCCCATGGGGGCCATTTGGGTTATACGCGTAAGAGCCGGTGTTGTACAGCTTGAGAAATGTGTGTGCCTGTTCAGCTTCGTCGGCGTGCACAGCGCGGTTTTTTGCAATCTGCGAGCGTATGCCAAAGCCGAAAAGTATGGCTACGGCAAATGTCAAAAACAGCGTTATCCGAAACTTGCGCATATATATTAAAGGTTTGTCAACCGTTCTTCTGGCTCTCGTCGAAAAGCTCTCGCAGGCGCGATATTATCTGGGCGGGGGGCTTTACGGGAGCCCCGGAGGAATCCACAAAAGCGTGCACGGTGCGCGCCTCCGACAGAATTTTGCCGTCGCGGGAAATCTCGTAGTCTATGCTTATCTTTACCCCGGGTCTTTCGCGTATCATGGCCCTTACATTTACCCTGTCGTCGAAAAACGCGCTTGCGCGGTATTTTATATGGACTTCCAATACGGGAATGTGAAGGCCAAGCTTGATTATGTTTTTATATGAAAGACCAAGCGAATCAAGCAGCTCTATGCGCGCAGCCTCCATCCACGGAAGATAATTTGCATGATAGACAACCCCCATGGCGTCTGTCTCTGCAAAGCGCACCCTTATTTGTGTGGATTTCTCAAGCATAGCTTTTAGATTTCGTCCTCAAATACGCTTTCAAGGCTCTGCCTGCGGCGCATTAAAGTTAATGAGCCGTCTTTCTCTAGCATGACTTCAGGACTTGCCGGATAAGAATTGTAGTTCTTTGTAGCCATGGCGCTGCAGTACGCACCGGCTCCGCCTATTACGCACAAATCTCCTATTTTTGCCCGCTTTGTAAGGCGCGGACTCAGGGCCTCGGGATCAGCCGGGGCCGGAGTTAGTATGTCTCCGCTCTCGCAGCAGTGCCCGCAGAATATGTAGCTTTGAGTCTCGTCTGAGGGTGTCTTTTGTATTATTTCTATGGGGTGTTGCGCGCCATATAGCGACGGCCTAAGTATGTCTGTCATGCCGGAGTCCGTCTTTACAAATTCGTAGCCTTCGGCACCCGTAGAGCACATGTCCTGAACGGAGCATAGTACGCAAGCGCTATTTGCCAAAAGGAAAGTTCCAGGCTCTATCTCAAAATGTATCTTGCGCCCGGTGCGCTTTGCAAAGTCTTCCACTACCTTTGCAATTGGCATGCCTATCTGCTGCAAGTCTGTAGATTTCTCCCCCGCAACACGCGCAACTTTAAAGCCGCCGCCCATGTCGAGAGTGTCTACATCCTTGAATCTCTCGACAGTATCCATACTCATCTTTGCAACCTTCTGCCACACCGCCGGATCAGAACCAGAACCTATGTGCGTGTGTATGCGCGTAATTTTCAGCGAGTATTTCCTTACGATATCATCTATCTGAGGGAAGAACTCGTGCCATATTCCAAAGCTCGACGCCGGGCCACCGACGTTTGTCCTGTTTGTTCCGCCCGAGCCCAACCCCGGGTTTATTCTTACTCCCAGCGGAATTTGCGGGCAAGCTTTCGCGTAGCATTCAAGCTGGTGGAGCGAGCACGCGTTGAACTTTACTCCCATTTTTGCAATTTCAGCTATGTCTTCCGGCATCTGCTGGCTTGATAGGGATATCTTCTGCGGAGCTATCCCCGCTGCCATTGCCCGCTTGACCTCATAAGAGCTTGAGGCGTCTATGTGTATTCCTAGCGAATCAAAAAATTTCAGTATATTTCTATTTGAGGCCGCCTTCATTGCATAGCGCACCGTCAGCCCGAAGGCGTTCGGAAAAGATAGAGCTTTTCGCGCCTGTTCCTCAAGGGCGCTTCTGCTGTAAACATAGCACGGCGTACCGAATTTTTCGGCTATCTCAAAGGCCTTTTGGCGCGATAGAAAAGGCTGTGGCTGAATGTCTTTTTCAATATCCATAATAGTGCCTAAGAAAATTGCACTATCTGGCTGCTTTGTCAATTGCTTCTGCTACTATTTCCGGCGTAAGCAATGCTGGCAGCACCTGCGGATTGTTCGGATCAGACGGAGAATACACCAGATTCAGCGGAACCCCCGCCCGCCCAAAGCGTTTCAGCTGAGCAGATATCTCTTCTGAACGGTTTGTCCAGTCTCCAACAAGCAGCACTGCTCCGGTGCGCTCGAAGGCTCTCTTTGCGGCGTCGGAGTATATTGCGGCCTTGTTTGCCTGGCAGGTCAGGCACCAAGAGGCGGTGAAGTCAACATATACAATCTTTCCCTCCTTAAGGAGCTTGTCTTGTTTTTCCTCAGACCATGCATTAGATTGGGTGCCGGTCTTTGCTTCAGGCTTTGTCTCAGCAGCTCCAATGCTTAAATATAACGCTCCGGCAAGGGCAATTATTGAAAAAGCCCCTGCTACAATCTTTGTTTTTGCGCCACTTTGCGGTGTAAAGAACTTGCCAAATAGGAAAAGCGCAAAAGAAAGAAACAGTAGCGACAATAAAAGTCCCGCAAGAGCCCCCTCAGACGTTTGCAATAAGAACACATACGCAAGCCATATAACCGCCGCGAACATGGGGAAGGATAGAATCTGCTTGAAAGTTTCCATCCATGCGCCTGGTTTTGGCAGCATTTTTGCTACTGTCGGAAAAGCGCTTATTGCAATGTAAGGCAGAGCCATTCCCAGCCCGAGAAACCCGAATACCGAAAACGTGAAAGCCGCACTTGCGCCCTCCGCAAGGGCCGCTCCAAGAGCTGTACCCATGAATGGCGCCGTGCACGGGCTTGCAACCGCAACCGCAAGCACACCCGAAAAAAACGCCGCCGCATAAGGTCCAAGGGCAGATGTCTTGAATTGAAATTTTGAGCCTGTCTGAGCAACGGCATATCCCATTTCAAAGATGCCGAATAGATTTAAGCCTATGGCGGTAAACAGCCACGCCATTGCCGCAACAAAGAATGGGCTTTGCAGTTGGAATCCCCATCCGAGCCCTTCTCCGGCATTCTTGAGCGCAATTAGAACCCCGGCAAGAATCCAAAAACTTGCAACTATTCCTGCCGTGTACATCATTGCTTGCGCCATAATTTTTCCTCTATCCTGTCCGGCGTTTTTGGCAAAAGATAGGATCTTTAGCCCGAGAACTGGAAATACGCATGGCATGAGGTTTAAAATCATTCCGCCTATCAGCGCCGCCAGGCATACAGCGGAGAGTTTTCTAAAAGACTGGCCGCTGTTAGACTGTTTTTCAGGAGTTGCAGCGCCTCTACTGTCTTCTTTTGCGTGTGAATTTGTGCTGTGGGCATAGGTACCTATATAGACTGTAATTTCTTTTTTTGCCTCTCCTGGCATGCAGGTTTGGTTGCATTCCAGCCAAGAGGCTTTTGCCGTAATTTGAGCATCTCCCTCAAAACCTTTTGGAATGCTAACAGGAATTTCAACTGTTGCCGTCTTGCCGTAGCCGAGGTACTCCTGCCCAAACTGGCTGAACTTACCCGGCTTTTGCCATATTGGCTCTCCGGCGGTGAAACCTTTTGGCAAATCGAGCTGGACTGTAGTTGGCATGCCTATGTCCGGAGCGGTCTTGTAGTATATGTGGGAGCCATCGGATATGTCGAATTTTACAAGCACAGAAAAACCGTCTTTTACGGTTTTGCCACCCATCTTTGCTGAAACGGAAAACCCAACCTCCGCCAGCGCCGCAGAAATCAGACAGGCGTAAAAGAATATAAAGGCCAAAAATAGTCTTTTCATCATTTTTTAATATGTTGACAAATCGTCGAATAATCAAGACTCTAAAGCGAGCAATTCAATAAGGGAGCTTTTATATAAGATGCTGAAATTTCTAAAAAGTTTTTACTCGAGGTTTTTT
>CALXQW010000015.1 GCA_944390805.1 uncultured Opitutales bacterium | reverse complement strand
ACTTCAACGTCGGAAGAAGTTAGTTCTCGCCCGCCGCCGGCGGCAAGAACCATAGTCTCAAGCGCGTTTAAGGCGCGGCGCATGTCGCCGTCGCAGATACGGGCAATTCCAAGGAGAAGATCGTCCGGAGCGGAGCATCTGTATGAGCCAAGCCCTCTTGACTCGTCGGACAGGGCGGTCTTTAAAACCTTCAATATGTCTGAACTATCGAGCGGCTCGAGCCTGAAAAGATGGCTCCTTGAAAGCAGCGGCGGATTAATGTAAAAGCCCGGATTATGCGTTGTGGCGCCTATAAGCCTTATATTTCCGTCCTCGACATCAGGCAGAAGCAGATCTTGCTGGGCCTTGTTGAAGCGGTGAATTTCGTCTATGAAAAGTATAGTGCGCTCAGATTTTCTGCATCTTGCGGCAAACAATTCCTCCTTAAGTTGCGCCACATTTGAGAGCACCGCGTTTATCTTTACAAATCTGCTTTTTGTCTCTCGGCTAATTACCTCGGCAAGAGTGGTCTTTCCGCATCCGGGAGGCCCAAAGAATATAAGAGAGCCAAATGTGTCAGTTTTTATAAGGCGCGGCAGCAAGCAGCCCTCTCCGAGCACATGGGAGTGCCCAACAATTTCCGAGAGTGTACGTGGCCTCATTCTGACGGCAAGCGGCACCCATGAACGTGCGTTGCTGTCAGCATTGACGCTATCCTCCGCGCCGCTCCGCCCAGAGGATTCTAAATTGTCGAAAAGCTCTCCGTTTGCACCCATTTTTACCAAAAGAGAGATTTTGCACTTATACGGCGTCTTTCAAGCCTAAAGGTTTTCTTGAAAGTTTTTTAAAAGCGTGCAAACTCTTCTGAATTATGACCGATTCCATCGCAAAGAAAGGAACATGTGTGCCCTGCGCATTGACCGTAGCCGGGAGCGACTCCGGCGGAGGAGCCGGAATACAGGCTGATCTGCTAACCTTTGCAAACTTGGGTGTGCATGGACTCACGGCCATAGCCGCGCTTACATCGCAAAATCCGGACGGAGTAAGCTTTATTCAGACAGCTTCCGTAAAGAGCCTGAAGACCCAGATGGAGGCGGTATATAATTTCTTCAAGCCAAAAGCCGCAAAATGCGGAATGTTATTTGACGCTCCGCGCATTCGCTGTGTGGCCAAGTTTTTCTCATCCAGGCCAGATATAAAGCTTGTGGTAGATCCGGTATGCGTGGCAACAAGCAAAGCTGTACTGCTTAAGCCGGAAGCTTTGGAGACTCTTGAAAAGCTGCTTTTGCCAAAGGCCTTTTTAATAACTCCAAACCTCGACGAGGCCGCCCTTCTTCTTGGGGTAAAGAGTATAGATGCCGAGTCTTTAGGGCCGGCAGCAGCAGCAATAGCCAAAAAATTTGGCGTAAATGTACTTCTTAAAGGCGGACATCTGAATGGGAAAACTCTTCTTGATGCACTTTCAGACAAAGGCGGAAACATAATTTTAAGGAGGTCGGCAAAGCGCATAGACGGTGTTAACACCCACGGAAGCGGCTGCACTCTAAGCGCCGCAATAACAGCGTTTCTGGCAAAGGGCAAGCCCCTGCGCGACTCCGTTGAAGCCGCGCAGGATTACCTCAGAAGGGCTATGGCAAACCCAGTGAACATAGCTGGACAAAATTTCATCAATAGAATCTATTTACAGGGAAGATGAAGAAACTTCCGGAAGATAAATACCTTGAGAAGATCTGCTCTCCTGAAGGACACAGAAAGCGGTTGCGCGAGCGTTTTCTAAACGGGGGAATGTCGTCTCTGGCCGACTACGAGGCCGTAGAACTTCTCTTGACGCTTGCAATTCCCAGGTGCGATGTAAAGCGCGCCGCAAAGATACTCATAGCAAAATTTGGGAATATCCGCGGCATACTCGATGCCGATTTCCAGGAACTCACAAAGATAGACGGCATAGGCAATAGTGCTGCAATATGCATAAAGTTTATAAAAGAACTCATACCCGTCTACATGCAACAGCAGATAATGACTGAGATGTTGTCTCTTGATTCTGTCGACAAGCTTATAGCGTTCTTCCGCGCAAGAATGGCCAACGAGAAGATAGAAGTTATGGAGATGGCGTGTTTCAATTCGCAGCTTGAGCTTCTTCCTCCGGGCGCTGTAAGAATTTTTGAGGGAGGCGTAAGCGGCATAAGAACAGATTTCAGAAAGATAATAGAAACCGCCATAAATGCCGGGGCCGAGAGCATAGTGCTTGCGCACAATCATCCAGGCGGAGACTGTTCTCCGTCGGCGGAGGATTTAAACTTCACAAGACAACTTTCGCTTGCATGCCGTCCGATAGGGCTAAGTTTCATTGAACACATAATAATTACAAAAAATTCCGCCTATTCTTTCAGACGCGGCGGACATTTCGACAAACTTTACGAGCGCGACGATCCTCAATACGCCGCCTGCGCTCAAAATTCGGGCGTTGCGCAAACGCCAAAGAGGCTGATAGATTGAAAATTTTAGGAATAGAAAGCTCTTGCGACGAGTCGGCCGCCGCCCTATTCGATTCCGAATTGGGAATAACTGCCGAACTTGTCGACTCACAGATAGACTTGCATGCCCTCTACGGAGGCGTTGTTCCAGACCTTGCAAGCACTGAGCATCTAAAGAAACTGCCACCGCTTTTAGCGGAGATATCAGGCATGGCCGATATAAAATCGGTAGACTTCATAGCTGTAACAAACGGCCCCGGGTTGCCGAATTGCCTTGCTATAGGCGTATCGTGCGCCTTGGCTCTTGGCCTTGAGCTTGGCAAACCTGTATATGGAGCAAACCATCTGCGCGCGCATGCGCTATCGGTATTTCTGCCAGTTCATGAGGCCGACCCTAAGAATTTTGCAGACAATTTAAGAGATTTGTTGCCCCACATTGGGCTGGTTGCCTCCGGTGGGAACTCCATATTATACGAGATGGACGAGACTCTAAAGATGCGCCTTCTTGCGGAGACTGTCGACGACGCCGCCGGCGAGGCTCTCGATAAGGGCGCAAAGCTCCTTGGAATGCCCTATCCGGGCGCGCCCCTTTTGGAGAAAGCATCGGCGGGCGGAAACGAAAGGGCTATAGATTTTCCGCGGGGTCAGAACAGAAAGATTTCCGACGATCCAAACTTCAGTTTTTCGGGACTAAAGACCAGTCTCAGATATTTTTTAGACAAGCTATCTGCTGAACAGATAGACAAGTCCAAGGCAGACATATGTGCATCGTACCAATATGCCGTAGTAGAACAGCTAAGAAAGCGTACGGAATACTTCCTAAAACGCAAAAAATACGCGTCTTTGGGATTGTCGGGCGGGGTGTCTAACAACACAAAGTTGCGCGCGGCGTTTGAGTCTATCGCAGCCAGGAATGGCGCAAGAATGCTCTTGGCAAAGCGCAAACATTGCTCCGACAACGCCGCTATGGTTGCCTTTGAGGCTTTCATGCAGCCCGGCGGCCTGGAAAAACCAGCGGGGAAAACCTTGAGGATAAATCCTTCAAAAGCAATGTGCGACATCCAATAGCTCCGCAGCGCAACCAATATATAATGCACCCATATAGCGGTTCACGCCATCCTGCTGTTTTAAACCAGCTGCCCTAAAAATGCGCTCATGCTGGTTAACACAGCTTTTATTCGCCATGCGCCCCACCCTCAGACGCGGCTTTAAGTATCTTTGGGATATCGGCAAGATATATAGCGCCTGAACCGGTTATAAAGAGCTTGTCCGGTTTGGAGTCTTTGTAAATTACACAGCAGTTAGACACAAAATTTTCAAACTGCACATATCCTAAATGTTCAAGCTTGGGCGAGAATATATGAAGCCCTCCGTTGGCGCAGGCGTATATGTATCCGTTTGAATCAACTGAAAGGCCGTCGGGCGTGCCTATTATCTTTGCCTTTTCCCATATTCTGAAATTGCAAAATATCTTTTTTGAAGAGTAGGTCTTGCCGTCGTCGGAAATGGTGTAGGCTATAAGGCATGGATCGTCCCCGCGGCTCTGCCCAACATAGACAGTTTTTGAATCTGCTCCAACGTCAACGCCGTTTGGCAGCCTCAATATGTCTATCAAAAATAACTCGCCGGAAGGCGTTAGGCGATACAGCCCGTTGAAGTCCAAATCGCCCTCCTGAGGCTCAAATCCACGGCGGCGCCACAGGGCGGGATCTGTAAAAAATATATCGCCGTTGGGAGCAACGCAGACATCGTTTGGCTCGTTCAGACGCTTGCCCATGTATTCGCGGGCAAGAACACGGCTGGTAAAATTTTTTTCGTTTAGCTTCTTTACGCAGCGGTTGCCCTGGTCGCAGATTACAAGGGAACCGTCCAAATCAAGCGCAAGGCCGTTGGGACCAACGGTAGTGCGCTTCTCAGGAACACCGTTAGACATTCCGGCAGGTCGCATGAACAGCGTTTTCCCGCCATCGGGAGTCCATCTGAAAATAGCGTTCTTTGAAGTCTCAACAAAAAATACTTCTCCGGTCTTTTCCCTCCATACGGGACCTTCGGCATACTTTATATCGCGGCTTAAAACTTCGCAGAAATCTTCGCTTCTACCCAATAGAATGGCCTCTTGGGGATCGAGCAAAACCCCCATGTCTATCTCGTTTCTTTCTGCGCAAAATACAGGCACCGCCGCAGCGCAAAACAAAATGGCTAATATCTTTTTCATTTCTCTTTTCGCACCGATTTTCAAAAGCTGCGCCATTTTGCGCAAGCCTTAAAAATTTTATTGTAAAATGCCAAAGCAAATCCGAAATTCTCAGCTTAGATGAAAAATACCGTGGAGCTTCTCGCCCCGGCGAGAAATACCGATATAGGCCGCTCGGCAATACTGGCGGGGGCCGACGCAGTATACATAGGCGCCGAACTCTTCGGGGCGCGCAAAGACGCGGCAAATTCGGTAGACAGCATAGCCGGCCTTTGCTCTTTTGCGCACCGCTACGGTGCAAAGATATACGCCGCCTTAAACACGATACTGACAGACACCCAGCTTTCCGCCGCCCAAGACCTTGCATGGCGCCTGTACAACGCCGGAGTTGACGCCCTAATAATACAGGATTTCGGGCTTGCAGGTTCAGATCTTCCCCCCATACCCATTCACGCAAGTACCCAGTGCCATATAGACTCCGTTGAAAAAGCCCTTCTTGTACAAGCCGCAGGATTCTCCACGATAGTTCCGGCAAGGGAGCTTTCCCTGAACGAAATAGCCAATATTTCAAAGAATGTCTCCGCCAACATAGAATGTTTTGTTCATGGGGCTCTTTGTGTAAGCTACAGCGGGCAGTGCTACTTAAGCTACGCCATAGGCTCAAGAAGCGGCAACCGCGGAGAATGCGCCCAACCATGCAGAATGAAATATATGCTGAAAAACTCCCGCGGAGAATGTCCCCTCGGAGGCAAAGAGCGCCATTGGCTCAGCCTAAAAGATATGGACAGGCATGAATTTCTAAAAGATATGATTCAAGCGGGGGTGCGCTCTTTCAAGATAGAGGGAAGGCTGAAAGATGCCTCGTATGTAAAAAATGTAGTGGCGTTTTATTCCCAGGCGCTCGATAAGGCAATATCTGGCACTTCTCTTGCACGCTCATCGGCTGGAATATCAAAAGCGCCGTTTGAACCAGACTTGCAGAAGACGTTTTCGCGCGGATTTACACCGTATCACATACTCGGAACGCAAAGCTCATGCGCGTCTTTCGATTCTCCAAAATCTAAAGGAAAATTTCTCTTTAAGACTAAGAGGGCGTCGCGCGGGCAGATAGAGTATGGGAAAGAAACTCCTCTTGCGGCCGGAGACGGGCTGTTCATAGAACCTCCAGGAGGAGCAGAATCTTTCGGTGTACGCGTTCAAAGCGCAAAAGACGGAACAGCAAAACTTGGATTTGGCACCCCTGCTCCAAATATACCGGCAAATTCAAGCGTATGGAGAAATTTGGACGCAAATTTTGAAAAGCTTCTCGAGGCAGACTGCACTCGAAAGATTCCGGTAGAAATTTCCGTGGACGAAACTAACGATGCATATATATTCAAGATGCAGACTCCATTTTGTGGAGAACTTGCAATCTCCTCCGAAAGCATTCCAAAAGATAAAGTTGAAGTTGCCGGCAATAAGAACCTTGCAAAGGCACGCATTGAAGACGCACTCTCAAAGCTTGGAGATACAGAGTTTGTGCTAGCCGGAATAAATACCGACGCTATCGGGCATAACACGCCATTTTTCAAGCTATCGGAAATAAACGCTGTGCGCAGAAACCTTGTAGAAAAGTTGCGCCTTAGCATATTAAAAATCTTCAACTTAAGAAAGAGCTCTTACAAGAGGCCGGAGCCTCTAAGGCTTAGCGATTGTGTTTTAAGGGCAATTCCAAATGACTGGCGCGCAAATGTCTTAAACGAAAGGGCCCGCCAATTTTACAATCAGCTTGGAGTGGAAATAACTCAGCCAGCTCCGGAATCGGGCAAGATACCTATGCAAGGCTTGAAGGTTATGAAGACAAAACACTGCATTTTAAGAGAACTTGGAATGTGCAAGAAGAAGGTCTCAAATAAGAATCTGTGCGGGCCATTGTATCTTGAAAGTAAAGAGTGCGTTTTGAAAGTGTCTTTCGATTGCTCGCGCTGCGGCATGGATATATATTTTGTAAAGAGAAAATAGGCATGCCATTAAGAGTAGCCTTAAAGCATGATAGCAGACGGAATATAAAAGTATTCATAATGTAAAATCTTTGTTGCATAGAGGAAAACTGTTTCTTAAGTAGAATTTTATGAGAAATTTCTTTGTTGCAACAGCATGTCTATTTTTGTCCATTGCAGCGTGCATCGCCGCAGAAGTTAACATGGCCTCGCCCAACGGGAATTTGAAGGCAAAATACACTCCGCAAGATGGCGGAGCTTGCATTTCAAGCACATTTAACGGAAAGGATATGGGAAAGGTCTTCATATCCCTAGATTCAAGCCCGCAGATATTTAATCCGTCAGAAGAGCCGCAGAAGGTAGCTACAGAAAAGAATAATGATAAAATTAGGACAGTTTGGGGTATAAACTCTGAAATAGAAGACTCTTACAATCAAACGCGCATAGACTTTAAGCATTGCGCACTCATAGTAAGGCTTTACGACAACGCCCTAGCATACCGCTTTGAGACAAAAATACCATCGGAAATTAAGGATGAGAAGGCTGATTTTTCTTTTGAAGAAGGTTCGCAAGCATACGCGTATCCGATAAACGGATATGTGCTGCATTTCCAAAAGACGTGGATAGACGCTCCTATAAGCGAGTTGTCGGGAAAATTCACATACATATCTCCCCTGCTTATAACTCCAAAAGGTAGCGGAGCAAAAGTCCTTCTGACAGACGCCGACGTATCAAATTATCCCGGATTAAATTTCAAGGCAAAGCCCGGCTCGTCGACATTATCTGCATCTTTTGCAAAATATCCTAAAGACTTAAAGCCAAAAGGCAACGCCCTTACGCCTTCCTCGCGCGAAGACTATCTTGCGCAGAAGAAAGCAAATGAACAATTCCCGTGGAGAGTTATGATTTTTGCCGCCCAAGACAAGGACTTGCTCTGCGACGACACCATCTACAAACTTTCCAAGCCATGCGCACTTGAAGACACCTCATGGATAAAGCCCGGTCTTGCGGCATGGGATTGGTGGAGCGGATTTAAACTTGAAGACGAGAAATACAAAGGCGGAATGAACACCAGCACATATTTTTATTATTCCGATTTCGCTACAAGATTCCGCATACCCTACATAATAATAGACGCTGGCTGGCAGAACGACCACGACGACGTTTTAAACAGCTCTACAAACATAGACTTGCAAAGCATAGCCGACCGCGCAAAGAAAGGCAGGGTTGGAGTTTTTGTATGGGTTAGGAGCCGCGCACTTGCCGACATGGACACCGCCAAGGCATTCTTCCACAGGCTAAGCCTTGCCGGAATTTCCGGAGTGAAGGTAGATTTTGTCGAGCGCGATGACGCCCAGGCCATGGACTTTTACAAAAACATAACAGCGCTTGCCGCCGTAAACAAACTGTTGATAGTTTGGCATGGTTGCCCGAAATCTACCGGCATGTACAGGCAGTTCCCAAACATGGTAAACGAGGAGGGTGTCCGCGGAAACGAGCTTAACAAGATGAAGCCCGATCTTACGCCTACTCACAATGTAAATCTTCTCTTTACGCGTTCTGTTTGCGGCCCTATGGACTACACCCCTGGAGCCATGAGAAACACATTTGACGGAGAGATAAACGGCAAGCCGTTTACCGTGAATAAAGAGTGGCCTTCCGCGCAGGGAACACGCGCCCACCAGGCTGCAATGTACGTCATGTATTACGAGCCTTTGAAGACTCTTTGCGACAGCGCCACAAGTTACGAGAAGGAAAAGGAATATACCAAATTCATATCGGAGATTCCAACAGTCTGGGACGAATCTGTCGGCATAGACGCGCAATTTGGAGAGTTCGCCTCCGTAGCCCGTCGCCACGGCAAGATTTGGTATGCGGCCGGCATGGCGGCAGCCAAAGGCAAAAAAGACTTTACCCTGAATACAGATTTCCTTCAGAAAGGGGCGTCTTACGAGGCTGAAATTCTAAGCGACACCCAAGCCACCTCAAGCGACCCCCAGAAATATTCCTTGAAAAAACAGAAGATAAAAGGCGGCCAGCCATTGAAGATAGATATGGAGCGCGGCGGCGGATTCGTAGTAAGATTCAAGAAGAGCTAATCCGCAAATTCCGCTGCCGCCGTAAGGCGGCAGTTGTCAAATAAAGAAAAAACTTTTCGCCGCGCGCGAGCCTTAGAATTTTTCAAATGCGTCAACACGCGCCGGCGGAACATTCATAAGCACAATAGACGCCTCAACATGCTTAAGGCTTTTAAATCCGTAAGCCTGCGGACTTTTACGTATATTGTATGTAAATTGAACAAATCTCCCGCCCTTTGGAAGAACGCTCTCAACCTGGCGCAAAATTTCGTCCACACAGGTTTTTGGCAGGCTCAGAAGTGGAAGCGATGAAACTATCGCCTTAACTCTGGAAATGTCGCTTCCAAGTATTGTGGAGATGTTTTCGGCGCTATCGTTTACTACCTTTACCCCGGGAAAGCGTGCTTTTAGGTCAGAGGCAAGAGCAGGATCGAACTCTATGGAATATAAGTTTTCCGGGGCAACGCCGCCGTCTAAAAGAGCCTTTGTAACAGGCCCAGTTCCAGGCCCAAGCTCTACTACAACAGCCTCCCTAGGACACAAGGAAAACCTCGCCATCTTGCCGGCAAGAAACCTCGAACTTGGCCATACCGCACCTGTAAAACGCGGATTCTTAATATACTTTCCCAAAAATTTTAAAGATTCTCCTAAAGCCATAAAATATACTATTGGTGATATACATCGTGAAGCCTTATCAACCCCTGCAAACGGTTGTCGGCATCAACCACAGGCAATACGGAAATCTTCGATTTGCGGTTTTCCATAAGGTTTGCTGCCTCCGACAAATGCGCCTCGGGTCTTATGCAGACAGGCTTCTTTGTCATTATCTCTCCGCAGGTCTGAGAATCTATGTCTGTTACAGTCTGAAGCATTCTGCGCAGATCTCCGTCTGTCAATATGCCTATCAGAGAGCCGTCTTCGGAAACCACGCACGCGGCGCCTATTGGCTTTTTTGTCATCTCTATGACTATCTGCCTTATTGATGTCTCCGGACGCGCCACGGCGCAATCTGGCAGCTTGAACATAACGTCTTCCACCGTAAGTATCAGATTGCGGCCCAACTGCCCCGCCGGATGAAAACGGGCAAAATCGTTCTTGGAAAACTTGCGCGCTCGCATAAGAGCGCATGCAAGAGCATCTCCTATGGCAAGGGCGACTGTTGTTGAATTTGTTGGAACTATCCCTAAAGGATCGGCCTCGCTAGAGACGGAGGCGTCTAAAACCATGTCGGCAGCCTTGCCCATCGGAGAATCCGGCCGCCCAACCAATGCTATGGTTGGAGACTTAAACTGCTTCAATATTGGCATTAGCCTGACACACTCCACCGTAGTGCCGGAATTGGATATCAGCAAAGTTGGATCTCCAGCCTCATATATGCCAAGGTCTCCATGAACAGCCTCTCCGGCATGGAGAAATACTGCGGGAGTTCCCGTGCTCGAGAGTGTAGCGGCTATCTTCTGCGCAACAAGGCCAGATTTGCCCATTCCGCAAATTATGGTTTTACCCTTGTGGTTTAGTATGGTCTCAACTGCCCTAGAGAAATTATCGTCAAGCCTGTCGACAGCCGCAAGCACTGAAGACGCCTCCGCCCTCAGCACATCGGCACCCATCTTTATAAAATCCGATTCTTTCATTTCTTCAACGTGTTTAAATATTCCTCCGCGGCGGCAAGATCCTGCGGAGTGTCTATGCCTATAGATTTGTATTCCGTCTCCACCAAGGCAAACGTATATCCCGCCGAAACAAATTTAAGCTGCTCGAGCTTTTCGCAATCTTCAAGAGTACTCTTTGGCAGCGACGCGTACTTCTCTAAAATGTCCTTTGAATATCCATACACGCCTATATGCCGCCAATATTGGGCCTTATCGAGCCACTTAGCGAAATCCGCCTCGCCCCTGACATACGGAAGCGGAGAACGGCTAAAATATAGAACCCTTCCGGAGCCGTCCCTCAATACCTTAACAACATTCGGATTAGGAAGTTCTTCGGCATCGGAAATTCTATGGGCGGCAGTTACAAGATCTGCTTTTTCGTCTATATGTTTTTCTATAATTGCATCTATCAGGCCGCCCTCTATGAAGGGCTCATCGCCCTGGACATTTACTATAAACTGCGCACCTATCTCGTCTAATGCCGCTATAATGCGCTCCGTTCCGCAAGAGCAGGTTTCAGGGGTCATCACACACTTTACGCCTATGTCTTGTGCATGGGAAAATATCTCTTTGCTGTCCGTCAGAACAGTGATGTTCTGCCCGGCAAGCTTGGAAGATGCACACCTCTCGCAGACACGTTCCAAGACTGTCTTCCCGCATAGCTTGGCTAGCGGCTTGCCCGGAAAGCGCGACGACGCCATGCGAGCCGGAATTGCTATTGCAAACGGGAATAGGGAAACTTTGAACAAAAGGCCGTCTTCATTTTTCTCCTGGCTTTCATTAACATCGTCCCAGAAGTTTTTGGTGTCGCTGTTAACTACGTCTTCATCCGACATATAGAAATTCCAAACCACAAGAGCCGCTATCGCCAGCAGTACAACGCCAAGAATTCTATATATAATTTTATAGGCCTTAAGGGATATTCCGGCAAATTTCATTCTGGAATGGTCGTAAGAATCTGCATAGGAATCTGCCCCCCTGAACAGAAAGAATATTCCTGCAACAGAAGGTATAAGGTAGCTTGCCACTTCAAGGGCCGTTTTTAATACGCTTAATAAGGAGTTCATCTGAAAGTAGTTGTATATATTTCCAAAATGCAAATTGCGTTTGGCATATTGGATAATCGTCATGGCAAATTTGCTAAAGATTGGAAGAACAATATCAAATTCAAAATATACGGCGCGTCAAACGTTTTTAAGCGCAACAAAAAAACTCGGCTGTAAAGAAATACATAATATGCTGCCCTTGGCATAAAACAATGCCATCAGATTTTACCAGAATGAAAAATTTTGTTGTAATCGCAATTTTTGCCTCCAATATAGAAGGCTCAATTATCCAAAAAGGAAAATATTATGGTATCCTACAAAGATCTCGGTTTGGTAAACTCGCGCGAGCTTTTCAAGAAAGCTATCGCCGGAAAATACGCAGTACCTGCGTTCAACTTCAATAACATGGAGCAGATGCAGACTATAATTCAGGCTTGTGTTGAGACAAAGTCTCCTGTCATTTTGCAGGTTTCAAGCGGCGCGCGCAAATATGCAAATCAGACACTTCTCCGCTATATGGCGCAGGGTGCTTTTGAATACTCAAAGGAGCTTGGTTTCCCTGTTCCGATAGTATTGCACCTCGACCATGGAGATTCATTCGAGCTTTGCAAATCTTGCATAGAGTACGGATTCTCTTCGGTTATGATAGACGGATCGGCTCATCCGTACGACGAGAATGTCGCCCTTACAAAGAAGGTTGTTGAGTTTGCCCACCAGCACGACGTCACCGTAGAGGGCGAGCTTGGCGTTTTGGCCGGCATAGAGGACGAAGTTTCCCACGAGACGCATTCTTACACGCGTCCAGAGGAGGTTGAGGACTTTGTAAGCAAGACCGGAGTTGACTCTCTTGCAATTTCCATAGGTACATCGCACGGCGCATACAAGTTCAAGCCCGAGCAGTGCACGCGCGACGAGAACGGCAGGCTTGTTCCGCCGCCGTTGCGTTTCGACATACTTGCCGAGATTGAAAAGCGCATACCCGGATTCCCGATAGTTCTGCACGGATCCTCCTCCGTACCGCAGCAGTATGTTGACATGATAAATGAATATGGCGGCAAGCTCGAGGCAGCCGTAGGCATTCCGGAAGAGCAGCTCAGGGAAGCCGCAAAGAGCGCGGTATGCAAGATAAACATAGACTCCGACGGACGTCTTGCCATGACAGCCATGATACGCAAGGTCTTCCACGACAAGCCCGCAGAGTTCGACCCGCGTAAATATCTCGGCCCAGCCCGCGACGAGCTTAAGAAGCTGTACATGCACAAGATCATCAACGTGCTTGGTTCCGACGGCAAGGCTCTCTAATAAGGGTTTGAATCAATATATTTTAAAAGGCTTCCAATCTGGAAGCCTTTTTTGTTTTGCGGCAAATGATTAAAAACTCAGAGCTTAAAAAGATAAAATAGCATCTTGCATCTTCAGCAACAAAATGCGCCGACGAGAATTTCACATCGGCGCAAAAAAAATACATATACATATTTCGCTTATGACCGAACCAATTGATATTGGCGCCATATGGCAAATAGATTTCTATCGAGAAGCCTGGGGAATGTTGCTAGTGTTGTTAACGTCTGCGGCAGATTCAACCCTGCGGATTGCAACCCCCTTATACATGGTATCTGAAGTTGGAGTATCAAATATTATGGGGTTTCCGTAATAGTCGTAATTTACGCGCGGAACGGAGTTTATAACAGTCTGATTTGGAAGCATTATAACGCCTGTGGCACCGATTTTTGCAGCTGCAACACGAAAGCGCTCGTATATGTCCGATGAGGACGAATCTGAGAAAGTTTCAAGAGAAAGAACCCCCATTTCCGCATATGGATAAGACGGCCTCTTTGTTATGAAAATTTCAACATCGTCCGGGCTGATCGGTGCAAAAGTCTTTGCTCCGGCATTTAACAGAGGCTCGTAATTAACCTCCGTCTGGCAAGAGCAAAACAGCAGGCAGAAGGCAAATAAAAATACAGGCAAAAAAACCCTAAAAAATATGCCCCTTTGCTTTGAACTTTCCGCCATAATATCTCTTGCCTCCATATTTAAACTATCGGAAATTCCTGCATTTATTTCTTTATAATGCTTACAACATCCCTGCCCGACAATTTCTCCCTACCCTTTAAATCTACAAGCTCCATAAAAAATGTGCAGCATGCAACCTTTGCTCCGGAAAGCTCAACAAGGCGGCACATGCCGTCGGCAGTTCCGCCTGTGGCGAGAATATCGTCCATGACTATTACCTTGTCCTGGGAGGATACGTCGCCCTCGTGCATGAAAAGCATGTCTGTGCCGTATTCTAAATCGAACTCAACGCTTATGGTCTTACGCGGTAGTTTTCCCTTCTTGCGAACCGGAACAAAAGGCAATCCAAGTTTTATCGCCATTGCCGGAGCAAAGAAAAATCCGCGAGACTCCGCCGCAACTATCTTTGTGGCCCCAAAGCCGGCAAGCTTTTCCGACCACATATCTATTGCATAAGAATATGCCTTCGGGTTTGCCAAGAGCGGTGTTATATCCCTAAATATAACACCCTTCTTGGGGAAATCTGGAATATTTATTATGTAGTCGTCAAAATTTATCATTTTTCGTCGGCCTTTGAAAATACGGAGGGAATAGCCTCGGGCAGCTTATTGGGATAGTCCAAAGTATAATGCAATCCCCTGCTCTCCTTGCGAGCCATGGCGGACTTCACTATAAGTTTTGCAACCAAAACAAGATTGCGCACCTCAAGAAGCGTGGGCTCTATCTTGAAATTCCAGTAATAGTCGTTTATTTCACGCTCGAGATTCAAGATGCGGTTCATCGCGCGCTCAAGACGCTTGTTTGTGCGAACTATGCAAACATAGTCCCACATGGTGCGCTTGAGCTCGTCGCTATTGTGGTGCAAAACTACCCTCTCGTCTGGCACCCTAACATCGCCATCCTTCCACTCGGGCAGAGCGGTATCCGTAAAGGACGCTGTCTTAAGATATTCATCGACAGCCTTTGCACCGTTGTCAGAAAGAACAACCGCCTCAAGAAGAGAATTCGACGCAAGCCTGTTTGCGCCGTGCAACCCAGTGCATGCAACCTCTCCGCAAGCGTAAAGACCGGGTATGTTTGTGGCGGCGTTGATGTCTGTCTTTACCCCGCCGCACATGTAGTGCGCCGCAGGAACCACAGGAATGAAATCCTTAGAGATATCTATGCCCTTCTCTATGCAGTGATTGTATATCTGAGGAAATCTGTCCTGCAAGGTCTGGCTTGAAAGTTTGGTTATGTCCAGCCATACATGCGCACTTCCAAGACGCTTCATCTCGTGGTCTATAGCGCGGGCAACTATGTCTCTCGGAGCCAAATCCGCGCGGGGATCGTAAGACTTCATAAAAGCCTCCCCGTTGGCATTGCGCAAAATTGCACCCTCTCCGCGAACAGCCTCGGATATTAAGAAACGCTCGCCGTCTGTGGAATAAAGCGCAGTTGGATGAAACTGTATAAATTCCAGATTAGACACCTGGGCACCTGCCCTATACGCCATGGCTATGCCGTCCCCCGTGGCAATCGTTGGATTTGTCGTGTAAAGATACGCGCATCCAGTGCCTCCGGAAGCAAGCATTACAACCCTTGTCTTTATTGTCTTTATCTTGCCTGTGGTATTGTCCAAAACGTATATTCCAACTATGTGGTTGCCCTCTCCGCCCGCTTTGGACTCAGTAATTAAATCTATAGCAAAGTGGTGCTCGAAGAGCGAAATTTTTGGGTCGGCGGAAACGCACTTTAAAAGAGCCTCCTCTATGGCCCTACCTGTGTAATCTTTAACATGCAAAATACGGCGCTGCGAATGCCCACCCTCGCGTCCGAGCTCATACGAACCATCGGAGGCTGGCGTGAACTTAACGCCCTCGGCTATCAGATTTTTAATCTGCTCAGGGCCGCTGCGAACAATACTCTCCACAACGGACGAGTCGCAAAGGCCGTCTCCTGCAATGAGAGTGTCTCTTACATGAGATTCAAAATCGTCCGCCGAGCTCGTCACGCTGGCTATGCCGCCTTGCGCATGGTTGGTGTTGGTATCCGAACTAGTCTTCTTTGTAAGTATGGCAACCCTGTGTCCAAGTTTAGAACACTTTAATGCAAAGCTCAATCCGGCTATGCCACTGCCGACAACAATTATGTCGTAATTCATCTTATTAAAAAATTCCTATAAAAAATTTATATCTCTATATTGTCTATCAGACGCACGCGCCCATACCATACGGCTATAGATATGCGGCTCTTGCCGCGCTCTGCAACCTGAACGGGCAACGAGGTTAACCTGTCAACAACCTCAACATATATCACGCGTATCTTCGCACATGAAACTGAGTTAATCACAAGAGCCTTTATTCTGTCCACATTTGTGCAGCCCTCTTCGGCGAGAGCTTTGCCCTTTAAGAGAGACTCATATATGCGCTTTGCACCCTCGCGCTCGCCCGGGTCGAGATAAGCATTGCGCGACGACAACGCCAAACCGCTATTCTCCCTTACAATAGGCGCCTCTATAATCTCCACGTCGAAGAAAAGATCCCTGACCATGCGGCGTATAACCGCAACCTGCTGAGCATCTTTAAGTCCAAACACGGCCTTGTTTGGACGGATTATATTAAAGAGAATACCAACAACCGTTGTAACCCCCCTGAAGTGCTTAGGTCTCGATTTCCCGCAAAGGTTCTGGCTGATCTGCTCTTCCGATATGTATGTGGAAGCATCTGGCCTGTATATCTCTGAGGCAGGCGGAGCAAATACTGCGTCTACTCCGCGCGTACGACAGGCTTCAAAGTCTTCCTCCGGCCTGCGCGGATAATTGGCAAAGTCCTCATTTGGACCAAACTGCGTAGGGTTGACGAACACCGACACCACAACAACATCGGCATTCTTACGCGCAATATCAATAAGGCTAAGATGCCCCGCATGAAGAGCGCCCATAGTCGGCACCAGAGCCACCGTTTTATTTTCGCGCATGCATTCTTTTGAGAATGTGCGCATTTCTTCGGCTGAAGATATTATTTTCATTGATTTTGACGAAAATACGATTTTCCTTACCTGTTTAAGAATTTATTTTGAAAAATCAAACAATATAAATCATGGGAGAATCGTATATTCAACAACTGTTTGCCGACAGAATAGGCGGGGCAAACTACGGTAAGAGCAACGCGATATATAAGTTTGAGAAGATAAAGCGCGCAAAAAGAGCGGCCGTAAAGGCGAATCCCGGAGTTGAGCTTATAGATATGGGAGTTGGCGAGCCTGATGAAATGGCCTTCCCCCAGGTTCTCGACGCTCTTAACGCCGCCGCTCGCAAGCCAGAGAACAGGGGCTATGCCGACAACGGCAGCGATCTTTTCAAGAAGGCTGCAGCCGCCTACATGAAGGGGCAGTTCGGAGTGGATATAGATCCTGAGACCGAAGTTTTGCACTCCATAGGATCAAAGGCGGCGCTGAGCATTCTGCCTGCCTGTTTTATAAATCCGGGAGACGTTGCACTTATGACTGTGCCGGGCTATCCTGTTTTCGGCACGCATGCAAAGTACTACGGCGGAGAGGTCTACAATATTCCTCTTAAGAAGGAAAATGGCTTTCTGCCCGATTTGGACTCTATACCTGAAGACATTTTAAAGAGGGCAAAGACGATAGTTGTAAACTATCCTAACAACCCCACTGGTGCGAGCGCCACGCCTGAATTCTTCAAGAAGCTTGTGGCATTTGCAAAGAAGAACAACATTGTTGTAATTTCCGATGCGGCATATTCGGCATTGGTGTTCGAGGGCAAGCCAACGTCCATATTCCAGACGGAGGGAGCAAAAGATGTTGCCATAGAGCTGCATTCAATGTCCAAGAGCCATAACATGACGGGTTGGAGAATAGGCTGGGTATGCGGCAACGCCCTTCTTGTAAAGGCCTATGGAGACGTCAAAGATAATACGGACTCCGGACAGTTTCTCGCAATACAAGAAGCCGCGGCAAAGGGTCTTGAAAAGCCCGAGATTACTTCTGAGATAGCAGCCAAGTATTCCCGCAGGATGGATATGCTTGTGTCAGCCCTTTCGGCTCTTGGTTTCGATGTCAAGAAGCCAAAAGGCAGTTTTTATCTTTACACCCAGGCTCCAAAAGCTGCGGTATCTGCCGACGGCAACCGCGCGGAGTTTGCAAGTGGCGAGGATTTCAGCCAGTGGATGATAACCCAGAATCTCATAAGCACGGTTCCGTGGGACGACGCCGGTCCCTTTGTCCGTTTTTCCGTAACATTCTGCGCGCACGGCGTGGAGGCGGAAAAGAGTGTGATAGAGGAAATCAAGCGCAGGCTTGGCAGGTTTAAGTTCGAGTTTTAATATGGACGCAAACGATACGGCAAAGAAACGCATAGTGGCGCTTCTGCACGGGCCCGACAGGGCCGGGATAGTTGCGCGTGTATCTGGATGGATATACGCGCGCGGCGGGAACATACTCCACGCCGACCAGCACCGCGACAAGCAGCAGCATATATTCTTTCAGCGCATAGAGTGGATTCCCGCAGGCGATGAAAATGAGGAAATGCGTCTATTCAGGGAGCTTGCCGAGGGCGAGCTTGGAATGGAGGCCACTATACGTCTTTCGTCGTACCGTCCAAAGATAGTCCTGATGGTTTCGCAGTTTGAGCATTGTTTTTACGACATACTCATGCGCTGCGGAATGGGTGAGTTGCAGTGCGATATAGCTTGCGTGATATCCAACCATGAAAAGTTGAGGGGCATATCAGAGACCTTCGGTATAAAATACCATTATCTGCCCATAACAAAAGACACAAAAGCCCAGGTTGAAGCAGAGGAAAAGCGCATAATAAAGGAGTGCGGCGCCGAGCTTGTGGTCATGGCGCGCTACATGCAGATTTTAAGCGCAGATTTCATAGATACGGTAGGCTGCCCCGTGATAAACATACACCACAGTTTTCTGCCGGCATTTGCGGGTGCTAAGCCCTACCATCAGGCCTACGAACGTGGCGTAAAGATAATAGGGGCAACCGCCCACTACGCCACGGCAGATCTGGACGAGGGACCTATAATTGCGCAGGATGTGGTACGTATAACGCACAGGGACAGTGTTGATGATCTGGTACGCAAGGGGCGCGAGCTTGAGAGGATAGTATTGGCCTCCGCCGTCAGATGCCACCTTGAGACACGTGTGTTGGCGTATAGAAATAAGACGGTTGTGTTCGACTAATTTTTTAAGACAGCGTCAAAACCGCCGAAGAGGTTCTTAAAAATATAAGATAGAATAGAGAATGGATACTCTTTTACAGTACAAGATAAGCACACTCGTATTCATAAAGAATGCAGAAGGAAAGCTTATGCTTGTGCAGAGGCTAAAAAGCCCAAACAAAGGGCTTTGGAGCCCAATAGGAGGCAAACTTGAGATGTCCATTGGAGAAAGCCCCTTTCAATGCGCCATAAGAGAAACGCGCGAGGAAACCGGGCTTGAGCTGACAGAGAAAGACTTGCATTTATTTGCGATTGTCGCAGAGAAGGCCTATGAGGGAAACGCCCATTGGCTGATGTTTTTGTTCGACTGCAAGAAGGCAATGAATGCTCTTCCGCCCGAGATGGGAGAGGGGCGTTATGAGTTTTTTGACAGAAGCCGGATAGACTCGCTTTCAATTCCTGAGACAGACCGCAAGATGCTCTGGAGCACTTACGACAATTTCTCATCCGGTTTTTGCGCCTTGCGGGCAGACTGCGGGGTATCCGGAGACATAAAATTCACAATAGAACAATCATCAAAATGACAGATTCAGAAGAGAAGATTCTCGATATATTCCGCAAGACGGGGGCCCTTATGGAGGGTCATTTTATATTAAGAAGCGGGTTGCACAGCGGCCATTTCTTTCAGTGTGCGCGTGTGTGCGAGCATATGGACAGGGTATCGGAGTTGGTGTCTATGCTTGTGGCAAAGTTGCCGGAAAGCATAAAGTTCAACACTGTCTTAGCTCCCGCGATGGGAGGACTTGTTCTTGGGCAGGAAGTTGCCAGGCAGACGAACAGCCGCTTCATATTTGCTGAGAAGGAAAACGGAAACCTTGTTCTGCGCAGAAACTTCAAGATTGCGAAGGGAGAAAAGATTCTTGTGGTTGAAGACGTCATAACGCGCGGAGGCAGGGTTGATGAATGCATAAATATAATACGCGCCGAGGGCGGAGAGCCGGTGGCGGTGGCTCTGCTTGTCGATAGAAGCGCAGGCAAGGCAAAGTTCGATATTCCGCATTTTTCGCTCTTGGAAATGTCTTTCCCAACCTATGAGGCAGATAAACTTCCTCCGGAACTTGCGTCTATTCCGGCAACACATCCCGGCAGTTAATTTCTAGAATGATTCATAAAAGACGCGGTTTTCAGCCGCGTTTTTTATTTCTCAACAATACATTTTGATAACGGGAAATTCACGTTGCGCAATTTAACTTTGGAATAGCCCATATATAACCAACAGCAAGCTTAGAATACCCTTGACTCAAATTAAGAAATTATCTTCATTCCCAATAAAGGGAAGCATTTAAATGATAAGATATAAATTATTTAATCTTTTAAAGTATTCAAAATATATAAGGTTTTTTATAAAAGGAGTCATAGCCTCCTGCATATGCATGGATGGTTTCTTGAATGCCGCAGAACAAGAGACATGTACGGCAAAAATAGACCGTTCGGGGAAGGTTCCAACGCTGGAGATAAACGGAAAGAAATCGCGCAGCAGAATGTTGTATGTGGCAACAAAAACCTTTAATTTCGATTCTCCGTACAGAAGGGAGATAGAAAAGAGCCAGAATTGGACAAATACATTTTTTACGATATATCCGCTCTCGGCAGACGCAAGTAATGTATCTCTCAAGATAAATACACACAAGTATGGTGCTGAATTCCAGATAAGAAAACTTGACGTAGTTGACGAAGAATCTGGCGAGCTTGTTTACAGTTTCAATTTTTCAGACGCATCTATAGATCCGGAATCTTTGAACGGGAAAAATTCAAATGCGGTAATCTTAAGGGAAAACGGAATGTTGCGCGTAAAAGCCACGCCGAAAGATTTCTTAAATTTTGGCGGGATAGATCTTAAAAAAGGCAAAAAATATAAGATAAAAGTATCGGCAAGACCATTAGATAAAACGTTTCTAATGGAGCTTAGAGTTCTGAATCAGGAAGGAAGATTTCTTGCGCCGCAGGAGAATCCGGCAGAACTAATATCTAGCCAGACCTCTCTTGCAAAGAATGCGGGAATAGATCTTGTGACGATAATGACTCCTGCGCATTTCTACATGCCCGAAGACGGTAAGTCTATGAATTTCCAGCCGCTGAAGGAAGAGTTAGACATGGTAATCTCCGCTAACCCTAACGCAAAAATACTTCTGCGCATAAGGCTGTTTCCGCCGAGGTGGTGGATGGACAAATACGCCGACGAATGCATGACAGACGAGCGCGGCAAGGCCGACAAAACTTTTCCCTTCCCTGCATCTGAGATATATAAGAGAGACTGCAAAAAAGTCTTAAAGACCGTAATAGACTTCTGCGAAAAGAACTATTCCAAGAACATGTTTGGCTACCACACCGCTGGCGGGAACTCCAGTGAATGGTTCTACGGAAACTTCTGGGGAGGCCGGCTCTACGGGTACGGAAAGGCGGAGCTCGCAGCATGGCAGAAATGGGTGTCAAATAAATATGCTTCAGATGAAGAATTAAAGAAGGCATGGAATGATGAAACTGCATCTTTAAAGAACATAGAGCCGCCATCTTCAGAGGAGAGGAGAGCCCAGGTATATATAGTTGATCCAAAGCACAGCGAAAAAGTTGCCGACTTCAACAGATTCCTCCAAGATAGCATGGCAGACACTGTAATAGAGCTGACAAAGTTTGTGAAGGATAACGCGCCCGACAAACTGTGCGTAATTTTCTACGGATACACTCAGGAGCTTACGAGAGTTCCCAAAGGACCCGCTGCGTCGGGGCATTACAGGCTATGGAAGCTGCTTGGGCAGGAGCATATAGACATGATAAGCGGCCCAATATCTTATGTGCGCAGAGACTTTGGCAACGGAGCAACTGTAATGAGCGCTTGCGAGACAATAACCCGCAAGGGCAAGATATGGATAAATGAGGACGACTCCCGCACATATCTTTCACCAGCGGGACAGCAAAAGATAACGCCAATAGGCAAAGAACTGTCAACATTTGAAAACACCTGCAAAGTTCTTGCCCGTAATCTTGGGCAGGAGAGCGTGCGCAATATAACTAGCTGGTGGATGGACTTAATAGGGGTTGGCTGGTTTAACGATGTAAAGCTGTGGGATATAATGAAGGGTTTTGAGCCCATAGAGCGCGATATGAGAGACAATCCATCTGTTTATGAGCCTGAGATAGCTCTCATAACAGACGAGGAATCAGTGATGTATTCCGGAACATTTGGCGGGGTTGAGGAAACCACAAAGGTTGCAAGCGAACTTAGGGAAAAGATAAACAAATGCGCTTCGCCGCAAGGATTCTATCTGTTTAGGGATTTTATCGATGGCAAGAGCATACCAGCAAAGCTTGCAATATTCCCCATTCTCTATGCGCTCGACTCAAAAGACAGGGCTGCGCTGAGAGAAAAAACAAAGGATATGGCAACAATATTTATATGGCTGCCCGGATATATAGATTTGGACGCTAAAGATTTCTCCTTAGACGCCGCTTTTGAGACGACCGGTTTTAGGTTCAAGAAGGTTGAAGACAAGATAAGCGCAATGGTTAGCTCCACTCCAGAGGGCAAAGCTCTCGGTCTGCCAGATACTTTTGGGTTTGATAAGACTATAGAGCCGCTTTTGACTCCTATTGTGGAGGCGTCGGACAAGGTTCTTGCGCTCTACAAAGATGGTTCTCCGGCAGTAGTTCTCAGGGGCAATAAGTTGTTCTGCGGAGTTGCAGACGTTCCACAGGAACTTGTCAGACACATGGTTAATATCTCCGGAGCAAAAGTATACTCAAAGTCTCCCATAAGCGTATTTGCAAACGGAGCGTACATATCCGCAACAAGCCTTGACGAAGATCCCTCTACAAAAAGCGTGGAGATAAACACCTTCTACAACGGCCAGATATTCGACGCAATAAGCGGAAGAAAGCTCGGAAATGGTCCTGTGGTCAAATTGGACATGAAGCTTGGAGACACCGCCATGCTGCGTCTTGGCGAAGGCAACGCGCAAATAAAGAATAAGTAAATTGTATTGCGCAATACAATGCGAAGATATAGAAAGAGGATACGCTTTTAAGATATGAAAAAGACATCTTACATAATTGGTTTATTTATATTTTCTCTCTGCCTGAGCATTGGGTTTTCCGCACCTAATAATGGCCAGGCAGCGAAGAAGAAAAAGGAAGTATCCATTGAGAACTTTGCTCGCTACGCCGATGCAAACAGAAATGTTAAGACAGCGCCCATAGCCGTATTCATGGGAGACTCCATAACTGACGGCTGGGCAAGGCAGCATCCGGAGTTCTTTTCCGACAACAACTATATTGGCAGGGGTATAAGCGGCCAGACTACTTGCCAGATGCTCGCCCGTCTGCGTCCTGACGCAATAGAATTAAAGCCTAAATTTATTTTAATACTTGGCGGCACGAACGATATTGCCCAGAACAACGGCCCCATAGAGATAGACAATATAGTAGGAAACATAATCTCCATGTGCGAGCTTGCAAAATTTAACGGAATAACCCCTGTTATATGTTCTGTGCTTCCCGCGCATGAGTATGCATGGCGCAAGCACATAAAGCCGACAGAAAAAATATCTGAACTAAATACCAAGCTGAAGGCCTACGCAGAGAATACAGAAGGCGTTGAATATCTTGACTATTATTCCTCGCTTGTAGATTCCAGAAAGGGTCTTTCAAAGGAAGACTCCCGCGATGGCTGCCACCCAACCTTAAGCTGCTACAAAAACAAGATGGAGCCTCTCGCGAAGGCTTTCATAGAAAAGCTGCAGAAAAAATACTCTAAATAAAATAGGCAAAATTAGTTAATCTGCCATACATAAAGAATCAAACGCTTTCAAACGCCGCCACTATTTGTGCGCGGCGTTTTGTTTTAATACAATTTTTGGAGCAAAATCACAATGCATACACAGCAGTATGAATAAATGAAATTTAATAATATTTACTATAGATGTAAAAATAAGATACAATAAATATATAAACTTTAAAGACGCATTGTTTATTTATTTTCTAAAATTACCTTTCCGCCGTCTGGGCTAACAAGAGCAACCCTGCAACCATTTGGAATTTCAATTTTTGGAGGAAGTCTTCTTTTTAAGGACAATTTTATTATTCCCTCCTTAACGGGAAATGATATGTCTGCCCAGTCTAAGTCCATAAGATCAGGCTTTAAGATATACGAGTATTCCTTTGCATCTGAATGTTCAAATCCGGCAATCCCATAAAGAACACCAACCACCCCTGGAACCCCATGCGCGCCGTGGCATAGGGAAAGCCCGTAATCCCGCCCGTAGAAAGAGAGTTTTTTCAAGCGGGAATCTGTGCGCGTTATATTTTCAGGGAAACGCGTGTTGCCTTCTGCAAGCCACGGGAAGTACACATCAAGTATATAATCCCACATGAGGCTAACTTTGCGCTCTTTGGCATAGGAGAGCATATCGTAGCCCTTTTCAAAGCTAACGGAGTCTCTGTATCCGGGTATTTTGGCCATGCGTAAGAAGAGAGCATCCGTCTTGCCTGCGGGAACGAGATTGCATAAAATTGCCCAGTACTGGGCATGGTGCGATATTCCGCTGTCTATGGATCCGTCTTTATGGTATCCGTTAATAAAAACTCCGCGAGTATCGTCCCAAAAACAGCGCATTATATTTCTCTTAAGAGCCTCTGCTTTTTTTCTCCAGCGCAATGAAGAATCTTTATCTCCCCAGCGCGCGGCAAAGCAAGAGCCTATGAGAAAATTTTTATAAAGGAGCATCTGCGCATACGCCGGAGTTCCCGCGCAGTCTGGCCCCTGCCCCACAGACCAACTCGGGACAAATTTCCAACCGCTCTTTCCGACAGAAGCACTTATAAAGCCATTCTTATCCTGCAATTTTTCGTAGAAATTTAAAAGCTGTTCTATCCTGTCCCTGTAGTTTTCCACAGAGCGAAAGTCATCATAACGCTTTAGATAATGCTCAAAGCCTATAAGTGCATGAAGGGGATAATCTGGTATGCCAAGATCATCGGTTGTAGGATTTAGCGGAAGCAGAGCTATGCTAAGACTATTTAAAGTAGTTTGCCTATCGCCAAAAACATAGTCTGCGGCAATTGCGCTTACAACTGCGTCCATAGCCCATGGAAGATAATCGCGCTTTATTCCGTCAAGATAAAATCCATGCATGCAAGAGCGCAAAGACGCAACGGAAGCGTTCCATATGCGGTTTATTTTTTCGTTGCTGCAGCTGAAACTCATGAGAGGCTCTTTAGGCCATACTTTTGCGTCAAATTTAATGTTAGTAATTTTGCACTTCTTATTGCATGAGAATTTTGCATACCTCAGAGCGCGCTCCGGAAGAAAAAATGTCTTTGACTCTTTAGAAACTGCAAAAGGCGATATTGCAAACTGCTCAAACTTTTTTGAGTCCGCATTGGCTGCCTCCTCCGGACTTTCGCCGACAGAGACACATACATTTCCTTCCCCACTTGCAGAAAAAGACAATACACCAACCTCAAGAGCGTAAAAATCAACAATGGCAGATCCGCCGCCATCGCCTGTGCTTATTCCGCAATCTCCGAGTTTCTCCGCACCTTCAAAAGAATCGATAGACTTTGGAGAATATGAAATAGTTTTTTCAACATCGTCCAGCGGAAGCTTACCGTTTGCTCCGTATGTGGAGGAGAATTCGGCATTGTGCCAAGAAGTGGAAGGAAGTTTTACCCTCCAACATTCCGAATCAGGCTTGCCGTTGATATATGCACATAATGCGGGCAGGGAGTTCTTGCAGTCCACAGAAATTTCAAGCTCGTTTTCTCCGCTCCCAAGCAATACGGAGTTTCCGGAAACAACCTTCCCGTTAATCCTGGCTGAAGAAATGCCTGTAGATTTCCATGAGACCTCTATTGGAGAAGAATTCTTATATGTCTTTATAAAAATTGCGCTGTTTTCCGGCTTAAAGAATTTGCCCGGGTATCCAACATTTACGCAGCGCTCGGCAGACTCTTTTAAGCGCAGCTGCTGCAAGTGCGCCGAAAGCTGCCCCGGATACCACATGTACCGCTGCAAATTTTCCTCCTCGGCGCCAAAAGATAGCGCCAAAGAGAAAAATAAAAGCAGCAAAATACAATATATTTTCACTTAAGTTTGTTCACTACGACGCGTCTATTTCTTTTCAACCGCCGCGCGCTTTTTAAAGCTTACAGATCCTACATCTCCAAAGGAAGTTGTAGTGTAGTTGTCTGTCCAGCCACCTGGCTTCCATTTGCGAGCAGCCCACTTTTCCATGAATTCTTCCTCTCTGCCGGGAACACCACCTGGCGAAAAATGCCCCGGACCGCAATCTATGCTGTCTCCATTAGGCAAATGCGAAGGCCCAAGCAGATTGCGCATATTTGCGTAAAGAATAATATCCACCTCTGAGCCGGGCTTTGCAACGGAACTTATGTCGAGCTCGTACGGAGCGCAGAATATTGCGCCAGCGCGCTTTCCGTCAACAACAACCTCCGCAACAGAGGTGTCGAGCTTATCGAGTTTTATTATAGCCTTTTCATTCTTAGCCAGCTCGAACTTTGGAAGCTTAAACTTATATTTCAGCCTGCCTGCATAGAACGGAAGCCCCTGCTCAGAGACATTTCCAAATTCCAACTTACCAGGATTTCCAAGACAGATACTATCTTCTATAAGAACGGAACAGTCAAACTTTGGAAGCTTGCGAGGCTCCAGCAATATTGAATGGGGATTCTCGCCCGTAAACCTGCCGTTTACGGAGAAGTCTCCCGCTATATATATGCTTTCTATCTCCGTGCCATAGCGCTTATAGGCAGGTTTTAAAACGGCAAGGTCTCCATGTTCAAAGTTCTCGTAAGAGACTATTATCTGATTGAGTCCATCCTTTACAAAACCGCTTATGTCTATTGGCAGCCAGTTGATGTCGCGCCAGAATGGAAGGCCGTCATATTCAACATCTTTGCCGTTTACAAGAATTTTTGCACGTTCGGGGTGCTCCATTACAAGATGCAGCTTGCGATCTTTGTCCAAGCCTTCTGTCTTAAAGTAGTAGGCCAAAGTAAGGGGGCCGTCGTACTTCTGGGCGTTTAGAAGGTTTTGTATCTTTATTACAGGAACGGTTCCTTTTGACAACTTGCGGGCATCGAGGCTCTTTGTCCATGCGGCGTAGTCTAAAGTAAGGGCGTTGTCGTCCAACCTTTCAACGGCAGACGGAAGAAGCTTTTCTACTAAAGAATCCTCATATGAAATTTCCTTTGCCGACGCAGGAACTTTATCGAGAAGGTAAAGTCCAGCACCTGCAGGAGGAATTTCCGCCTCGACAAAAAGCTCTCCGCCAGACGCCTTTGCAAAAATCTCATCTATATTGCCAGAGTGGAAATCCATCTTTCTTACGCGAGAATAAGCCCCGCCTTTTTTGTCGCCCGCAAAGGCCAAAGTTCCTTTAAATGCCCCGCGCCTGTTAAGATTTACAACAAGGGCAATTCTTGAGCCGTCCGACAAATTTCTAACATGTGTCCATACAAGGCTTTTATCTCCTTCTTTTAAAGATACTATACTTGCGTTTTTGCGCGCCTGAGATGCAACCTTTTCCCCTATTTGGCCCGCTTTAAGAAGCTCTATATTTTTCATCCATTCTTCGAGCTCCGAAGATTTCTTTGCGTCTATCTTCACTGGGGCATTTTCAAGTTTGAAAACCATTCCGCCCGCTGCCTTGAACTTCTTTAGCAACGCAAAAGTCTTTGCCGAAAGAGAATCCATACCAGGTATTACAACCACGGAATACTCAGATTTACCAACCTTCAATTTGCCGTTTTCTACAGAGGAGATATCCTCCATTACAACCTCGTCTCCCAGGTCGAAGCTAACCTGGCTTGCAAGAAGTTCGTCTATTGCCGCGCGCCACTGCTCGTCGCACTTGATAAGATAGTTTTCGGCGTCCGGCGCAAAAGAACCGGGCTGGTTCCAACCCAAAGTTTTCTGCTCTGTACCGTATTGGCACATGGGAGTCATACCGCGAGATATGTGCAAGAGGAGCACGTCGGCATCGTAGGAACCTCTGCTCATTGCGTAGCACAAACGAGAAAGAGGAATATCCAACTGAGAATTAAGAGGCCACCAGCACTGCTGATAGTATATGTTCTGCGGATAATCCCTCTTGCGAACCCCGCTCATGGTGTAAAGCGAAAGGTGCGGATTTAACAAATTCACACCAAGGCATATCTGCTGCAAGGCAATCCACTGCCTATCTTCAAAAGTTAAGCTGCCACCAGAAACTCCGTATATCTCGCAAAGCATGCGCCGCTTGCCGTACTGGTTTACTATGCTCTGGCACTGTTTCGCGGAGCTGCGCTCCTCTATGGACCTCTTTAGCAAATCCACACCAGGTATGCCCTGGTGCCTGTAATTTTGCATTACGCTGTCTCCCCAAAGCCTCATGTGTTTTGGGGAACCCTCAAGCATGTAGTGCCCGGTAAAGTCTATGCCGTGCGCGGCGCACCAGTCGCCAAGCTGCTTGGAGAAATTTTCCTCAAACATCTTGTCGTTCAAAAGAAGCCAGTGCATTCTAAACTCTCCGGCGCCTTCAACATCGGCAAAAAGCTTGTGGATATTTTCCAAGGCGTCATAACCGTAAGTCTTCTTAAATTCCTCAAGAAATTTTGTGGAAAACGGCACAGCGCCTGTGGGGCCTTTATAGCGCATTATTGCGCAGGGCTCGTCGGTAAACTCGGCAACTATGGCGTTGCCGTAGTATTTTGAGTAGCGATTGTAATAGCTCTGATATGCCTCTTCTAGAAATTTAGCTACGGCAGCGCGATCCATTGTATCTATATAGCTCGTGCCGTTGAACCACGGGTCTCCTAGGGGAGTTGTATAAAGGTAGAAATTTAGATCTCCAAAGGGCTTGCCTATGGGCTTGCAGCCTTCGGGTATCTTATCCCCGGTTTTTCGGGCTATGATTGCCTTGGGCCTGAAACTATCGTCGGCAAGCGGAACAGTTCCGCCTGAGAATCCGCTTGGCCATTTGTCCTCGTCGTAGAGAAAAACTCTTATGCCCTGCTTTACACACTCGTCTATAGTAGCATCTACAGCATCGAACCATTCGTCCGACATGTATTCCGTAATTAGCCCTACCCTGCTGTGCACAAAGGCTCCACCCCAACCGCCCTCTTTTATAAGGCCAACTTGCCTGCGGACTTCGTCTGGCTGCATGGTTTCATTCCAACTCCAAAACGGCACCGGCCTGAACTCTACGGGAACATCTTTAAAAGAACTTTCCGCAAAGGATCCATCATCCTTTGAAAGCGGACCTTGAGAAAATAAAGACCCATGGCATAGCAATATTGCCGCCATAGGCGCAAAATACTTTACAGAAAATTTCATGGTTTCTATATTCTAAAAGATTAGAGTTTGACTTTTATAAAGTAGTTTCCGTTACGAACTTTATTTATGCTCACAAAACCATCGGTTTCTGAAATTTTTAGAGAATTTTTAGCGGCGAAATCCTTAAGCGGAATTCCATTTACGCTTACAGAATCCGGATTTTTTGATGGAAAAACTATCTTGCCGTAAGAGTTGGGCGCAACCGCAACTTCCCACGTCATTACATTATCCCTGTCTACATTCCACACGCTCGACACTTTTCCGTACGGAGTCTCAAGAGAGGCGTTTGCGCTTTTTATATCTTTGCAGAAAGGCTTAGGCGCAAAAACCGTGGTCTTGTAGCCCGCATTTTTTGCGCACGGCGCTATGCCGCCTATATTCTCATACATCCATTGGCCCACCGCTCCGTAGGCATAGTGGTTGAAAGAATTCATTGCCGCATTGCCGAAACCGTCTTTCTTCGTGTAGCTGTTCCAACGCTCCCACATTGTGGTTGCCCCCTGGTCTATGGAAAATAGCCAAGATGGATATGTGCGCTTTAAGAGCATCTTGTAGAACATGTCAAGAGCTCCATTGCGGGAGAGCGCATAAGGAATAAGAGGCGTTCCAACAAATCCGGTACGCAAATGCCCATCTGCGGCTTTAACAGCGTTTTTAAGCTTTTCTGCGGCCTTTACTTTCAAGTCTCCTACAAGAACATACTCTAAGGCTATAGCCTGTTCTGTCTGCAATCCGCTGCCTACTGTGCCGTCGGGCTTTACGAACGTCTTTACGAATGCCTCCTTTATCTTTTTTGACCAATCGGCATAGGTCTTTGCGTCGGCCTTATTTCCAAGAATTTCGGCGCTGTACGACAGAATATCTGCACAACGGGCAAAATATGCAGTTCCTATCAGGCTTACCGAAGAATCTCCGCGGGAATCGTTCGGATTCTTCCTAGTTTTTTCTGAATACGGCTGCAGCCAATCTCCGTATCCCGCCTCCGGACGAATAAGGTTCTTAGAAGTCTTTAAAACATACCCAAACCATTTTTTCATTGCCTCATAATTGTCAGCAAGAACACGTTTGTCCCCGTAGCGTTCGTATAAAGTCATTGGAATTGTAACCATTGCGTCGGCCCATGCGGGAGAGCCTATGCCCCAGCTTCCCCTTCCGGGAATTATGTCGGGAA
>CALXQW010000014.1 GCA_944390805.1 uncultured Opitutales bacterium | reverse complement strand
AGATTCTTGCCGAGCGCGACATATTTGCTTGCGCGCAAACAGGCACAGGAAAAACCGCAGCATTTACTCTTCCTATCATACAGAAGTTTCAAACTTCCGGATTTGCAAAATGCGGAAGTTTCCGCGCGCTTATACTTGTGCCAACAAGAGAATTGGCCGAACAAGTAAACGACAACATAACTATATATACAAAATACGCAAAAATTTCCCATGCAAAAGTTTTTGGGGGAGTATCTGCCAGACCGCAAATCAGGGCTCTTGAAAAAGGAGTGGACATTCTTGTTGCTACTCCGGGCAGGCTATTAGACCTGTTTAACCAGAAGAAACTTTCCTTTAGCGCCGTGGAGATAGCCGTTCTCGACGAGGCCGACAGAATGCTCGACATGGGATTTATAAAAGACATAAGAAAAATCTTTTCAAAGCTGCCTTTTCAAAGGCAGACACTATTATTTTCAGCCACAATGACAGACGCCGTAAAGGAACTGGCAAAATCAATAGTAAAAGACCCGGTAGAAATTTCCGTATCTCCGGATAAGCCCGCCGTAGAAAAGATAGAGCAAAAGTTGTACTTTGTGGACGAAGCCGACAAAATAAATCTTTTAAAGTATCTTGTTGATAAGCGGCTTGAAAATGATGCTTCGGCTCGCGCGCTTGTTTTCTGCCGTACAAAGCATGGAGCTAACAAAGTTGCAAAAAAACTGTCCGGAGAAAAATACGAGGCGGAAGCCATACATTCAAACAAATCGCAGTCTGCAAGGCGCAGAGCGCTCGACGATTTTAAAGCCGGCAGATGCATGGTGCTTGTTGCAACCGATATAGCCGCAAGGGGCATAGACGTAAAGAATATGGGTCTTGTTGTAAACTACGATCTTCCAGAGGAGGCCGAGACCTATGTGCACCGTATAGGCAGAACCGCCCGTGCGCAACAAAGCGGAGAAGCCATATCTTTCTTCTGCCCATCGGACAAATTCCTATTAAGGGCTATAGAAAGATTCATAAAGAAGTCCGTTCCCATAGCGAAAGAAGAAAACCCATTTGAAAGCCAAGATGCCTGCGATGTATACTATGGAAAAAAGAAATGCGTTCCCAGAAAGAGGGGCGGCAGTTTAAACTTAAACGGAAATCCAAACGGACGCCGCGGATTTGAACAAAGGCGCGCAGCAAGAGCATCAAAGAGCGCAGCAGAGATGAGAAAGTCCGACAGAAAAAAAATCCCTGGCAATTTCCCGAAACAAAAAAAGCAGAAGAAAAACAGAGGCGGCAGATAGGTTTTATCCGTGTATTCCAAAGACAAAAAGCCACTTCTTATGTGTTTTTCTTGGAACTCATCTTTAAGCGCTTGACGCAAACGGCACTGAAAAATACTTTCCAAGAAAAACAGAGGCGACAAACATGGCAATAATGATTCCATCGCTGTGCGATCCGGCAAGCGTAAACGGCGAGCAATATATATTTCGGGCACTCGAAAGCGGAGCGGCATCGAAAAGTTGGGTGGTGTTCCATTCCATGAAGCTCGGGGTTCATCCAACGCAGCTAAAGGGAGAGGCAGACTTTGTGGCGCTCATACCAAAGATGGGCGTTTTGGTCATGGAGATAAAGTCGTACTCTGGCCAGATATATGAGGGATACTCAAAAGGCCGCAGGAAAGATCCGTTTGAGCAAGTCTGGAACGAGTCTCTTGCCATAAGGGACTACATCCATTCGCGCTCCGACCTGAAGAAATTTAGGAAATTGCCCTTTGCATGCCTGGTTGTCTATCCATTTGGAGTGTGCGAGCCAAACGGAACGGCCTATTCCCGTGGACAATTTGCCGACGCATCTGACTTTGGCGAAGGAGATGTTTCCGAGGCAATATTCAAGAAATTCCGCACAGAAATAGACCGTATTCACAAGCGTCTTGGAGGCCCTGCGCGGGAAGCTTCCGCGGATTTCTGCGGAGAGAGTTTCGACATATTGAAAAATGCGCTTACATCGTACCTAGGTTTTAAGGAATCTCCGCAGGCGCGAGTTCGGATAATAAATGAAGAGATAACCCGCTATACAGACGAGCAGGATTTCCTTATAAAATGCATAATTCCATTCAACCCCAGAACTCTCGTAACTGGGCTTCCCGGAACGGGAAAGACAATAAGCGCACTCGAAACTGCCGACATAAAAAAAGAGCAAGGAAAAAAGACTCTTTTTCTGTGCGAATCTGAAAGGCTTAAGGAACAGGTCAAGAAACAATGTTCCTACGGCGACATATCAGAAGGCATTTCAGGCCAATGCATTGCCGCAACAGCTAAACAACTTTCTGAATTTGCAGATACACAAAACGGAAAATTTCAGAATGGGAAAATTTTCGACTTTCTCATAACCGATGAAGCCCAAGAATCACTCAAAGATCAAAAAGCTGCTCAATGTGCGGACAAACTCCTAAAAGGTGGATTTGAAAACGGCATGTGGGCAATATTTGGGGATATTTCTTTGGGCAATTCTTTTCTGTCGGAAATTCCAGATCCGAACATTGATAAATTGCGGGAAAATCTCAAAAAGATACGCCCTGCGGTGTGCAATCTGTTCTTAAACTGCAGAAACCCAAAGGAAATTTGCCAGACGGCGTACATATTTGGAGATCCATCTTTAAACTATGAACTAATAGCGCGTCCGAACGGTGGGGAATATCCTATATGGAAGTACTATAACTCCGAAGAGTCTCAATCGAGGTTGCTGGCAGACAATCTAAGAGAGCTTGAAAAACGTGTGCCCAACTTGTCTGACATAGCGGTATTATCGCCTAAGACAAACTCCGCCGCCGCAAGGCTTGCCTCAGATGAAAGATGGAAAGATAAGCTATCGCCAAACATAGGCTCGGAGAACAAAATACGCTACTCGCGCATAGACGATTTTGCCTCTATGGAATCAATGGCAGTAGTTATAACAGACCTAAACACCCTCGACGGGCTCCCTGCCGAAAGGAGTTTTTCCCTTGCTGCAATGCGCAGCAAATATCTATTAAGAATCTTGGCGGACACAAAGATACGCCCCCAAGTTGCAGGGAAATTCGCCCAAAGAAAAGCGTCTCTTTCTGAGACCGCGTTTTTCAAGGACAAGATGTTCAAGAATCTAAATCTGTAAAATATGAATATTGCGAACAAACTGCTCTTTATAGTTTTAATGATAGGCGCCGCGCTGCTTGCCGGATGCTCATCTTTGAGCGGAGATAAATCCAGCGCTGATTTCGAGCGTGGAGCCTTGAATTTAAACGATAGGCTAATGCCCGCACCTAAGTCTTCAAAATTTGAAGACCCGGCATACTACATCTGGTGCGGATCTATAATAGAAGGAGAAGACGGACTTTGGCATATGTATTATTCACGCTGGCCGAGGGTGTACCACCACAATGCCTGGGTGACGCACTGCCAGATAGCGCACGCAATATCTGAAAGTCCGTTTGGGCCGTGGAAGCATTCAGATGTTGCCCTGCCCGCTCGCGGCCCGAAATTTTGGGACGGAATGTGCACTCATAATCCAACAGTAAAGAAGTTCGGCGGGAAATACTATATATATTATACAGGAAACAGGGGAGATGGAAAAATTGGGCAACCCGGCAATTACAAGGCTTTAAACTTCTCTCATAGAAATAATCAGCGCGTGGGTGTGGCTGTATCGGATAGCCCCTATGGGCCGTGGGAACGTTTCGACAAGCCGCTTATAGATGTTTCTGAGAATCCGGACGCTCCAGATGCGCTATGCACAACAAACCCCACCGTTACAAAGACTCCAGACGGAAAATATCTTATGATATATAAAGGTGTCGCCGCAAAAAAGCCAAAGCCTTTCGGTGGTCCGGTGGTTCATCTTACGGCTATATCTGAAAATCCAGAAGGGCCTTTTGTAAAGAATCCAAACCCAATTTTCACTGCAAAAGGCAGCGATTTCGCCGCAGAAGACCCCTATATTTGGTATCAGGCTGGAGACTGTTTTTACGCCATGGCAAAAGACATGAAGGGCTCTTTTGTAAAAGAACCTAAAGGATTTAAAATAGTTCTGTTCAGCTCCGAAGACGGCATAAATTGGAAGCCAGCTAAACACACCTATGTAATAAACCCGCAAATACGCTGGGAAGACGGCAAGACGCAGAAACTCATGCATCTTGAAAGGCCCCAATGCGTGTTTGAGAACGGCAAGTTAATAGCTTTGGAATTTGCAGCAGATGTAAACCGCGAACATTCCTTCAATGTTACAATTCCGCTAAAGCAGGAAGAATAGCCAAAGATATGGCTAATACCATAAAAGGCTTAAAGACATAAAAAATCTTCACAAAAGAAGATATATAGGAATCAATGGTGGTAGCCTGTTCCTGCGCTTATGGTCTTTGCCCTGTAAAGCTGTTCGAGCAATATTGCGCGGGCAAACTCGTGCGTGAAGGTCATGGCGGACATCGACAAAACTTTATTCGCCCTGCTTTTTACCGCGCCAGACAATCCATACGCGCCGCCAATTATAAAGGCCGAACCTCCCCTGAGCAAATCTGCCTCTAAGATTTTGGAAAGCCCCCTTGAAGAGATAGACTCACCCTCCTCTCCCATAGCGTAAACCGCACCTTTAAAATTCTTTACCGCATCGAGAATTTTCAGCCCCTCTGCCTCTGGCGAGAGGGCATCTTTCAGCTCTACAATCTCAATTCCGCCGTGATGCGACAACCGCTTGGCGTACTCCGCGCACAATTCGGCAAGATTGCGGTTTTTTAGCTTTCCAACAACTATGAGCTTAAGCGGCACTGTCTGAGATTAGTTTAGTGGTTGCGCCTTTTGCGATGAGTGGAGGCGGCCTTTCGGGCATCGAACATTGGGTCGCTGCGGTACGCAAAACCGTCGAGCGTGCGGCGCTCTATAGGGCGGCCTATGAAACTTTCTATCTTGTCGAGAAAAGAAGCCTCGTCGGACGAAAACAATGTTATTGCCCTGCCCTCCGCATTGGCCCTTCCAGTGCGTCCTATCCTATGAACATAATCCTCTGGCTGTTCTGGAACATTGTAATTTATAACATATGTTATGTTGCTTATGTCCAAGCCTCTCGAGGCTATGTCTGTGGCAACAAGTACCTTTACTTTTCCCTCTTTGAAGGCCTTAAGAGCGGAGTCGCGCTCGCGCTGGGTTTTGTCTGAATGCAAAACGGAACATGTGCAGGCATTGTTGGCCTCTATCCATTCGGCAATTCTGTCTGCATCGCGCCGCGTGCGTGTAAAAATTATGGTACTGCTAAAGTCTAGCGTCTTGAGCAATGCAAGGAGAAGATCGTACTTTTGAATTGCATCAACCGGATACACATAATGCTCTATAGTATCGGCAGGAGAATGAGCTATGCCTACTCCGGCGTTTTTCGGATTTTTTAACGCCCAGCGAGAAAGCTTCATTACAGCCTCCGGCATTGTGGCGGAAAAGAACAAAGTCTGGCGCTCTGCAGAACAGTATCTTATGATATTGGAAACGTCCTCTATAAAGCCCATATCGAACATTCTGTCAACCTCGTCGAGAACAAGATAGCGAACAAACTTCAAATTTATATTGCGCTGGCGTATATGGTCAAGCAGGCGTCCAGGCGTTGCCACAACCACATCAACCCCGCTCTCAAGCGCATCTATCTGGGGATTCATCGAAACGCCTCCTTGTATGAGTAAAGTCTCTATCGGCGTAAATTCAGAGAATTTCTCAAAGGCCTGAGCCGTCTGAGCGGCAAGCTCTCGCGTGGGAGAAAGCACCAATACCCTAGGCGAAGATGGTTTTGGCTGCTCGTAAGGAACATCGAGAAACAGCTTCTGAATTACCGGAAGAGCAAACGCGGCTGTCTTTCCTGTACCTGTCTGCGCAGTGCCGACAACATCGGCCCCTTCAAGAATAATTGGTATTGCCAATTTTTGTATTTCTGTTGGGGAGTTATACCCTTGCTTTTCAACAGCGGCAAGAACACATGGCTTTAGGCCGAGAGACGCAAACTCTGCTGTTTTTGAGATAAGATCTGCCTCCGGAGGAATCTGCAAAACTGTCTTCTTTGGCTTTGAGCGCTTTAAAGAGTTACCTTTTGATGCGGGATTTTTTCCGCCCTTTGAATTACCTCCACGTCCAGGGGTTTCTCCGGACTTGCCAGAACGCTCTTTTGCACCTGCCGATGGGCATTTTACGCCGTAAGGCTTCCCTTTTCCGCGTCTGGAATCAAATTTACCGCCGCCCTTTTTGCGCGAATTATTAAGAGCTTTAGAAGTTTTTCCATTATCTTGCTTTTTGGAATCTCCGGAACGCCTGAAAAGAGATAAAATTTTTCTTAATACTTTCATCTACGGCGCTTAAATATTTCATAAGAGCATATTCCGTGCAAGGGAAAAAAAATTTGACTTTTTTTATCACGAAATTATCAATAAATTAATATGAAATTTACCCTATTATTATTGGCCGGCGCAACAGTTTTTGGAGCGTCGCTTTACGCAGATTCAATCCCAGAAGATCTGAAAGCAAAAATCGAGGCTAAGTCCAAGGAGGTAAAACCCGGAGACGAATCAGCCCAAAGTAGCTGGGTTTCCCTACAATGCAGCGCGTGGGAGAATATCCAATATATAACGTCTTCCCTGCCTAAGGAGGAGCTCGATGCAATCAAGAAGATGGCGGAGGAAAAATTCCCGTTGGAATACAGCGAGCAGGAAAAATATGTGATGAAGCAATCCCAGGCGGCAGATTCCATAGAGGGCTACAAGCCCGACGCCATGAAGGCTGAAGACTTCAAGCTATTGCGCGACGCCGCCCTGAAGGAGACCAAGAATGACTACGCTGCGGCCGAACAGCTTGTAGCAAAGCAGATAGAAGCTTACGACATGATAGCCGGCTATACAAAGCCACCATCTGTAGACGATATGACTTTTGAAGTTACAAAAGCTGTAGCCGCAAAGAAGTTTCCTGGAAACTATATAGCCCAATACGAGGCTTTAAAGAAGTTATCGGCTCCGGCGCAAACAGCTGTTCAACAGAACACAGCAGCGGCAAATGCAAGCAAAAAGGCCGAAGAGAAGAAAAATAAGGATCCGAGAGATAAAAATAAGGTTTTCTATGTAAAGAATGCTGTGGAAGAATTCAACCGCATGGGATTTGTATATGACGATGACAAAAACCCGTTTATAGCCATGCTTTACATGTACAAGGGCAAGCCTGTAATAATACTTCCCAAGTGCGCGTATACAGGTTCCCCGATAACAATAAAGTCTGTTGGTGGAGATTCCGTAACTTTGACAGAGTTCTTCTCTAGTAATGAGATTCCGGTGATGATGTCGATGATAGAATCAGTTCCAAGCGGCATGATTCCGGCCGAAGCGTTGGCTCCGGACAAATTCAGAGACATGATATCAAAGAATTTGGCATTTATAACGGCAAGAAGCGGAGCTCCTTTTGCCTACACATTGAAGGTAGCATCTTTCGACGGGGCATACATGCCTACAACTACAAAGATACCCCCGATATATCCAGAGGGGTCCATACTTATGGACGAAGTTGGAACAAGGGTAATGGGAGTATCTGTAATGCAGGAGACTTACCCTGAAATTGTAAAATGGCAGAATACGGAAGACATGAGAATGTATATGCGTCAGCTTGAAAGAGCGGTTAAGACGCAAAAATGCGTGAGAATAGATGCGTTAAAGACATGGACTCGCATGAATTCGGAAAAATATCTTAGCGAGGTAAAGCAGATTCAGGAGCTTGCCGAGCTGAATATGGACGCAATAGTAATGCTTTCCGCCTCGCGCTACGATGTCATAGACGAACGTCCAGGACCGGCTAAGATACTGGCAAAATTTAAGGAGAAGTTTAGGCAAAGAACTCTAAAGGACAGGTTCGAGAAATTCTGCCGCGACTATCTTCTTGAGATTGCTAATACGCTGAAATTTGGAGTAGCCAACATAAAGCCGAACACATTCTACGGCCTTACAAAGCCAGATATGGAATACAACTTGGCACTATCCCATGCGCTAATTAACAAAATAAACGATATTATCAGGACTCGAGACACCCTAAACTGGGTTCCGAACCAAGCTAAGAGCATGCAGGAAAGATACTAATAATCTCTCTATACACTAAAAGTTATACATAAAAAAAGCGGAGTTTTTAACTCCGCTTTTTTTATTATTTGTGGCCTGTAAAGACCCTAAATTGCGCGCAAAATTATATGCGTAAATAATTCTTCCCGTCCCGACGAAACGCGGGTGTCAGGCAATTACCTATGATATAGCCTTAAAGTATCGCTGGTTTACAACATCCCAATTTATTATATTGAAGATGTTCTCAACATATTCATTTCTGCGGTTCTGGTATTTTAGATAGTAGGCGTGTTCCCATACATCTATGGTAAAAAGCGGAGTCAGCTTGTCTTTGAATCCGGCAATTTCACCCATAACAGGATTATCCTGGTTGGGGGTGGAAATTATAGAAAGATCACCATCGCCGTTGGAACACAACCATGCCCACCCGCTTCCGAAACGGTTTATAGCAGCCTCCGAAAGGAGAGATTTCATCTTGTCGAAAGACCCGAATGCCTCGTTTATTGCAAGGGCAACATTTTCGCTCGGAGCAGTTTGGTTGGAAGATAACCCGTCCCAATAAAAAGCATGGTTATAAGCGCCTCCGCCATTATTTCTAACTGCGGTCATTATTTTTGCTGGGACAGACTCCAAATGCGATATCAATGAAAGTATATTGCCCTCATGCACAAAATCAGGACAACTCTCAAGCGCAGCATTAAGCTTTGCGACGTATGTTGCCTGATGTTTGTCGTGGTGGATTTCAACCGTACGAGCGTCTATCCACGGTTCTAGAGCGTCGTATGCATATGGGAGAGGTTTTAATTCGTATTTCATTTTGTTTATATCTTATTGCCCTATGAAGAAATTTCATTTGGCATTATGATAATTTATCGGAAGAAATCGAGCGTTTTAAGGAAAAAAAGGCTTTTAAGAGGGCTATGCATTCGTCCGCCAATACAGGAGAGGAAACCTCGAGCCTGTGGTTTAGAGATGGAATTTCATGAATCTTTGCCGCGCCGCCAAGGAATCCCATTTTTGGATCAGGCGCGCCGAAAACCACACGTTTTAGCCGGCTCATTATGCATGCGCCAGCGCACATCGGACATGGCTCTTTTGTAACATATAAGGTTGCCCCTGGCAATCGCCAATCGCCAAGCTTGTTTGCTGCCTGAGTAATAGCCAGGATTTCGGCATGCGCTGTTGGATCTTTAGAGCTTTCAACCATATTGTGCGCCTGCGCTATAAGCCCGCCCTCAAACTCGACGACAGCACCTACAGGCACCTCACCCATTTTCCAAGCTTTGAGGGCATTGTTGTAGGCAAGCTTCATGAAGAATTCGTCGTCTCTGTTCAAGTACGACGGCGCAAGCGCGGAGAACGGACATTCCGGTATGCTCTTTTCTGACATGGCAAAATAGTGTTTTTAATTTCGCCGCTTTTTACAAATAAAAAAATATTAATCTGCCAGTCTATTTTATGAGCTTGACTATAAACGATGTTTTCAATGAAAATGCGCACTTTACTAAAAACAAAACAAAAGGAAAAATGTCAGATTGCGTAGAAGTTGAAGGAAAAGTGGTATCTGTTCTTCCGGGTACCATGTTCCGCGTTGAGCTTCAGGGGGGGCATCAGGTGCTCGCCCATATTTCCGGCAAGCTCAGGAAAAACTTTATAAAGCTCACTGTGGGCGACCGTGTTAAAATGGAGATGACTCCACAAGACATAGAAAAAGCCCGCATAGTGTATCGTCTGAAAAACGCCGACGTTCCGCATAATGCGCCCATGCGCAGCTATGGGCCGCGCCGCAAGTAAGCATTGTTCCCGCGGCTTAAGCTCCGGAGAATATTTTACGCACGACGCTCCCAAAAGCGCGAAGCCCAAATGCCATGCAATAAAACAGCGCGCCGCACGGCGGTATTTGCGCTCCTTGCTGTATTGACTGCGGCGGGGATTGTTTTATCACTGTATATAGGCAGCATAAATTTCTCCATACCGCAGATAATCTCAGCTATATTCGGAAATGGAGATGATACCGCAAACATAGTGGTAAGAGACATACGCCTACCAAGGCTTGTTGTGGGAATACTGGCAGGGGCGTTTTTATCGTGCGCGGGTGCGGCTATGCAGTCTCTATTTAGGAATCCTCTGGCGGACCCTTCCATAACGGGCGTATCAGCAGGAGCCGCCCTGGGAGCGGTTATGGTCATATGCGTTTTTGGGCAGAATGCCCTTGGCGGATACGCTCTGCAAGTAGGAGCTCTAATCTGCGGATTGGTATCGTGCGCGGTAGTCTGGCTGCTGGGCAGATCCAGATCAGGTGGGGTTAACGTATTGAATATTCTCCTTACGGGAATAGCAGTCAATGCATTTTGCGGAGCGGCAGTAGGCTTTATGATGTATTCGGCAAGGGAAAGCGGCCTTAAAAGTTTCGTTTTCTGGTCTCTCGGCTCTCTCGATGCCGCCACATGGAATGTTATTGCACCATGCGCCATTATAGGATTTGTAGCGCTAATTGTTCTGTATGCAAATTCCGACTCATTAAATATGTTGCATCTGGGAGAAAAGCAGGCATTCCATTCCGGAGTAAATATACGCAAGGTTCAATTTACCACTATGGCATGCGCCGCAGCCTTGACAGCCGTTAGCGTTGCAGCATGCGGAATTATAGGGTTTGTTGGGCTTGTGGTGCCGCACATACTAAGGCTGCTAGTGGGGGCAGACAACAAGTTGCTAATTCCGCTTTCCGCTCTTGGAGGGGCTGCATTGTTGACCTATGCCGACATAGCCTCACGTGCGGTCAGCCTTACAGATGCCGTGCCTATAGGGGTGATAACTTCATTCATAGGGGCTCCGGTATTTCTATTTATACTTTCAAAGTCCGGACAAACCCGATGATAGAGGCAAAAGACATATATTTTTCATATCAAAGAAGCGCCCTTCCCGTTCTTCGTGGGGTATCTTTAGAGGTGAAAGACGGAGAGTTTGTTGCCCTGCTCGGCACAAATGGAGCCGGTAAGAGCACCCTTATAAATATACTTAGCGGGTTTGAAAAACCCAATTCCGGAAAAGTATTTATAAACGCATCAGACATAGCAAATATGCCTGCCGAAAGGCTCGCGCGGGTAAGGGCTGTGTTGGAACAGTCGTTTGAGCCAGCTTTCGACCCAACTGTACTTGAACTTGTGCTTATGGGCAGATACGCAAAGAACTGCTCTCTTGGAAACTCCGACGAAGACCGCGCAGCCGCAGTAGAATGCCTAAAACTTACGGGTTTGGATGGTTTTTCTGAACGCAGATATTCAACTCTCTCTGGGGGCGAAAAACGCAGGGCGAACATATCAAGGGTGGTATCGCAGATATATTCGGACTCCGCAAGCTACAAAGGCAAAAACCTTCTTCTCGACGAGCCTTGCGCCGCACTTGATCCGGCTCACTCTCTTTTGGCTCTAAGAATGGCAAAAAAACTTTCTCTCCGCGGTGCCTCTGTACTATGCGTCCTGCACGACCCAAACCAAGCATTTTGCTTTGCAGATAAAATAATTCTCTTAAAAGACGGCAAAGTTTGTGCCTCTGGCAATGCCGATAAAATTGCAGATAAAGAACTGCTCTCAGACATATACGGCGCAAAATGCGCCATAATACGCACTCCAGACGGATTTCCGGCAGCCTTATTCAGCTGATTTATTTTTCTATATATCCTAAGGCAAATAAAAAGGAAGCCGCGCATCGCGCACGGCTTCCGTAGAAAATCTCCGCAAAGAAATTCCAGGCGTAATCCGCAGATTCCCGCCCCAAGGTCTTACTCCGACTTGTCTTCGTCGGCCTTATCGGATTTCTTCGCCTCCACTTTGGGCTGAGGCTTTGGCTCTTCCTTTAGCGCCTCGCGAATGTCATCTTCAACCTCGCTTGTCGCCTTTTTGAACTCGCGTATGGATTTGCCCATGCCCCTTGCCAGCTCAGGCAATCTCTTTGCGCCGAACAAAAGCAAAATCACGAGCAGAATTACCATCAATTCCGGCCCGCTCGGGATCCCAAATGCTATAATGTTATGTGTCATGGCATTCATATATCGTCAAAATATATAAGTTAGGCAAGCGTTTTTTTAACACTTTGCAAAAAGGCCTCAGATGCCTTATGCAAGAAATAGTGCTTATATAAAATTTCCAGCAATGGCATACATGCCTTATTCATAAGGACAATTACAAGCATGTGAAGTTTTAGAATTGTAGATAAAAAGAATATGGAAAAACCTGCAAAACCAACAAATTTCAGATACCTTTTTGCAAAAGGCTTTTTACGCGCTTTTCAAGCTTCATTGCCGCCTCAAAATCTCTTAAAAAGCCTTCCCTAGCCTTGTAAAAGGCGTCTTCATCGCCCTCCAAGGCAGTTTCACACATAAGCCCAAGCTGAAGTAAAGAGTCGTAATAAATTGGATTTATCACGGAAAGCATTGCCTTTATTCGACGCAAATTTGCGCGCAAAGCCCAGTCTGATGCCCTTGATGAAGGCGCAAGCAAGAAGGCGGTATCGACAATTGGAGCAAGCTCGCCGTTGGCATCAGAAAAGGCGGGAACGCACAAATACCTTATTTCCTCGCGCGAGTCCTCCGGAGAAAGTATTCCGCCCGTGCGGGCAAAAATCTCCCCCTTAAATGCACAGGCAAACCATGCATCGAAAGACACTCTGCTATTCCACGGAAGCATTTTCTTTAGATTCTCGGCAGATTCTCCTCCAACAGCCGCCTTAAAAAAACCAGCAAATTTAGATGGGCCAAGTATTTCACCAATGGTCTTTATCGTCCAAAACGACATAATAACAGACTCATCCGATATATCAGAATCTCCCAAGTTCATCGTGGAGATGAAATCCGCCTTCATATCCTTCGCAGCGAGAGCGTCATTATATATGCCTCCTTGCATTATGGAATTTTCAAGTTCCCTGGCAAATCCAAGATACGCCCACCGTGGAATGTTCACCATTTTATCGTCGCTTACGCCGCAATATTCATACGCTATCTTGGAGAGCATAGCCCCCGCAAGAAGTCGGCAAAACCCCTCCAAAGGCAAGTCTTCCTTCCACTTTGCGGAAATGGAGACATTCCCAAAAGAACCGTACTCTACGGAAAAATCCCCCGTCAAGGAATCGTCATCAGCCTCGAATACCTGAAATACTATCGGACGCACAAAACGCATCTCAAAGCCAAATGCCGCAGAAAATATCCTCTCGACCTCCTTCGCAAAAGAAACCGCCTCAGACAAAGCTGCAGCGTCTTTGGAAATAAGAGAAAAGCAACTGGTATTTCTATATGAAATCTCCGAACTTTTTGCCTTTCCAAGTTCGCTAGGCTCTGGAAGCCCAAAGAATGGTATGGACGAAGCATCTGCAGACGGACCCGATATTTGCATATCGCCAATGTCGGATTTCCCCTGAATATTTTCCTTTTCAAAATCTGCTTTAAGTTTTGCGCCGTCCCCCACACTCTTTAAATCATTAAAAAGCTCCTTTTTTCTCTCGTTAGGCTCTCCTACTGATATTTGTCCGCCAGAAATCTCTCCAATATTGGATACATTCTTTGATTCTTGCACAGCATGTGCATTTTCTGCGCTAATCGTTGTGGAATCAGGTATATGGGCAGGCTTGACTGCTTTGGCGGAATTTCCCGCAGGAGATTGCTCCTTTTTGGTGGCTGCCTGCAAATTAGATCCACCTTCTGATGGTCGCGAGGTTATCTTAACGCTAACTTTTGCATCGGACAGTCTGCCTATCTCAACTCCACGCAAATCTTGCGCAAAACACCCAGGCCAATACAGAAACGCCGCCCATAAAAAAATAAGCGGCGCAAGAAAGAGTCTTATGCTAAACCCATCTTGGGGCTTAGTAGCTTCTGCCCTCTTTGCTCTCATAATAGTTCATATAGGCCCTATTGAGAACCCTGTATCCGCCGGGGGTCGGATAATTTCCGGTAAAATACCAGTCGCCCGTACATGATGGAACTGCCTTGTGCAAGTCTTCTATTGTCTGATAGACTATATCCACACTGCCGTTCCAGTCTATATTCTGCGGATACACAAGCTCGGCAACCTTCTTTGAGATTTCCTCCGCCGTGAAAGGCTCGTATATGAGTTTGACGTAGTTTTGCATCTCTGACGGATCCTTATGCTCCTGCTCGGCGCAAAGATAGTAAACATCTTTTATAAGATCTTTCTTTCCCGTCTCCTTGCACAACCTGATTGCCGCCTGAAATGCAATGAATTTACCCATCTCGCTCATGTCTATGCCATAGCAGTCCGGATAGCGTATCTGCGGCGCAGTTGAGGCTATCACTATCTTCTTCGGATTAGTCTTGCTGAGTATGCGGAGTATCTGCTGCTTAAGAGTTGTGCCCCTTACGATGGAATCGTCCAGGCACACAAGATTGTCCTTAGGCTCTACAACCCCGTAAGATATGTCGTACACATGCGATGCCAACTGCATTCTGTCTTTCTCGCGAGAGATGAATGTGCGCATCTTTATGTCTTTATGAGCAATCTTTTCTCCGCGCGGCCAATTATCCAAAATTAGAGATTCAAAATCCGCATCGAGCAGCTTCTCTCCGCTTGCGAGCTTTTCTGCAATTGCCTCCCTTACCTGCGCGCGGCGTATCTTCCGCATGCCGCTCATGAGGCCGTAATAGGCAATCTCTGCGGTGTTCGGAATGTAGCTGAATATCGTATTCTTAAAATCTCCACCTACAGACTTTAATATGCTAGAGCAGAGCGCCTCGCCCATAGCCTTGCGCTCCTTGTATATCTCAGGATCGTTTCCTCTCGAGAAATATATGCGCTCAAACATGCACGACGTCTTTTCCGCCTTGGGCGTAAACCTGTTCTGCCTGACAGTACCGTCGCTCTTTATTACAAATGTAGTGCCGGGCTCAAGCTCGTGCACGTCGGATTCCTTCGCGTCAAAAACCGTCATCAGAGGAACCCTCTCCGATGCAAACGCTATGACCTCGTCGTTTTGTATGTAGTGGCAGGGCCTTATTCCGTGAGGGTCGCGCAAGACAAAAGAGTCTCCGTTGCCTATTATTCCCGCTATGACGTATCCTCCGTCCCACTCGTGCGCCGCCTTGCTTACAACCCTCTCCGGATTGAGGCGCTCGTTCATCATCTGAAGAATCTTCTCTCCAGAAACCCCTTTGTCCCTAAGCTCCCTGTAAATCTCGGCATGCTCTATGTCCAGATGAAAACTTATCTCCTCCAAGATGGCCTGGGTGTCTGTGCTGAAAACTGGATGTATTCCCCTCTCTATCAGCTTGGCGTTCAACTCTGCTGTATTGGTTATGTTGAAGTTGCCAACAAGCATCAGATTGCGGGCAGGCCATGTGCTCTTCCTGTAAAACGGATGGCATGTTGATATTCCGTAATTGCCGCTTGTTCCATAGCGCAAATGCCCTACAAGCAACTCCGCGCCGTAATCGAAATTCTCCTTTACGGTGTCCGGAAATTCAGGATGTATTATCCCCTTGCGGACCATCTTCTGGTATTCCTTCAGCTGTTCCTGGAATATCTCTGAAAGCGCATTCGGAGAAACGCTGCGGTCTCTAAACATAAAACGATGCCCAGGCGCTATACCTATCTTTACCGCTCCTATTCCGGCTCCGTCCTGACCGCGGTTGTGCTGCTTTTCCATAAGCAAAAACAGCTTGTTGAATCCGTACAGCGGAGAGCCGTACTTCTCCTGATAATAACCCAGAGGTTTTAGCAGCCTGACCAGCGCAATGCCGCATTCGTGTTTGATAGGGTCGCTCATATAACAAGAATTTTATGTACGAAAGTTTTGGGAAAGGTTTCAAAGAAATCAAGCTTTAAGCAAATTTCTTAACGGCGCGCTCCAACCTCGACACCGTCTTTTCCTTGCCTAAAGTAGCCAAAATTGCCGGAAGTTCCGGCCCCGCCGCACGGCCGGTTATAGCATAGCGCAAAGGCTGAAAATAATCTGTGCCCTTTACGCCCTTGGCAGCGCCGAGCCTCTCCAAACCTTCAAATATTGACTGCGCGTTGAAATCTGGACATTCCCCAGATTTGAAAAATTCAAGGGCTTCCGCCATGCGCGCCGGAGGATTGCCCTTCTTAAATACCTTCTTTTCAGACTCGGCATCAAAAATATAGTCTTCCGTAAAGAAATAATCAACCATCTCTCCAAGGAACTCCATATTGCTGACCTTAGGCTGGCATAAGGCAAAAACCTTCTTTGCGTATTCCTTGTCAGCCGACTTAAGCGCCTTATCGTCCTTCAGCGCCTTGAAGGCCAACTCGCAAAAAGAGTCGGCATCGAGCCTGCGTATGTGCTCGGTATTGAAATGCGCCATCTTGCGCTCGTCAAAACGGGCGTTGCTCTTTACTATGCCTCCAAAATCGAACAACTCGATAATTCTATCTATACTCATTATCTCCTCGCCGTCCTTCGGATTCCACCCCAAAAGACATAGATAATTTCTGACAGCCTCAGGAAGGAAATTCTTAGACTGATACTCCTCTATCAGGGCGCCGCGGTCGCGCTTGCTCATCTTGCCCTGCCCCTCGCTCTTGAGAATGAGCGGTATATGCGCAAACTGAGGCATCGGAGCTCCAAACGCCTCAAACAGCTCTATGTGCTTGTTGGTGTTGGTAAGATGGTCCTGCCCTCTAATGACATGCGTTATCTTCATGCAAATGTCGTCCACCACATTCACAAAGTGAAATACCGGCGTGCCGTTAGACCTGAAAATTGGAAAATCCTTCTCCTCCAAACGCTCAACATCTCCGTAAACTGCATCGTGCAAAACCTGCTTTTTGCCCGACACCTTGAAAAATACCGCTCCATCTTTGTCGTACGCCCTGCCCTTGTCTCGCAATATCTGTAAGTACTGTTTATATATATCGGCACGCTGGCTCTGAAAATACGGACCGTAATCACCGCCAACATCGGGACCCTCGTCCCAATCCAAACCCAACCAACGCATGCCATCCTTCAAAATATTAAGGTACTCCTCCCTGTTGCGCTCCTGGTCTGTATCCTCTATTCTCAATACAAAAGTGCCCTTTGTATGGCGAGCATAAAGCCAGTTAAAAAGCGCTGTGCGGGCGCTGCCTATATGGAAAAACCCCGTGGGGCTTGGTGCGAATCTTACTCTTACGTTGCTCATAACCTTATTAAATACCTTTATTGTAAAATTTTTTAAAATACTTGTAAACACTCAAAAACGCCGGAGTGTAGCTACCGGGATCTGCCGAACAAGACGCGTCGAAATCCGACAAAGCAGCCCAGTCTAAAGAATCAATCTCCTCCGGAGGAAACTTAAACGGCCCGTCCGAATGCAAAACATAAACGCGGGCGAACTCCCACCCGGTATCTTCAGAGGCCCCTATGCGCCCAAGATATGTGAAATCTTGGATATTAACCCTCAGGCCTATCTCCTCAAAAGTCTCCCTGACAAGCGCATTCTCATAAGACTCACCCCTGTCGACGTGGCCAGATACCGACGTAGTGTAGCGCAACGGATAGCTGTCTTTTAATGCCGACCTTCTCTGCAATAGAATTTTGCCGCCATCTTTAGAAAGCACTATTGCATGAACACTTCTGTGGCGCAATGAGTTTGCGTGTATATACAACCTGCATGCCGACCCAACAACCTTGTCGTTAGAGTCCACTATGCTAAATACCTCGTTAGGATTCTGCGCGCCCGAACTCTTCATATCAACCGCCGCAAATAAATTAATTTTCAGGCACAAAGCGCCTTTTCTTTTCAGTTATGTTTGCGCTTCCAAGCTTTAGCTGCTCGCAGTAGCCAAACACAGGAGGCATAGGCGCTATCGGATCGAACCCGCGCCGTATTCTGTACTTATTTATATAGTTCCATGCCATTACATCCAGCGCAACTATGTCCGAAGAAAGCAATATATACGGCTCAGAGACAACAACCCCAGCATTGAATTTCGCCCCGCCTGCTATCTGAATCTGCTCAAAGCTTATTATGGAGAACAAATATCCCTCGCGCATCTCTGGAACCGCGCAGATTTCCGCGGCCGCCATCGGCGCATTTGCGGGGGAATTTAAAAACCTCTCGTTGTTGGAGACATTCCAGACAGACACATTCGCTATCGCCCCGCTTATGCCAAGCCCCTCCATGTCAGTCACAACCGGAAGATTTATCCAGAAATCGAAACCGTAATACAGCGGAACAGGCAGCATGCTTTTGCGCAGCTCCGGATCGTAAACAGCCTCGGCAGACTGATTGTGGCGGTAAGTTTTAGGAGGCAGAGGATTATCGTAATACCAGTTCTTGTCGTAATACTTTCCGCTCTCAAGATCCGCAACCGGACAGCCGTTGTAATCGTCTTTAGCGCCGCTTCTCAGCGCCGATATCCTCGGCAGAAACCCAACATCGCGCAGTTTTCTGCGGCTTAAATCTATCAGGCAAATCTCGCTTTTTTTGTATCCGCGCTTCTCAAGCTGAGCTATAACAGCATCTACAAGCGCCTTTGGAGTGCCTATTCCAGCTCCGCTGTTGGAGTATACCTTTAGCCCAACTTTCCCCTTTTCCCCGCGGCCTATCCTCATGCCAACGGCCTTCTCAAAATCTGAAAATAACGCAGAGACCGCCTTGGTGTAGTCTTTCTTTGAAAAAGACCTCATTCTGTATTCAAACAAGAAATCTTTGCTAGCCGAAAAAGGAATTTTTCCCGCCGCAGGCTTGACAGCCCCAGGAGTTTCCGAAGAGGCATCTATTGATTTTGGCGGCGGCGGAACTGCAACCTGCATCTCTACAGTCTCCTGCGCGGCGGCATATGTCAAAGCAAGTATAAAATATATTTGCAAGACGGCCGATTTTTTTAAAAGATTTAAAAAATTCATAATTTGGAGTGCATTTTTTGCATGACGAATTTGAAGACTCGCAAGAGTCCGCGCAAATCCGACGCCATGGAACGGCGCGCAAAATTTATAATCGGGAAAGTAAAAATTAAAAATGCCGACAATGCAAGCAATGAAGTTTAAAAATATATTTGCAGCTATACTGTGCGCGGTGGCTATCGCATGCACCGGCTGCGTGCCGAAGTCTCCCGAGACCATCGCAAAGGAACGCCGGGCAAATATAGACGCGGCGGTGGCGCGTGCACAGACTATGATGTTTGAAGAAAAGCTTACGGAAGCTCAGGACCTGCTTAAGAAGGCGTATGAGACCTACGGGTCCGACATCAAGATATGCGAGACCCTCGCCTACGCCTACGCACAAGACAACCAGCCAGCGCTTGCCGCAATCTATTTTGAAAAGGCAGCAGCCGAGAGCGGGGCCGACAGCGTTCTTATGCTAAATGCGGCAAAGGCGTACGAGCGCGCCAATGCGGTTGAGTCGGCAGAGAAGATGTACAAGAAGTATTTGGAGAAGGAGCCTAAGGATTTTCTCGCATGGAAGTCTTTGGCGACAATATACGAGAATTCCTCCAGGTACCAAGACGCGCTCGAGGCGAGATTCTCCGCCTTGAAGATGGCTGGCAGAAACCCGAATACGGCAGAAGCCTGCGCTATAGGCCTGCTGTTTGTGAAATTCGGGAATAAAGCCCAGGCTCTGAGGTGGCTTGAACCTGCGCTAAAGGCGTCGGCAGAGGAAAACGTGCAGGTAAGAACCCAGATCTTGTGCGCGCTGATAGATATATATCTATCAGACAAGAACATGCCGGCACTGGAGAGCGCCGTTGCAGAGCTTGAGAAGATAAATCCGGAAACTTTGCAGCAGCAGTATCCGGAGTTAAAGAAGCAGCTTGACGATTTCAAGAAGAAGCTCGACGAAGCCAAAGCCGCGCTTGAGACTGAAAAGCAAAAGAAGATTCAAGAGGAGATGGCTGCCAAGAAAGCGGCAGAGGAAAAGGCAAAAGCCGAGGCTGAAAAGAAGCGGCTTGAAGAGCAAAAGAAGCTTGAGCAGGAAAGGAAAGCCGCCGAGGAAAAAGCCGCAAAACAAAAGGAGCAAGATGCCCAAAAGCAGAATGCGTCAAATAAGGATAAGCCGTCAAATGAGCAGGGAGGCAAGGTAGAGAACGAGGCAGCCGAGATAAAAGACATAGCCGAGCCAGTCAGCGCGCAGGACTTCATAAAGAAGACATATGAAAATATAGATGCAAAAGACTATAAAGCCGCCGAAAAGAGTGCTCACAAGGCGGTATCCAAAGACTATTCCTCATACGAGACCTGGAAGGCTCTTGCAAAAGCCTACGAGGCCGACGGGAAGAAGACAGATGCGTATCTGGCAGCCAGGGAGAGCTTGCTTAGGAATCCTGACGATTTAGACTGCACGTTGTATTTTCTCCGTTGTGCGGCAAAGGTATTGCCCAATTACAGGCTGATAGACAGGCTGTATGAGGCACACACTAAGTTCCCGACAAACAGTGAGATACTCCTTGGTCTTGCAAGGGCGTACGTGCTGGAGAAAAAGCCGAATAACGCAATGCACTTTTACAGGAGATTCATGGAGGCGTCATCACAGGATAATCCATGGAGAGACGAGGCAGCCGCCGAGCTTGCAGAGCTTGAGAGCGGCAAATTGCCGGCGGCAGCAGACGGAGAGGAAAAGAAGGCGGAAATACCCGATATGTCAAAGAAGCGTGCCGAGACAAAAGTGGAAGCCTCAGAACAGCGCGATATATCAGAGTCTTTCGGCCCAGGGAACGAGCAGTTTTCCCAATAGGGCGCAACCGCGCTGCGAAGCCGCAAAAATTCCGTAATTTTACGGATTGCCGCTTTGAAGCGCGAAATGTATTTTTGCGTATAGAAAAACGGGAACAAAGCGCATAGCGGGAAGACTATTACCCTTCATGCCCTATATAAAGAACAGTTGCATAGAGGAGATAAAATCAAAGGTTAACATATACGACCTTGTCAGCGGATATGTGTCTTTGAAGAGGGCCGGAACAAGCTATAAGGGGTTAAGCCCATTTTCCCATGAGAAGACTCCGTCTTTCTTTGTGCATCCGGATAAGAATTTCTTCTATTGTTTCAGTACTGGACAGGGAGGAGATATCTTTAAGTTTGTGCAGTTGAAGGAGGGATTAAATTTTGCGGAGAGCGCAGAGTTCATAGCATCGAAGTTTGGTATTCCAATAGAGTACGAATCCGGCGGGGGAGCTCCTGCGCAGAGTTCATCTTTAAAAAAGCAGCTCTTCGACATAAATGAACTTGCCGCAAGCTGGTATGCAAAGAACTTCTGGGCAGACAACCAAACTGCGGAAGAGATAAGAAAATACTGGACCGATGAGAGGAAATTCTCCCTTGAAGACGCTAAGAACATGAGAATAGGCTTTGCCCCCCTATCTGATGCGGCGATGAAATCAGGGCTTGAAAAGCGGGGATTTTCCCTTGAGGCAATAAAGAAGTGCGGATTGTTCTTTGCGAAGGATTCCGACAGGAATGTCTCTGCCCTATTATCCCGTTTTCGAGGCCGACTTATGATTCCCATAGCCGACGTCCAGGGAAGGACCATAGGGTTTACGGCGCGCAAGACGCGTTTTACTCCGGACGATATCGCCTATGAAGAGGGAAAATATGTAAATTCTCCCGAGACGGATATATTCAAGAAGAACGCAGTTCTGTTTAATCTCGACAAGGCCCGCAAGGCCATAGGCAATATAGGGCACGCAATAATTGTCGAAGGGCAGATAGATACGATGCGAATGTTCTGTTCAGGGTTTGAAAACACTGTAGCAAGCCAGGGAACAGCGCTCGGAGAGGAACATTTGGCTATTTTAAAGCGCTATACCGACACAGTAGTGCTCTTGTTCGACGGCGACAAAGCCGGATCGAAAGCCGCCCTTTCAAAAATACCGCTATGCATAAAAGCGGGTCTTGCACCGTTTGTTGTGAGATTGCCCGCCGGAGCAGATCCAGACACTTTTATAATGGAAAGGGGCGCAAAAGCCATGGAGGAACTCTTAAAATCGGGCAAGGAAAGCCCGGTTAGGTTTGCTGTGGAGGAGATGTCTGGAGGAGATGTGGGTGGGCTTTCACCCATGCAAAAAAGCGCGCTTATAAATAAGATATTTGAAGATTTTGCGCCGTGCCCGTCGGCGATAGCGCTTGAGGAATATATAGATGAGCTGGCGCGTTCAACGGTGTCAGATCCAAAGGCGGTTAAGGCGGATTTTGCCGTATGGAGGAGGAAATCGAGAATTTTGCGCTCTCCAAGGACAGATATTAAGGAAGATAAAAATATTGGCAAATCTCCCCGCAAGATGTTGACAAACGCCTGCTACGACGCTTTAGTGATCTGTTTAAATCATGAAAAAGTGGCGGAAGCACTTGCACAGGTTGTAGAGGACGAATGGTTGAATCCGGACAATCCGTACGAGGACGCTTTGCGCCGCATACTTGTTCTTTACAGGGAAGGCATAGGTTTTGACATATCCGAAATAGACACGCACCTTGAATCGGCAGAGGAGAGGGACATTGTTTGCAGGGCATACGGCGAGGATAAAAGCTATATAACAAATCCTGCCGAATCCGCCAACGATTGCGTAAAGAAGATATATTCAAAATACTGCCTTAGAAATATAGACGAGCTCGTAAAGCGCCTTGACGACAATTCCCTCGACACAGACGCCAAAAGAGAAACGCTTGCAAAAATAAAAGCATTGCGGATAAAGTCTAAGACCCCGCCGCAGACGATAACGGCTTGAAAAATCCGCAAGGAGAAAAAACAATTTCAAAAAATAAACAATCCCGTATGTCAAGTTCCAGCAAAACAAAGAAAGTTGCTTCCGAGAAGAAGAGTTCAAAGAAGGTATCGGTTTCGGGCAAAGCGGCTCAGAAGAAGCCCGCAGATACAAAGGCGGTTAAGGCCAATAAGAGCAAAGCGGCACCAAAGGTTGTCGTGAGCGTAGCAAAGGGCGGAAAGAAGCCTGCCAGCAAGCAGGAAGCGCCAAAAGTAAAGATAGAAAAAATTGCGGAAAACACAGAGGCTCCTGTATCTGTTCCAGTAGTACAAGCGGCGGAAACGTCAACCGACAACAGAAACATAGATGATAAGATCCATGATCTTATACTCCTTTCAAAGGAACAAGGATATCTGACAATTCAGGATATACACTCTGCTCTGACGGACAGCCTGAATAATCCAAAGCAGATAGACAATGTAGTAAATATCTTGGAAAATCTCGATGTCGACATACTAGACAACGAGGAGGTTGAGAGCTTCAAGCACAGGCAGGAAGAAAACGAAGAGCGTCAGGCAAAGGCGATACAGTCCGATACTTTGGACGATCCTGTCAGAATGTACCTTAAGCAGATGGGACAAGTTCCGCTGTTGTCGAGGGAGCAGGAGGTATCAATATCAAAGCGCATAGAGGCTGCTGAGACAAAGGCAGTTAAGGCACTCTTTGCGGTTGCCCTTACAAATAGGTTCCAGCTTGATTTAGCGAAGAAGCTGCTCGATAAGGAAGAGCGTTTCGACAAGATAGTTCTCGACAAGAAAGTAGACAGCAGGGAAAACTATTTTAAGGATTTACCCAAATATATAGAGCAGGCCGAAGATATGGAAGAAAAGCTTCAAAAGGCCTGGGAGGGATACCGCCATTCGCCAAACGAGACCCAAAGGAAAAGCCATCTTACGAGGTTTCAAAATCTTGAAGCGAAGTTAAAAGACATATTCAAAGGATACCATTTCAAGCTGAAGGTATTTGAGGAATTTTTGGACATGTTAGCTCCAGTGCTCAGGGAGATAGAGGACGGATACCACAAGATAAGGGCAACAGAAAAGATAGGCAAGAAGGTAAAGAGCGTAAATGTTGAAGCCATCAAGGCGAGGCTCGACCAGATACGCGACGAATACCGCATAGAGCCCGAGGCGTTAGTGGAACTGATAAAAGATGTAAGGCAATCCATGAGAGAGGCTCACAAGGCCAAGACGGAGATGGTCAGAGCCAATCTAAGGCTTGTAATTTCGATAGCAAAAAAATACACGAACCGCGGATTGAACTTCTTGGACTTGATACAGGAAGGCAACATGGGGTTGATGAAGGCTGTGGAAAAATTTGAATACCGCAGGGGATATAAATTTTCCACATACGCAACCTGGTGGATAAGGCAGGCTATTACACGCTCAATAGCAGACCAGGCGCGCACGATAAGAATACCGGTGCACATGATAGAGACCCTGAATAAAGTTATGCAGATTCAAAAGCAGCTGCTCCAGGAGCTTGGGCATGAGCCGACGCCGGAAGAAGTTGCCGCAGAGATGCAAATGCCGGTAGAGAGGGTTCAGTCTATAATGAAGATGGCGCAGCAGCCAATATCGTTGCAAAGTCCGGTAGGAGATTCCGACGATACGAATTTTGGAGATTTCATAGAGGACAAGGGAGCGGAAAACCCGTACGACATGACAGCATACTCGCTTTTGAGAGAAAAGCTGATGGACGTATTGGACTCTCTCACCCAAAGGGAAAGGCGCGTTCTGAGTTTGAGATTTGGCTTGCAAGACGGTTATTCGCGCACGCTTGAAGAAGTAGGCAAGTTGTTCAATGTAACAAGGGAGCGCATAAGGCAGATAGAGGCAAAAGCTCTAAGAAAGATGCGCCATCCAACTCGCATACGCCAGCTTCATGGATTCTTTGAGGCGGAAAATACAAATTCCGGCCCCGGGTTTGATCAGTTTAAGAAGGAAAAATTTCAGAGGTAAAAACGAAGGCCGCCGCATATTACGGCGGCCATTTTGCGTAAGGTTTTAGCAATGAGATTATTTTTTAAGTGGAAGAAGGCATCAGGTAATAGACCACTCATAGAATTTTTCTGCGCGGCATTAATTTTTGTGTTTGTATTTGCGGATAATACATACGGGCAATCGAGCAGGCGCACCAGCATGACACGCAACATATCCGCAGCAAGATATGCTGAAGAGGAGTCTAAAAAAGAGATAGAGCCTCAGAATTCATATATGGAGATAGGGAAAGTAGTGGAAGTTAGGGACGGATGCGCCATAGTCTTGGCAAATTCGGGAATGCTTCCAAAGATTCCAGAGGGATGGACTCTCACGATATTTTGTTCGGATCTGATGAGGAATCCAAAAGCGATATTAACTAATGAGGTTGTATCAAAACATAAGATGTGCAATTTATATGAGATTGCGCACGGACAGGCTGCTGTTGGCGATTTAGTAATAGCAAGAATATCTCCGCCAGAACAGAAATAGTAGAACTGCCCTATTCATATATAAATTTTACAGAAGTGCGGCATTATAGATACTCATGATTTTTGATTTGTTATAGGCATAAAAATTATGAGGCAACGCAGATTTTCTATATGTCAACACAGCGAGGAATAACCAACAAATAGCAATAAGAATTTAATAGTAAAATAGGTTTATTTAAGGCTTATTTAGAGGAAATAGAATAGATTTTAAATTTTTGCAAAAAAGCGGGAAAAAATGCTTGATTTGAATAGGCCATCTGGTAATGTGCTGACCTTAAATTCCAGGCGATGTCCCTATCGTCTAGCCCGGTCAGGACATTGGATTTTCATTCCAAGAACCGGGGTTCGAATCCCCGTGGGGACGCCATGGGCTCGGTATTCCGAACCGTAAACGTACCTAATAAGGACATCGTTCTGGATTTACTTTAAAAGCCCGCATGAGCTAATAAAAAATGCTCATGCGGGTTTTTTAATTATGTCTTAACAAGACAGAAAAATATCGGTAAAGTAAAATAACTTAAGTGCTCATGACCTTTATGAATAACAACTCTTTATAAGATACAGTTTAAAGATTTATTATGCATAATGGCAATATGGGTTTTGTTGGAGAGCTTATTGGAACTGCATTTGCGTTATCTAAGCTTTATTTGGGATATATTTATTTACTAAAAATTATATTAGAAGTGTATCAAGATATAATGACATTATGGCATAAATATATGAAGCCATCTTAACTTTGTTAAGGCAAAACACTTCTATTTCTTAATGGCACTTAACTTTCTTACTTCTGCTGTATTAATGATTGTCTTTAATTAAATTTTCTAATATTTTTAGCCACTATAGATATTCCAGATACAATAATATCTTATTCCAAAGCATATCATCAAAAGAAATTCCCGATTTAAAGATGAATGAATCTGTGCTGGATAAAAACCATATCTATATAAAAAGGGTTATCACCTCTGGTGATGATATCTTTATTAATGGCAAAAATGTATTTTATAAGATCACGATACTGGAAAGCAAATTCTTGAAAGGTAAAGAGAATAATTATCAACGCATTAAAGAAGCATTAGAATGAGATATTACCTGGTGTTTTGTTTTGAAAACGAATAATAAAAAGTTCCTCGGTTGAACTACGATTGAAACATAACAACTTTATTAGTAGCTTTATTCCGATTTATAAAAGAAATAATTAATAAAGCAAAATATCTTTGTATTATCTATTATAATACTTATCGGATACGCTTATTATAACAGATTCTCAAAATATTCTCGAAATTAGATTCAAATAAAAAAAAGCCTATTGGCCGATGCATTAATAACAAACCTAATAGATATAAATTGCGTATAAAATATAAGTGCCGCATATTATAATTTATGCGGCACTAAAGAATTTAAATATGTTTCTTAAATAAAAAGCCTCTTAGAAAAATCTCTAAATATCCCTCTATTGCATGAGGCTATTTTATAGATATTATAACTCTCCTCTTAGGTATTTATCTATACATTCAGATACTTTTTTTGCCTGAACCATGGCCCCTACTATCGTATCTGGCCCAGTCACAACGTCTCCGCATGCAAAGACCCCGTCCATGGAAGTCTGCAATGTCTGCGGATCTACTGCAACAGTTCCATTTGGATTTAACTTTAAATGCATGCAATTCCTAGCTAGCCTATCCCTAGGCTTGCTGCCGGTGGAGAGAATTACAGTGTCGCAACAAATGGTAAATTCAGAACCGGGTATCTCAACAGGCGTACGCCTTCCGTCGGAATCAGGCTCGCCCATAGCCGTCTTTACACACTCTATGCCGTATACATTACCAGATTCATCAGAAAGTATCTTCTTCTGCAAGGTGTTCTCCAGCATCTCTACACCCTCTTTCTTTGCTATGGCAATCTCATCTGAACGAGCAGGCATCTCCTCCAATGTGCGCCTGTAGACTATCGTAGATTTTGCCCCGCACCTGAGCGCAACTCGAGAAGTGTCTATTGCAACATTACCACCGCCTATGGTAACAACATTCTTGGCCCGTATAGGAGAAACCATCATACGGCTGTCGCTAGACATCGTGCTTAAATTATATCTGGCAAGAAATTCGTTCGATGTGTACACTCCTTTTGCATACTCACCGGCTATATACATTGTAATTGGCTTCCATGCTCCAGTGGCTACAAGCACAGAATCATACCTCTCGCGCAACTCGTCCAAACTGTACGGAGGCTCACCTATGCCTATCCCATAGTGTATGTTTACACCCATCTTCTCAAGCCGGGAAACACGCTCAAATACTATCTCTCTGGGTAACCTAAACTCTGGTATACCGTACATGGTAACCCCACCGGGCAAATCGCGCCCTTCAAATACCTCTACTACATGCCCCATCTGCGCAAGCTTCTCCGCCGCAGTTATGCCGGCAGGTCCAAGCCCTATTATAGCTACATGCTTGCCGGTTGGCGGATTACACTTCGGAACTTCTGAATATCCGTTTAGTCGGACAAAATCCGCAGCAAACCTCTCCAACGCTCCTATCGCAACAGGCTTTCCTTTTATGCCTAAAACACATGCCCCTTCGCACTGCTTGTTCTGATTGCAAAGACGACCGCATATTGCCGACATTGTAGATTGCAACGCAAGTTTCTTCGCAGCATCTACAACATTATCATTTGCAATGTCTGATATAAATTCCGAAATATTAATGTGGTTTGGGCAACCTATCTGGCACCTCGGCTTGGGACAATGCAAGCAACGCGAAGCCTCTGCGATAGCTGCCTTTTTGGTTATGCCGTAATATGCTTCGCCGTCGTCGGTAATACGTATTTTATCGGTAGATTCTCTGACCTCCATTCTCGGAAGGCCGGAAGCCCTTGTCTTCTTTATATCCGAATTCATATTATTATTTGAATATATTTCTATCATTAAAATGCCGGAATCAACAATATTCGATCGCAGAATCGAAAATTTTAAATAATTTATATAATTGCATATATATTAACATCTTAAAACACACAAAAAGTTCACTTATTCCCCATAAAATCACAGAAAATTCCAAAAGAACAATCACTTTTTTATTAACTGTAAAACTGCATAAATAATGTAGATAAAATAATCATAAAAAAATTATCTATATTCATTAGTTCCATTAAAATTTATAGGACAATTATATTGAATCTATAGCTTTAAAACACTTCTAAAAGACTTTAATGTATGAACATTTCATATATTTTAATAATTAAATAAATCTATATTATTCCGCTACAAAAGTCTTGTTATGACATAATTATCTTGTATTCCTCCTGAACGGATAAAACAGATTATGAACGATTCAAAAAAAATAGTTATAATAGGCGGGGTTGCAGCCGGAGCAAGTGCCGCCGCACGTCTTAGGCGCTTGGACGAAAGCGCAAAAATACTTATACTTGAACGCGGTAAATACGTATCATACGCGAACTGCGGCCTGCCCTACCACATAGGCGGTGTGATAGCCGAAAGGGAAGATTTAATTGTAACAAAGCCAGAAAAGTTCAAAAGCTGGTTTAATATAGACGTAAGAACATCTTCCGAGGTAATATCAATAGACAGGGCAAATAAACGCGTTCTTGTAAAGAGCAATAGCGGAGAGTATTTTGAGGATTACGATAAGCTTGTAATAGCAACCGGAGCAAGCGCTTTTTCCCCCAAGGTGGAAGGCGATGAAAACCCCAAGATACGGCATTTGTGGACCATATCAGATATGGACGGCATCATTGCCACAATAAATCGGCCTTCGCCCAAGGTTACAATAGTTGGAGGAGGATTCATAGGCTTGGAGGCTGCCGAGAACCTGCGCCACAAAGGAGTTGAAGTAGACATCATACAGCGCAGCGGGCATGTGTTGCCTGTTTTTGACGGAGAGATGGCTCTGCCATTGGCTGGTGAGCTAAAATCCATGGGGGTAAACTTGCATTTTGGGCGAGTTGTTAAGAAATATGAAGACGCGGAAGACGGCGTAATTGCCATATTGGACAACGGCGAACGAATATTTTCAAATATTGTAATTTCTTCTACCGGCGTTAGACCGAATTCAAAACTTGCAATAGATGCCAACATTGAATGCTCAAAGGATGGATTCATAAAGGTAGACAATCATATGAGAACCTCCGATAAAGACATATATGCTGCCGGAGATGTCGTAGAGATTGCAGATCCAATTTTTAATTCGAGAACCCATATACCTCTTGCCGGCCCTGCGAACAAACAAGGCAGAATTGTTGCCGATAATATTGCCGGAATTGAAAGCTCATATAAAGGCACGTATGGAGCCTCTGTTGTAAAGCTTGGGAAACTAACTGCAGCAAGCGTTGGAATGACCGAAAAACGACTGAAAGCCATGGGTAAGGAATACCGCAAGATATATATACATCCATCTTCCCATGCCTCTTATTATCCTGGGGCAACCCGCTTAGATATAAAGCTTATCTTTGCGAACGACGGCGTAATACTCGGTGCGCAGATGATAGGCGAAAAGGGAGTTGATAAGCGCATAGACACTGTAGCGCAGGCGATGTATGCAGGATTAAAAGCTGATATGTTAGGAGAGCTTGAATTGTCTTATGCGCCGCCATTTAGCTCGGCGAAGGACCCCGTAAACTATGCCGGTTTTGTGGCATCGAATGTACTTTCAGGAAAATCCGATCCAGTCTACGCAGAAGATATTCCAGAGGGCGCAATTATTCTCGACGTTAGAGAAACTGCGGAAGTTGCAGCAGGAAAAATTCCAAATTCTGTAAATATTCCGATAGGACAACTCAGAAATAGGCTTGGCGAACTCGATAAAACCCGCCTGATAGTTGCATCATGCCAGGTTGGGCTAAGGGGATATCTGGCTGAGCGCATATTAAAGCAAAATGGATTTAACGCCGCCAATCTCTCTGGGGGTTATCTAACATGGAAGGCTGTAAACTCAGAATCATAAGACATGAGCGACGAAATATACAAAAACCAAATAGACTACGAAAATCTTCCGGCAGACGCAATTATACTTGATGTCCGCAACGGTACGGAATACTCTGAAGTATCCTTGCGGCGCAAGCACTATTTTATAGAGTTGCCAAATTTCAATGCCGAAGAATTTGTAAAGGAATACAACTTAAAGGGCGAACCGATATATATTCTATGTAGAAGCGGCGTGCGTTCGAGCAAGGCGGCGCAAGAGATGGAGAAAATCGGATATAAAAACGTATATATAATACGGGGTGGCATATTGTCTGTTGCGGATAATCCTAAAATTGTGCATAAAAGCGCGGTAATGTCTATGGAAAGACAAGTTCGCATAGTGGCAGGAAGTCTGGTTTTGATAGGAGCAATACTTGCTTTATTTTTAAATACCGCATTTGCCCTACTGCCTGCATTTGTTGGTTGCGGACTTATTTATGCCGGAATTTCTAATACCTGCGCCATGGCAAGCCTATTAGCTAAACTTCCATGGAATAGATAATAGAAATAATAAAATTTAATATCTCGATGCGCCTGTAAAATCCGATACATCAAATGCCCTTAAAAACAAGGCGCGGATTCTATATAGCGCAAAGAGAAATGCCTGCTAAAAGTGCCCTAATTAAGAGCCAGCAAACAAGTTATTTTCTTCTGAATGCTTTTTTTCAGAGGTCTGCAAGGTGGAGCTCCACGACATAATTGAGCCTATCACAAGGACAAAGACTCCAAAGAGCAAAGACACTCCCAAAGACGCGCCTATCCAAACCGACGCAAACAGGCAGGAAAACACCGGAGTAAAGTAAGAGGCTATCGCCAAAATAGTCATATTGCCATAACTTATTCCGTAATTCCATGCTGCGTAAGCTCCGCCAAGGGCTATTGCGCCCACAACCAGACTTATCCAGCCGTGAAGACCACTTTCCGGGAATGATTCACCAGAAAAAAGCCATACGATGGAAAATATTATAAAATCTATGGCAAAGATGATAAGAGTTGGGTTCTCACCATTTGCCCAAGCCTTTGTGTAGTTGGAATAAAATCCCCACGCAAGAGCGCCCAAGAATGCCAATATGTAGCTCCATGGATTCTCCTGAATATGCCCCCATATCTCAGGAAGATTTATACCCCTATCTCCGGCAAGAACCATCATTATGCCCCAAAAGCTTATCAGCATTCCAGGATACAACCACCATCTGGCTTTCTGCTTGTTTATAAATACTGAAAGAAAAACAACGAGGCAAGGCCATGCATAGTTTACCATTCCAACCTCAACAGTCTGTACTCCGCCTGTTGAAATATACATGGAAATACAAAAAAATATGGAGCACAAGTTCGACAACGGAATACCAAATATCAGATATTTTAAAGGCATCTTTCTGATATCCGGAAGCCCAAGAACGAAGTATAAAAATATGCATATAAAGCCGTACAACATGGCAAGCCCCGCGGACAAGCCAAAGGAATCTGTGATATCTTTAACCAATCCCACAGTCATTCCCCAGCACAGCGGGGCTGTCAGCCCGATAATTGTAGCCTTATAATAAGGTTGAATCATATGGGCGGGGCATTAGAAGCATTTAGCGCATACAATTCAAGCAATTATTGGCATCTGATATCTATTTGTAGGGAAAATATTTCCCAAAAATAAATATAAGGTCAATAGCCGAGTGGTTCGTCTATTAGCACTATATGCGCCGGAGCGCTTGTAAGAGGATGGGTATATATACATGTTGCCCTGCATATTCTATCCGGACTTGAGCAATTGTAGCATTTATCGGCTTTTGCCGCACACGGAGTTTTCTTCCTCAATCTCTGCGCATTTTTGGGAGCTGCAATATTCTTTGCCCGCCAAAGCGCCTGTGGTAAATCTGGTTCAATTTTATTGGTGCCGCATATAAAATATATCTCAGACGGGCCATTTAAAGTTGCGCTTATTCTATTTCCCCTACCGTCTATATTTACAATCTCTCCGGTTGCGGAAATTGCATTTGCGCTGGTAAGATACACATCGGCAGTAGCCGCCTTTGCTATGTCTGAAGGATCTTTTGAATATCCGTGAGAGTAAATCTTGTTTGTCTTTGACAATATCTCAAGCAAGCCCATCTGGGCTATTGTAACAGATCCTCCAGCGCCTACACTCTTATTGCGTATTGCGCTCTCAAAATAGGAGTTTGCGTCGGATATATTTGCAAAATAATGGGTTATATATCCATGCTTTTCAAATATTTTCAATATATCCTGCGGATTTATAGAATCTTTCATATCTTTGGAAAAATACAATCAATAAGGGTATTTTCAAATTTTTTTTATCTTTTCGTCATTTTTTTTAGATTGACGCAAACGCATGAATTTATCTATTGTGAACAAGTATAGCAACTCTTTCTGCTCTATGAAGAATCAACCAAAGAAACCCGCACAAAAGAAATCGCCTCCAAGTACTGCAAAAAAAGCTCCGGAAAAACCCGCGGCGAAAAAGGCGGCACAGAAAGCAACTGCTTCAAAGGCGGCAACTGCAAAGTCTTCATCTTCAAAGCCTTCAAAGAGCGTATCGGCTCAGAAGAAGCCGGCGGCGACAAAGCCTGTACAGAAAGCAGTTCAAAAACCCTCAGCAGCAAAATCTGCACAAAAGGCAAGTTCGGCGGTACAAAAGAAGGTCGATACAAAAAAGGTTATTGACGAAAATAAGCTGATAGAGGCTGTTCAGGCAAAAATAAATCTCCTTGAATTAGTTAACGATTTTATTCTTGCCGAATTCATAAATGCCGGTCTGCCCGACGCCCAAGCCAAAGCACTGCTTGCAAGGCTTGATATAAAGTTCTAAGTTTTTATATACACTCAAAAGACAATTTCTAAAAAAACCGCACTTTAGAGTGCGGTTTTTTTATTTAATTAAAGCATTTCCGTAAACATTTTTACATGAATTTGCCTAAATTAAAAATATACTTACTCGGAATTTTTACCGTCTCTAAACTCTTTTGGAACTGGATTAATCTGAAATATGGCAACAAATATTAAAAGCCCCACGACAGTAATAGCCAATACTACATATCCAGCCGTATCGTGAACAGCCCCCGATATGGAATCTGAACCGTTCTCATAAGCCCAAAAAGACAGAAAAAATGCCCTTATCAAATTTGCAAAAAACGCAAAGAACATGGAAAGGATAACCAGGGCAACTTTCTTCCACAACTTATCCAACATTACCGCAGCAAGGAAACTTCCGGCAAATAGACAAGCTGTAAGAGAACGTATGCCGCTGCAAGCCTCAGCCACTCCAACCGATCCGCTGGGGAACTCTATAACCCTACCCCTTAGAGTAACAACATACCCCAACCAATCCATGACGGAATAAACAATCTTTGAAACTATAGACAATAAAAATAGACTCACCCGCTCTTCCAGAGCACCCGGAAGAGGTGTTGCAAGCATCCAAATTAAACATGGAAAAGCGAAAAGTCCAACCAGGCCAAAACGTTCGCCCAAAGATTTTCTATTACCAGCCAGATCCGATTTAGACACGAAAAATACTATACACAGAGCCATTGTGGAAAAGCTCCATGTCATTGTAAATACAAATGGGCCGGGATACTGGGTGATATAGTAAACCCACGCAAAAAACATATAAACTACGCAAAAGAACAGGAATATCACTCCGGCAAGAATGTCTGCCACAGGCATACCCCTTGAAGACGGCAACGTATTATTCCGCACAGATTTCGATGGGGAAAAATATTTTGCTATCTTATCTTTTCTATCCCAAATTACGTAAGCTACGAAAATAGGAACCAGATATCCAAACGAATAATCCATGCGAGTTGACCATACCTCGCGCAGCAATATGCAAAGATTAGCCGCCATTCCAAATGCAGAAATAGCAAACAGCAAAGTGTCTGCAGGCAGGCTCCTTAGCACAGATAAGAAATCTTCCCTGCCCGATTTTGTATTCTCATTCATTTGTGTCGGTTTCCTTCTTAAAAAGTACAAGTTTACCAAGAATTCCTAGGAACTCCTGAAAGTCTTTCTCCTTTAACAGAGAGTGCAGGTCTGTTGCGCTGTCAACCCTTACAAAGTACTGCTCCGGAGAACCGTATAAGGCCTGCTCTATCATGTTTTTTAAATAGACAAACGGATTGGCGGTGTAGTTATCTTTTGTTTTATAGTCGTAGCGCTTGCCGTTTACGATATGCCAAAACCAAACACTGCGACGATATTTTTTGCCGAAATCAAGGTTATAGTCGTAAAACCTAAAATACGCGTCCATAAGTGGCTTTCCGCTTACAGAGATATGGTCGTTATTGTTCCTTGTGCTCTGGTCTATCTTCCAGCCGTTGGAAACCCAGCAGCGGTCTGGCGTATGCCTCGAAGCTGACCTTATGTCCGACTTCCCCGGATTCCAATACGATATGTAAACAGTAAAATCCCTGCCGTCCGGAAGATTGTACTGCCTATGGAGAAACTCGCTTACATCAAGTATATCGGAAGCCGCATGGGAAACCTCCTCAGTATTGCCCAAAGGCTTGTCTACAGAAGTCATAGCCCCTATCTTCTCTGGGAAAGCCTGCTTAAGATGCCCGCTTTGATGCGTGAACACCTCAACTTCTTTTAGCTTCTCGTTGGGCCACATTGTAAGCCCAAATCCGACAAGCATAGTTATCAGTGCAAAAATAGCGTAGAAATATTTCATCTTAAAATATCAACGAAGCTTCTTGCGCACATCAACATCAGCCCCAAGATGGCTGTCGGCAGTCTCCTTGAGTTTCATATAGTTTTCATAAATGCGCTTTTTTAACTTGGAAGAGCTAACGCCGTCGCCATACGGAAAATATACAACGCTTACACCCAAGTCTTCAAGATAGTCGTACTTGCCGGCCCAATCATCTCCAACTACGAATATGTCAAACTTCAGCTTCTTAACTTTGTCTGCATGATCGAGAGATTTTTGCGGTATTACAATATCAGGCCATTTGAGAGCCTTTATAAGCTCAATTCGCTCGTCGAAGGGAATTATTGGAGTGGACTTATAAGACGCAACAAGTTCGTCCGTATTTACACCCACAATGAGAATGTCCCCCAAAGAACGGGCATATCTTAGCATCTTCAGATGGTTAGAATGCAGAAGATCGAATGTTCCAGAAGTATATACGACAGTTTTTTTACCTATCATTTTCAAGCTCCTTCACGGTTTTTTCCAACGCCGACAACATCCGCTTAATCTGTGCGGTACCTATTGCCCCAAAATTTCCAACTCTAAAAACAGAGGTTTTCATCTCCCCGCCAGATGGGGTTATCTCTATGTTGTACTTATTCCGCATTATATCTACTATTTTAGAAGCATCATAACGCCCAGAGTTTATCGCTGTAACGCAATTTGCAGGAGATTTTGCCAATACTTTAAAACCTAATTTTTTAAGTCCGTCGCGCAAAAGATCTGTCTTGCACAAGTAGTCTTTCTGGAGGCGTTCCAACGAACGCGATTGTATCTTTTCAAGCCTACGGGCAAGCTGCAAAATAATTCCGACCGAAGGAGTAAATGGCGTTTGGTTTCTACGCCAATTTTCAAGATAAATAAACACGTCGAAATAAAACGGGCGTTCCTTCACATTTTCCGCAAATTTCAGGGCTTTTTCGCTAACCGACATAAACCCCAATCCTGGCGGAAGCGCCAATCCTTTTTGAGATGCAGATACAGCAACATCAACCCCCCATTCGTCGGCTAAAAACTTGTCGGCCACAAGACCTGAGACGCAGTCTACTATAAATAGAACTTCTGGATGTTCCCTCTTAAGATACCTGCCTATAGATGCAATGTCTGTAAGAGCGCCAGATGAGGTCTCGTCAAGAGTTGTAAGCAACGCGGAAAACCTTTTCTTTGCAAACGCATTCTTTATTTGGGCAAGTTTTACCGAGTCCCCAAAGGGCACCCTTATTTCTTCCGCTGGAATTGCGTGCGCACGGCATATATCTCCCCAGCGCGCTCCAAAAGTTCCCCCGTTTACATATAATGCCCTGTCTGATTTTGAGAGAAAGTTTGAAACCGCAGCCTCCATAGCCCCCGTCCCCGAAGATGCAAACATCAGAACCGGATTTTCCGTTTTAAAAACATATTTCAGACCGCAGAACACCTTGCCAAGCAGAGCCGAAAAATCTTTAGTACGCATATAGCGCATATCCGAAGACCCCAGATCAGAGATTTCTTTTTCCATCTCCACGGGGCCGAGAACCATCAGCAGCTTCCTGTCTGAACGATAAGAATCCATCTATACAAATGTGCGCAAATTGCTTTTAGAGAGCCGCCCCGAAAGGCTCCGGCAATGCAAACCCTCAATCCGTACAACTTGAATACTCGATTCTGCGGGCGTTTAAGTCAAACAGATTTTTCCCTTCTAATATCGTGTTGACAAGCAGCACAGCCTTTCCACCCTGTTTTGAACAGCCAATGAATATTCTTCATATCTCAATAGCCTACCCCAAAAGTGGCGCGTCAAATATATATTCAGATCTCGACACCGCACTTGTCGAAAACGGACACAATGTATGTGTAGCCGTATCCGACAACACCGCAGGGAAACTATCCGTATCAATGGAAAACGGCATTGAGGTTATGAGGGTCGCATCACGAAAGATATTTTCAGTAGGACCAGTACAAAAAGCACTGGCTTTCATTGAGCTTCCCTATTTGATGAGACGCGCCTTAGGGGAAAAATTCGGTTCAAGAAAATTCGATCTGATAATATTTGAGGCTCCTCCAGTGACGCTTTGGAAAACAGTAAGATGGGCAAAAAAGAAATTTTCATGCCCGGCATATTTAATGCAAAAAGACATATTTCCGCAAAACGCCGTGGATCTAAAAATGTTCTCAAAGCACAGCCTTCCGCATTTTTATTTCAGGAGGCAGGAGATAAAAATGCTTAAGACGGCCGACGCCATAGGCTGCATGTCAGACGGCAACATAAGATATATTTTAGAGCATAATACGTATCTTAATAAGGATAAGGTTTGCCTTTTCCCAAATACGGAAAAGCTCTCACCGATGATTTCCGATGAGCAGAAACGTTCCGCAAGGCAGGCTATCTCAAAGAAATTTGGAATTCCGCCTGAAGCCTGCGTATTTATATTCGGAGGAAATATGGGCCGTCCGCAAGATATTCCATTCTTGTGCGGAGCATTGGAGCGCCTAAATGGAAACAAGCGCGCGTATTTTCTGTGCATAGGAACTGGAAGTGAAGCTGGAAGGCTTAAATCGTTCATAGAATCCCGCAATATTACAAATGCAAAATACTTTGCAAAAATGCCGCGCGATGACTACATAGAAGCTGCTCGCGGATGCGATGTTGGCCTGGTTATCTTAAATTCAGATTTCACAGTACCCAACTATCCCTCAAAAACGCTTGGATACATGCAAAGCTCTCTGCCGATTCTTGCAGCAACAGACACAAATACAGACTATAAAGACTTGATTGAATCTGCTGCGGAATGTGGCTTGTGGTGCAATTCTTCAGATACAGGCGCTTTTGTTCAAGCCGTTGAAAGGTTTTCTGGAGATGAAAATCTAAGACGTAAGCTTGGACGCAACGGCAGAAAATACTTTGAGGAGAACTTCCAGGTTTCAAGGTCGGTAGAGATTTTGGAAGACTTCATGAAAGAACATTCCCGCGCATGAGTCTTAAAGATTTTTTATGCTCTTATCTGTAAAGTAAGTTGCATTTAAAAAGGTTCAATATGGGCAAGACTTATTAATGCAGGCATAAAATTTTCCAAAGGTATTAAGAAATGTTGTTTTTAATGGAAAGATTTATGCGGTGCAAATTGAATATTTGTAAAAAAGAAACGGCGCGCCATAAGGCGCGCCGCGCTGGAAACCCATCTTATTTTCCATTTTTGCCAAGCAAGGCTCATATGCTGGGGAAAGCCCCGCAACTTAAGGATACATACAGGACTACTTGTATCCATGTCTTTCTATGATTCTGTCGAGCTTGGCTGAAATTGAATTTATGCTGCGCATCTGTATTTCGTCCGAAGTCTGAAGAGATCCTACTTTTGTCTCTATTGCGCTTAAGCGAAGGTATATTTTTTCCCTGCTTGCGGCTGACTTTTCAGACATGGCTCTAAGCCGCTCGTCGACGGAACGTGCAAATTGCGTATGCCTATCGGAAACATCGCGGCAGCGGGTGTCGCAGTCGGATATCTTGCGCCATTGTTCGTGGTCGGGAGGAACTTTTTTAAAGAAGCCCTTAAGATAAAACAAGCTTGCGCTCATTGCCCCTATAAAAATCATGGCATTTGCAAGCCAGGCGCTTTCCACATCGCCAAATCCAGAAGCCACAATAGCACAATTTATGTCAATTGGCATAAAATTTCACCTTCCGTATTATACCTCATGCAGAAAGAAAAGACTTGTCTAACCATGGCAACCAAATAGGAAACAAAAGCAGCCTCATTGGAAAAGAACAGATTTTACAACCTCGCAAAGAAGGCCAAACCAAGATGTTTTTTCCTCAAGCACAGAGCCCAAAAGAACAAGCATAGAGCCTATAGCAGCACCTATTGCTGCTCCCTTTGAGGTCAGAAAGGCGCCTATTTTAATTTTTGTATCATCGCTGTTATTTTCAGTATTCACTGGCCTACTCCTTTTCCTGAGGCGTCTGAGACGTTTCGCCGCCGCCGCTATTTTCATCTTCAGTGGAATTTGAAGAAACCTTGAAGTCTCCGTAAGCCAGGGCTCCGGTGAATTTTGTGGAAGAGGCAATTTTAGATACGGCCTTAAGTTCCTCCGCACCTATTGCGTTTTGGGCGGACATGGGCATGGATATGTATCCGCCGTTTGCCTCAAAATAGTCAACACCCAAAGATGCATCTATAGAAGAGCAGCCAAAAGAGAATTTCGACGCGTCAAGCCAGACCAGCCTGAATTTCTCCTTTGAGTTTTCGGCAAATGCCCGGCTTATTGTAGACAGAGAAGTCTCCGAGGTTTCGCTGACAGATTCGCTTTCGAGCGAACCATCTGTTCTATAAGTTTTTGTAGTTATCGTTGTGCCGTTGCATGCCGCCAAACAGGCAAGCAAGACAAGAGGCGAAATTGTCTGTATGAATATTTTTGTTTTCATAGCGCCGCCTAACTTATACGAACAACAAAAATTGCGTTTCGTTATTTTGGGAATTTTTGCTACAGGAAACTTGTTTGGAGTTTTTGAGGTTTTACACGTTGACAATAAATCAACCTCTGCTACGATTTACGGTAAATTTCCAACACGAAGCAATGAAAACTAACAAATATACGGCAATACTTTTTGCAATAGCAGCATCCGTTTCAATGACAGAGGCAAACACATATTACATGGATGCCGAAGGATTTGAACCCAAGGTGCAGGATTCGCTGAATTTTGCAAAACCGGGGGAAGTATCGCTTAAAGGCACGATAAACTCTCAGATACAAAGGTCTTTAAATGGGGATATACTCACATGGGACATAGACTCTTTGGTAAGACCTTTTGCCCTTAAGATGGAAACCGACAGATGGCAGACAGAATTTTGGGGCAAATGGTACACATCCGCGCAGTTAGCCTACGCATATGAGCCTTCAGGCAAACTTGCAGATAGGCTCGATTACGCCAGAGACGAGCTTCTTAGAACAGCATTGCCCAACGGTGAGATAACAACCTACAAGCCCCAATACAGGCTTAAAGCGTGGGACTTATGGGGCCGCAAGTACGTTATGCTTGGACTTATAGCCGATTACGAAAGAACCGGAGATAAATCCACGCTTCAGGCAGCTCGGAAAGAGGCCCAGAGTATAATGTCGGGAATTGGTCCCGAAGACGGCAAATTGGATATCAACAAGATAGACTGGTGGGGAGGCTTGGCTTCAGGCAGTGCGCTTGAACCCTTTGCGCTTTTATACCGCCAGACGGCAGATCCAAAGGTGCTGGGCTTTGCGGAATACATAGCATCGTCTTACGAGCGCGACAACGGTCCAAAAATCATTTCAAAGGCATTGGCAAAAATTCCTGTTGTAGAGATGTTCAGGAAACCTGCCGACAAGAAGGACAGCCAGTTTGGCAACGATGGTCGCAGTAAGGCATACGAGATGATGTCTTGCTACGAAGGATTGGCCGAGCTTTACAGAATAACTGGCAACAAGAGATATTTTGACGCTGTTGAAGCTGTTGCGGAGAACATATATGAAAATGAAATAACTGTTCTTGGGTCCGGATCGGCATGCGAAAAGTGGGTTGGCGGGAAAACCCAGCAATACAGAGACTACGCCGAATGGATGGAAACTTGCGTTACAACCACATGGATAAAGCTCTGTTCCCAGATGCTAAGGCTAACCGGTGAATCCAAATATGCCGACCGCATTGAAAGGGCCGCCTACAACGCCCTCATAGCCGCCCACAGGAAAGACGGCGCGTGGTGGGCGCATTTCAGCAAAATGAATGGAATTCGCGTTCCGGCCCCAGAGCATTGTTCAATGCACATGAACTGTTGTGTGGCAAATGGTCCGCGCAGCTTGATGCTTCTGCCTAAGATGTTTTTCATGACCCATAAGAACGGGCTAAGAATAAATTTCTACGAGAAGGCAAAAGCCGAACTAAGTTTTAATGGCGGAGAGGTTCGTCTGTCGATTGGCGATATGGACTATATAAATTCCGACACCGTAAAGATAAGTATAGATAAGGTCTCAGGCATATCAGAAGCTTTTGAGATAGGCTTTAGGATACCGCAGTGGAGCGAGGATACCTATGTATCTATAAATGGTGAACCCGCGCAAAAAGTTCCAGCCGGAGATTATTACAGGCTGACGCGAAAATGGAAGGCAGGAGACGAAGTTTCAATAAAGTTCGACTTGCGCCCGAGAATAGAAACAGATCCTGTTTCCGGAAGGTACGCAATATTGAAAGGCCCCTACGTATATGCAATGGATAAGCGCTTTGAAAAGAATTTCGACAAGCCCGCAAAGATTGCCATAGGGGCTGATGGCCGGCCGATAGCGTCCGTAGAGAAGGCCGACGATCTTATGGGTGCACTTGACGTAAAGCTTGCCGACGGTTCCGTTCGCCGTTTCGTGCCCTACCCCGATGCCGGGCAGACCTGGGATGAAAATTCCGAGTTTAGGGTTTGGTTTGAAAACAAGTAAGTTTACCAGTAAAACGCGCGCATAAAACACATAAAAAATAACAGTAAAAGCCGGTTTTACTTATGATGCCGGCTTTTTTTACGATAGAAAGGAATAGAACAATGAGTTATACAGAAAATTATTTTGAAAATTCCGCCGCGAAGGCGTCGGCGAGATCTATATTCATACGCAAGACCTACGCGGTTCTTGCTGTTGCGCTTCTGCTTTTCGGATTGCTTGAGGCGTTTTTGATAAATTACCCGCCGGCGGTGGAGCTTGCGGTAAAGATGACGAACGGGTCGAACTGGCTGATAGTGCTTCTTGCGTTTATGGGAGTTTCGTGGATAGCCAACAGTTGGGCGTTGTCTCCAACATCTATAGGCATTCAATACGCAGGCCTTGTACTATATGTAATTGCTGAATCCATAATATTCCTGCCGCTTATGCTTCTTGCAAACGCAATTGCGCCTCAGGCTATAGCAAATGCGGCAATACTAACTGCTGCGTTGGTTGCGGGGCTTACGTTTACAGTTCTGTTTTCGGGCAAAGATTTCTCATTCTTAAGGAGCTTTTTAATTATAGGTTCTTTTGCGGCTTTGGGAATTATAGTATGCTCCATACTTTTCGGGTTCCCACTTGGTTTGTGGTTTTCGGGAGCCATGATACTTTTTGCGGCGGCTTCAATTTTATACCAGACAAGCGCCGTGGCAAGGGACTATTCCGACACGCAATACGTTGCTGCAGCCCTTGGATTATTTGCGTCTGTTGCGCTGCTTTTCTGGTACATACTCCAGTTTATGCTGGCAAGCCGCAGATAGCATACGGCAAAGTAAAAAATCCCGCCAAAGACAGTGGCGGGATTTTTTTTGCACATCAACAGAATTATATGTACATATTTCTTAAATCTATACGCGGGTTAGACCTTAATCGTGCAAGCAAAGCCTCCCTATCCGGAGCTACTCTCAACGCCTCTTCGGCCGACACCGTATCCGCCGCAACAAGCCTTTCGAGAGAGTCTTCCTTAGAGAACATTCCACTCTTAGACGAGGTCTGAATTATTGTAGAAATTTGGTAGGTTTTCCCCTCTCTAATCAGATTCCTCAGCGCAGGAGACGCAAGAAGAAGTTCAAAGGCGGCAATTACGCCACCACGTTTTTTCACGAGCAAATCTTGCGTCATTACGCCAAGCAGATTGTCGGCAAGCATGCTGCGAATTACCGGTTGGTCTCCCGCGGGAAACTGCCCTATTATTCTGTCTATAGTAGCCGCAGCAGTTCGTGTGTGCAAAGTTGTGAATACAAGATGCCCAGTCTCTGCAAGTTCCATGGCTATTCTGGTACTTTCCAAGTCGCGCATTTCGCCAAGCACGATAACGTCTGGGTCTTCTCTCAAGGCTGAACGCAAGGCGTCGTAAAAACTGGGGGAATGCCTGCCAACCTCCCTCTGACTGATCATGGAAAGCTTGCTTGTAAAAAGGTACTCTATCGGGTCTTCTATCGTTATTATGTGGTTTTTTCTCGACATATTTATCTGCTCTACCAATGCCGCAAGCGTGGTTGATTTCCCAGACCCGCTCGCCCCGGTAATTACAAATATGCCGTGGCTTGCCTTACATACATCAAGCGCAGCAAAGGGTATTCCTATCTGCGAAGCCGTAAGAGGAGTATGCGGAATTATCCTCAAAGACGCTCCAACTCCTTTTTCAGTTTTGAATACATTTGCGCGTATGCGTGAAGCGTGTATTGTGAACGAAAAGTCTATATCATTCCCGGAATTGAATCTGGCAATTAGCCTTTCCCTCTCTTCTTCATCGCATAAGGCAATAACCTGCTCAAGCAGCTTGCCGCGCCGGATTGGATAGCCGTCGTCCAGCGGAGTCATCTGAGTGTTAATTCTCGCCCTGACGGGTTCATTTTCGCAAAAATGAATATCGGTAGCTCCAAGATCTATTCCTTGCTTTATATATTCGGATAAAGTTTTCATCTCATTTTCCTTATATTGAAAATAAGAGTATTATCCCAGCATAAAAAATGACAATTTTTAAACAAGCACAGTTCCATACATATTAATCCGGCAACAGGCATAATCTACCATGCATACACCGCATATCTACATCAAGATGAATTCCCATTTGGAATAGAGCAGAAAACTACCCTACTACTCAGAACGCGCCTTCAATACATGGAATGATATTCCGTGGGAGCGCATCACCTCAATTAGAACGTCCTTTTTTGCGTCGGAAAGCTGCCCATAGACTTTCTCCAAATCGTCCATGGTTCTAACTTTCTTCCTGTCGACCGATAAGATTATGTCGCCGCGTTCAATTCCAGCAAGGTCAAACGGGAACCCCTCACGAACTCCTATTACAAGAAGTTTTGAGTCTGTATCAATTTTAGCATCCCTTGCAAAGACCCTTGTAATTTGCCTTATACCCGCTCCCCATTTTTCAAGGGCGTATTCTTTTCCAACACGGCTTTCGAGCGGTTCCGTTTTCAGTTCAAATTCCTTTTCTTTTCCTGAGCGCAGAACTGTAATTTTTACAGTATCGCCAACGGGAATTGACGATATTGAATTCATTATTTCCGGAATCTGTTCCGGGAAACGCCCGTCAACCTCCTTTGAATTTATCTTCAGCAGAATGTCTCCAGGCAAAATTCCCGCAACCGCAGCAGGAGAGGCCGTATCTACATTTCTTATAAGCACTCCCCTGTTGGCGTCTATGTCGAAGTAAGATTCCATATCTTGCATGGAATCCGGAGTTATACCTACATAGCTCCTTTCAACCCCGCCAGAATTTTTAATCTCTTCAGCAACTCTTTTTGCCACATTCGACGGTATCGAAAAGCCCAAATTTCCCGCGCCAAGATACGCGCGCGTATTTATTCCAACAATTTCTCCATCGGGCAATACCAGAGGGCCACCGCTATTGCCCGGATTTATCGCCGCATCAGTCTGAATCCAGGTATTGAAAGAACCGGTTTCATATCCGCTATCAAGCAAGGTTCCCTCAAAGAATCTGTTTGTATTTGATACTATTCCCTTTGTAACAGTTCTAGCAAAACCATGCGGAGTACCCACCGCATAAACTGTGCAACCAGGATAAAGAGCGTCTGAGTTGCCAAATTGCGCATAGGAGAATTTCAACCCCCTGCGTTTTACCTCGTCGAGGTCTATTTGAATAAGCGCAAGATCAGTCCAGTGGTCCCAGCCTATAAATTTCGCTCCTACACGCTCCAAAGAAGGCAGCGTAACTACTATTCTCTGGGCATATATATTAACAACGTGCGCATTTGTAATTATAAGGCCATCTTTTGATATTATCGCCCCACTGCCAACAGAGCGCACTATTCTGCTGCCGCCGTCGGACTGGGTTTTCTCCCATACATCTATCTTAACTACACTGTCCAACAAGTTCTTAAACCCAGGCAAAGTTTCGTCGGCATAGGATGTATCAGAGGAAATAGACGAACATGAAACTGTCAGAGTCAAAGGCAATATTCCGGCCGCGGCACACAGAAGCGCCCGTGAAATCAGCTTTCCCATATCCATAAAATGCGGCATAAATAACTGCGCAGTATGTTCCACATACGGCGCGAGAGATTAAATCAATCAATTCCGTCGGGTTTTTTACCGCTCGATGCCCGCACATTTATAGCTATGCCGCCTCTTGCGTTAAAGCGCCCAAGAACCTCGCACCAAACAGGGTCTAAAGCCTTAACCAGATCGTCCAAGATTCTGTTTACAACATGCTCATGGAAACATCCTTCGTTTCTAAAAGACCACAAATAAAGCTTTAGAGATTTGCTCTCCACAATTTTCTCTCCCGGAACATAAGATATTTTTATATCCGCAAAGTCCGGCTGTCCGGTTGCCGGGCACAAACATGTAAATTCCGAAGTCTCTAATTCAACCAGGTAATAGCGCCCCTTAGCCGTATTGGGAAAAGTTTCCAATTTGCGCACAGGCTTATTCTTATGTATTCCCAAAAGCGTAAGTCCGCTTAAAAGTTTATCGTTTTTCTTAGCCATATAAAAATTTATCTATAAAAAATTTTTTATTTTTTTCTATATCTGTACAAGGTAGAAGCATACTTTGTAACTCCAGCAGCAATGCCCTCTGCAAGGCTTTGCCTGTACTTTGAAGACATCAGCTTTCTTCCTTCGTATGAATTTGTAATAAATCCTCCCTCAACAAGAACAGCAGGCATCTTTACGCCCTTAAGCACCACAAAGCGCGCGCGTTTTATGCCCCTATCTTGAGCGCCGGTCTTCTGCCTGATCTGCGTTTGTATATAATATGCAAGAAGTACATTCCACGGATCGTACGCGTTTCCAAAATAACTTTTTTTATCAGATACACTAGCTCCAACGGAACTTGTAGATGGCTGTCCAGAAGGCGTAAGAGCAAAAGTTTCCACGCCCGCCGCACTCGCACCCGCAGCATTAAAATGCAAACTTAAAAATATCGAGCCTCTATTTGCATTGGCATATTTTGAACGGTCTTCAAGCTCAAGAAACACATCTTTTGTGCGGGTATATAACACCCTGTGTCCTCTTGCCTTCAGTATTGCACCAACCCTTTTTGCCAAATCCAAAGTTGCGTTTTTTTCAATAAGCCCCAGCCTTTTGTTCTGTGCGCCGTTATCTTTCCCGCCATGCCCGGCGTCTATTACTACGGTATAAGAACTTGGAACTGTTCCTGAAGTGCTTGGAAAAAGTATAGGACGCAAGTTTTTGTAATAATCGCTCAAGGCCATATAAAGAGTGCTGCCCGAAAGCGCCACAGGAAACCCAAGCCAAATCTTGTTTCCATTTAGAACCATATCGCGCTGGTGCACATCGAAGGAAAGCTGAGAATAGGCACTGTAAATGTTCTGCCTCTTCTTTGCCACTATGGTCTTCCAGCGCATTCCCATCATTTTGGCTACCTGCGGAATAGATACATACTCAACCCCTTTTATTTCCAGAGCCTCAGCTCCGCTAAAGAATGTTGGAAATGCCAGCGCCGCAAGAACAGCCTTTACAAAACCTCTGCGCGATATAGATAAACTCTCGGCTCCCTTTAGAGCGTCAAATACAGCGGAAGATTGCGGATAGAGAAATCCGTCCGGACGGCAGAGAGCAATATTTGCATCTTCCGGTCTGCTAGTTCCCTTAAAATCTCTATCAAACATCTCTATTCCTGCAATACCCCCACCTCTTCTGGACAAAAATTAAAATCCGAAACCCCAGAAATCTCCTCAGTAAAAACTCATCTTAAACCTTTACAAGCGGCGAGCAAGCGCCGCCTGAATGGTTTTTATGCCTATAACTACTCTGCGTCAGAGTCGTCCTCTGGCATTTCGTCGGCAGAGTTTGAATACTTCAATTTGCGCTGTGCCTGAGGTAAAGGAGATACGGTTACCGTTATATTTCTGCCGGCAAGCCTTGGCTCGGAATCCTTAGTGCCAACATGTGAAAGCTCATCTATGCACCTTTTTACATTCTCAAAGGCCTGGTCTTTATATTCCATTTCCCTGCCGCGCATGGTCAGAGTAATCTTGAGCTTATTGCCCGCATAGAGGAATTTCTCCGCACTGCGAAGCTTTGTCATGAAGTCGTGATTTTCTGTTGTCGGGCGGAGCTTAATCTCCTTTAGCTTTGGCGCCGACGACTTGTGAGACTTCTGTTTTTTAGATTCCTCGTACATGTATTTTCCATAGTCGAGAATTCTGCATACAGGCGGTTCCGCCGTCGGCGAGACCTCCAGCAAATCCAGACCAAGTTTGCGGGCTATACCGAGAGCTTCATACGGAGTCATAACTCCTATCTGCGTTCCATTTGGGCCTATGACCCTAATTTTTGGCGCCCTTATTCTCTCGTTGCGGCGCGGTCCGAAAGTTTTACCTTTCTGGAATCTTGGATTTGAGGCGTTTCCGCCGGGCCTATATCCGCCCGGTTTGTATCCGCCTTGAGGAAGTGAATTATTTGCCATTAAGTTTGTGTTTGTTTTTTTGTTTGCGCGTCCGATAAAACAGTTTACGCAAAAAACTTCAAATCTTTTTTTTCGATAATCGATTTATATTTCCGTTACGATTTTATCCGCCAAGCCGTAGTCTATTGCCTCCTGAGCCGTCATATAGAAGTCTCTATCGGTATCTTTGCAGACTTTCTCGTACGGCTGGCCAGAGGCGTCTGCCAATATATGGTTTAGCTCTTCCCTCATACGCTCCATCTCCTGGGCCTGTATGTGGATATCAACCGCAGTTCCGCTCATCTGCCCCATTATTAGCGGCTGGTGTATCATAACGCGCGCATGCGGGAACAAAAATCTTCTGCCTTTTTTGGCGGCGGAAAGAAGTATTGATCCCATGCTCATGGCAATGCCTGTCACAACAACATTCACCGGAGCCTTTATAAGCTTCATGGTATCGTAAATGGCCATTCCGGCGCTTATGGAACCTCCGGGAGTGCTTATGTAAAATGTTATATCCTTTTTGGAGTCCTGCATATTCAGATACAGAAGCTTTTCTACCGCATCTGCGGCACTCTCATCGGTAACCTCGTCCCACAAAAATATTTTGCGCTCCTTTAAAAAGAGCTTTTTTATCTGTTCGTTCTGGGGGACTTGTTTTTCCTCTGTTTTATTTTCTTCGCTCATCTTTATTTGTTCTGAGTTAATTCAAATATTGCGTATCCGGAAAACAAATTTGGCATAAACTCTATTCTTGTACGCCAGTTTGCACCGAGAAAACGCCTTCTATTTATGGTTATATCGTTAGTTTCGCAAAAATCTTTAAATGCGCTTACGCTTATTGGGTTTGTCGGCCTCGACTGCCACCAGCGGTCTGGATACACCTTATTTACTATTCTTTCGCCTTTAAAAAGATAATTTAGCCTGTTTATCCAAAATCCGTGGTTTATAAATCCCACAGCAACGCGGCGGGCAACCCTCAAAGACTCCTTTACAACCCTCTCCGGATCTTCAAGCTCCGGCAGGGTTCTTGAGCAGACTATCCAATCGAAAGATTTGTCCTCAAAGCTGGAGAGCGCCTCGCATATGTCTCCGTGTATTACGTTAAGACCGCGCTTTATCGCCCGCGAAATCTTCTCGAAATCGCTATCAACTCCAACTCCGTAAATCTTCTTTTCCCTTACGAGCTTTTCAAGAAGCACTCCCCTACCGCATCCCAAGTCGAGCACGCTCTCGCCTTCCGACACCCATTCACTTATGGCGCCAAGCTCAACTTTTCTTTTGGAGAAATTGTTGTCCTTCTTAGGCGTTTGCATCTAAAAAATTCCTTATAAGTTCGTATAGGCGCGGAGACTCTATCAGAAAAGAGTCGTGCCCAAGCTGGCTTTCCACTTCAGCGTATGCCGCGCGCTTTTTTATGCGTATGAGCGCATTTACTATCTCCTTGTTCTGCGACGGCGGAAATAGCCAATCCGACGTAAACCCAACTGTCAGAACCGGCGCTTTTACACTCTCAAAAGTCTCCTCAAGCGTGCCATTTTTTCCGCGCAAGTCAAAAATGTCCAGCGCCTTTGTAAAATAAAGATAGGTGTTAGCGTCGAACCTGTTCACAAAGCTGTCGCCCTGATGGTGCAGATAATTTTCTATCTCAAAACTCGGAAGGAATATGGAGTTTGGATCTCCGCTTTGCAAATTGCGCTTGTGCCTACCAAATTTTGCGTCGAGCCCAACCTTTGAAAGATAGGTTATATGCGCCATCATTCTTGCCGTTGAAAGCCCGTCTGCCGGAAACGACGAATGCGTATAAGACCCACCGTTCCACAACGGATCCCTCATTATGGCAGATCTGCCCACCTCGTTAAAGGCTATAGCCTGCGCGTTCTGATAGGCCGTTGTAGCCAAAGCTATAATTTTTTCAGCACTATCAGGATAATCCACAGCCCATTGGAGAGCCTGCATGCCTCCCATAGATCCGCCTATTATCAGCTTTAATTTTTTTATGCCTAGAAAATCCACCAGCCTCTTTTGCGCAGCCACCATATCTTTTATGGTAACTATGGGAAAGGTCATATTGTACGGCTTGCCTGTCGCCGGATTTATACTGCCCGGCCCTGTAGATCCCAGACAGCCGCCTATGCAGTTTGAGCCTATCACAAAATATTTATTTGTATCCAGCGGTTTGTTCGGGCCTATTATATTGTTCCACCATCCTTGTTTTTTGTCGGATATGGAATATACCCCTGCGCAGTGGTGGTCTCCGCTAAGAGCGTGGCAGACCAATATTGCGTTGGACTTCTCCGCATTTAGCGTTCCGTATGTCTCATAGCGTATGTTGAAAGACTCAAGCCTTCCGCCGAGCGCAAAGTCGAGCGGTTCAGCGCAGTGGAAATCGGAAAACTCCACTATTCCAACTTCACCTTCCGCATTGCTGTCTATATAATCGGAGTTGTTCATTTCAGAACTTTTTCTCCCCCTTCGGAGACACCGGCGCCACCTTTTGCCGCTCCGGACTTCGATTTCTCTTTTTCGCCCTGTCTTGCGGCACATATGGAATTCTCGCCGAAGTCCGGCTTAAGTCCCTTCTCCGCCGATTTAACTATCTCAGAATCCATCTTTTCCGCAATCAAATCTAACCTTACAATCTTCCCGTCCCTCAACACCTTAAACTTAGCCACCTCTCCCGGACGCACAAAAAACGTAATTGCGCGCATCTGCGTATTATTTTGAACTGTCTTGCCGCACACTTCCAAAATTACGTCTCCTGGTTTAAATCCGGCTTTTTTTGCCGGGCCATTTTCAGCAACAAGATTTACAACAACATGTGTTCCTTCCTCAAAGTCCCTGTCTTCCGCACGGAGTCCAAACCAGCTGTAAACGGGCTCTCCGCATAATATTATATCGTCCCT